>DIHU01000227.1 GCA_002420315.1 Akkermansiaceae bacterium UBA5688
CCCACCCGACCGGGGGAAGAACTGGCTGATTTATTCGGCCTTGGCAAGATTCTATAACCCTGATCAGGTCACCTGAAACTCAGTAAACGGTCGATTATATATGCCGAATTCTCGTCAAGTTTGGTCGCCGATTCACCCCTCCCCTTTCCTCATTCGGGGATGCTGCGTATGTGAATCGCTAGTTCACAAATCTAAGTGACACAAAGCGTGTAATTGGCTTCGGATGGCCCATATAAGCGGCCTCATATCCCGATAGGGACGAGTATCGTCTTTCTATTCGCAACAGAGCCTAGATGATATTACAAAATCTTCGGAAAACCATCTTTTACTCCGGAGTTTCCTCTTGAGGGATCAGCACAGGAGAGTGTGCCAAATGGTAGACAGCTCCGTTGGCATCCTCAATCTTATGAGCTCCGTTCTTTGGTCTGCCAAGACGACCATGCGAAGTCTGTCCCCATCCGAAAATCATATCGCCCGCCACCACAAAAACGTTGTTCGCCATTGAGTCAATTTTAGTAACTTTTTCGGGAAGTTCGACTTTGCGAGGCACCCTCACATCGATCCTCTCGGCTGGAGGTCCAATTCCCAGCTGTCCCGAAATCATTGTGTGAAGTCCCCAAGTGAAGACCTCTCCTGTCTCGGTGAATACAACCGTATGGCGAGAGCCAGCGGCTACAGCTGATAGTTTATTCGGAATATTTTCAAATAGGGTTGGCCGAACAAAGTCATCAAAATTTTCTACCGGAAAATGCCCCTTTCTACCACTTCCCCAACCCCAAAGCCGGCCTTCTAGGTCGACTCCAAAGCTCGTATGCACTCCTACTGCGATGTATTTTATTTTACTTGCCAACGGAACTTTTATGGGGATTGGACTCGACTCTACTTCGATACCAAGCTGTCCATGACGATTGGAGCCACACGCAAACACCTCGCCATTCTCGGTCAAAAAGAGTGAATGGGTGTTCTGCCCGGCTGCAACTTGAATTACTTTCTTCGCCAATAACGCCTTGATTAGCTTGGGCTCTTCAAGCGTCTCGGCAGTTTGGTGCCCAAGAACTTCGGTATCACCCACACCCATCGAGAACACTCTGCCCCCCTCTGTGAGTACAAGAGCGTGAGCCGAGCCGATAGCAACTGAATTCACTTTTCCAGGAATCGGAACGTGTGTGGCAATCCGGCGTTGCTTCTTATCACCTAAACCTAGCTGCCCGTGGTTGTTCGGCCCCCACATAAATAGTTCTCCATCCTCGGTAATGGCGGCTCCATCATTCTGACCAGAAGCGATGGAGACTATTTTCAACCCTTCCAACCCCTGAACTTTTCGACGTCCAGGGTTGTAGTCTGCTTGAGCTAGAATCGAATGTATATCCTTACCAGGAAGAACCATTTTATCAATCTTACGACCTAGCTTTCCACCCACATACGTCTTCCCACCCTTCTCGGCTTTGTGAAGGTCTTGCCCCATGCTGAGAACCTCACCACCCGCAGTTAAAATGTAGGTATGGTGATTCCCTCCAGCTACATCAGGCAAAGCCAATGCGAGATTTGGTAAAAGCCCCAAAAAAATAATAAACCGGAACATAATTATCTAGAATTGAATTTTTGCACCCAAAGAATATGTCCGTCCTAGCTGGTAGGGGTTGGCAATACTTACGGGAACATTGGGAATCCGACTGAAAAGATTGTCGATTCTTAAATCAAGGCTGATGTCGCCAAATTTCTCGGTCTCCCACCGATAGTTAATCGAGCTATCGATAATAAATTGAGTTTTCAGCATAATGTCTTCATAAAGATCAAAGCCTCCTCCGGAAATGCCATTTTCGTCAACTGTATCGCCAGTAAAGTTGACCGTTTCATAGCTATCACGAAATCTTCCACGGAAGCCCAAGGTCAGACGATTATCCAACCAAGTGGAGACCCACCCAAAAGCGACAAAGAAAGGAACATTAAAGTTTGACCTCTGTACTTCCAAATCCGAATAATTAACTAAGTCGCCATTATAGTAAACCCGTTCGTCTTCCAGCTCGATATTCGTATTAGAAAAAAAATTGTCAGTGCCCGGTGCGATGAAATTTTCTGAGAAACTGGTCGATGCCATGAAACGGTGGTTCTTACACTGCTTGCTCCACTCCAGAGAAATAGAACGAAATTCCGAAGCACCACGATTGGTGAGTTCGTAGCGATCAAACTCGGATTCCTGCCCCAATTCATTGATTGCTAAATCCAAAATGGGTTCGGAACGAGCCAAGCCGTCTCGATTATCCCGCTGGATGGCTTTAACCCGAAATTCACCTAACTCCGACACCGGTAGAGTCAGCGCCAATGACACCTCATCAGAATAGGGCGTATTCAAATCACCATTAGCGAAAGCGGCAAACCTCCGTTGTTTGATCAATTCAAAATCCCTGAGTATGAATTGACTCCCATCGAAATCATAGCCTCGCCTGTAAACAAAACTATCAGGATTCTCCTCGCGTAGCTTATAAGCCAGTTGGTTTTTTCCGAAGTAACGACTAAAGCCTGCAGTAAAAGAAATGTCTTTAGGAAGATCAAACCGAAAACTGGTGCGTGGCGCGAAATTGTGATTCCCCAAAAAATCATCGTATTCATAACGAACACCAGCCTTCGGAATAATCGTCAGCCAATCCTCGATCTTGGCTTCATAGCGGAATTCTGAAAACACTCCCAGTTGTAGAATATCCGCTTCCGCATAGAACGCCCTATAGTCATTCCTTTCAGTCAAGAACTGTTCATTTTGAATGACTGATCCGCTATCAAGATTGGACCCAGAAACAGGCAAACCAAATGTTTCCACCGCACCTCGATAGCCAAAACTATCGACCGGACGCGATCTTACCGCATTTACATGGGAAGCCTGCAGACCATAGCTGAATGCCAAATTTTCCAAATCCGTTGTATGCTTGAAATCAAGCTGCAAGGTTTCTTGGGAAACGTCGAGGTTCCCAAACCCCCCCAGTGAACCCGAATTCCGGGTATCGGCGATCCAATCAATACTCTCTGTATTCGTGAAAATAAAGTGACTCGGGTCTTCCTCCCGGGAGTTTTCAGTCGTCGTGTAGGAAAGTGAAAAATCGAGAACCGATGACTCTAGCTGCTTATTCCAATTCAAGCGACTACTCGACCCGCCCCCAAATTGTCGGGCGAGATTTGTCCGAAAATACTGATTCTCATAAGGAGTGAGTAAGGTCTGAAGTGTCACCACCGAAGTCTCATCAATTTCGTAACGAAGTTTTGCCATGTAATTATCCTTAATCGTAGTTCGAGTTCTTTGGCCCGCGAAATATGCACTCGAAAGAGCTCCTCGTGTCACATCGGCCTCTGCCCGGGTGTATGCCACCAGAGCGCTAATTTTTTCGTTCAATGGTATATCCAGCGCAACTCGATTCCGCATTCGGGCAAACTCGGTTTCTCCGGGGAGAGGGTCGGAGAGATCCTCATCCGCAATGAGGTATTGAACCCAATCACTGGACGAATATTGGCTCGATAGGATCAGAGAGTATTGATCTTTGGGATCACGAGTTTCAGCACTTACCACTCCACCTAAAAACTGACCATATTCAGCGGAGACGTTTGAATCAATCGCCTCAAATTGCTTGAGTAAATCTGCGTCAAGAAACACCGATTGAGTGTCGCCCACAGTATTATCGAAGGAACGCTGCGAAACAATATCGAGAAGACTATTCGTTGAAACGCCATCGACAATAAAATTGTTTTCGTAAAATCGGCCACCCGAAATTGAAATCTCCGCTGGAGTTAGATCGCCCGCAGTATCGGCATTCAACCGCCCCCGGCGATCATCGAATTGAACATTAGGAAGGATTTCCAAAAGCTCATTGGGGTCGCCGGAAGCATCGCCCAAAGCCTTGATCTCTTTGCGTGTCAATTTGCGGGAACCAGTCTCACTTCGATCGAGAACCTTTGCCTCTCGATCTTCCAAGGAACTTGCAATGACAGTCACTTCTTTCAACTCCTGCACCTCCTGAGCAAGCACCAGAGGATAAGTTACCAAGATCAAAATAGCACGATTCTTCATGGACTACTTACTCTGACGCGCCAAAATCCACGCGTCCTACCGAGCAAAGCCTCTTTAATTATTCCTTGCCCCACAGCTTCACCGGAATATGACTGATTAGTCACTTGTCTACCTTCACCCGAAAATCTCACCTGTTCAACAAAGGGTGAGGCTAGATCGGGAGAAAACTCTAACGCGTAGATCATGGTCAGATCAGGTCTAGTAAAACTCAGAAAAACACGATCCCTATTCACTATTAACTCAAAGTCAATTTGGTCTATGACAGAAGTTTTATCCCGATTAATCTTAAGTACAAAAGCTTCCCTCTCATTTTGATTGTTTGGATCGGGATAAATCACTGTTCCTGTAATCGTTCCTCCATCATCGGATATGGCATTCGCGTCCTCCAACCAGCCATCATCAAGATTGACCAAATCAGAAAGCGGCTGCATTCCTTCAGCCACGGTCCATATAAAAGCTTCGGTTCCCCGATCTGTCCTGCTACTACCAACAACCACTGTCCCATCAGCGCTGACCGCTCGCGCAATCGAAACCGGGTTTTCCCCAGACAACTGCCCAAGATTCTCAAAGGGCAGATCGCCAACCTTTCGATAAGCCACCTGTCCATTTTCGCTATCCCGGGCCTCTCCGACAATCGTCGTCCCATCCTTCGAGATTCCATAGACATAGCTTGCTTTCGGAGGATCTTGTAAATCGCCGGTGGCAGTCATTATGCCGTCGGAATACCGAAATCCCTGCCGAAGCACTCCGCCTGAATCGGATAAAGCATACCAACTGAATCCGCCAATGATCGACCCATCTCGATTCACCGCTTCAGCTGAACTGTAAGATGTTCGATTCGCCTTATCGAGTGGACCGTTCGATAGATTTCCGATCGGGACTATCCCAGTACTAGCCGTCCACCGCCAGGCTTCAAACTCACCTGGTATCGTCTGCCCGCGTCCACAGACCACAAGACCATCTCCAGAAATCCCAATGGCGTCCAGGTTGGCCGAAGCGAAGGAACGAAAGGAACCTCCCTGAGGTGGGCTAAGGAGCTGAATCTGATAAGAGCCATCAGCTTGACGAGTCCACAATGCCGCCTCGTCCTTGTTGAAAAAATTCCTAGCCTCCCCAACGATCCGAAAGCCATCATCAGAAATAGCACGTGCCGTAGCTCGTCTTCTTCCCACCTCGTTTTGAGGAAATGGAAGCACAACGAGCCCATCAGTTTCCGTCCAGATAGTGGCTGCTGTTACAGTCTCCTCTGTTTCCATTCCCCTATCCAAAGTTACGGAGGTCGAACCACAGACTGCTGATCCATCGGAACTAATTCCATACCCAGCAGAGCTCACTCGACCATCATCAGAGAGATCTCCTAGTAGGACCAGTTCACGAGCTCCAGCCACGCTGAAACCAAGACTCAAGATAAGATGAGCACGAAGCAACATCATGCCATCTTCCAGTTTACGTCAAAATAAGGTGGAAACAAAGCAGCATCACATTCTCTTCCGGTTTACTAGACATAAAATTCCGACTAGGCCAAGAATTACAGAACTTGAGGGTTCAGGAACCGCGTAGAATCCTTCACGCCCGATGGTCCAAGCCAACTCTCCACCATACCAAGTCAATTGACCTGGGCGATCATTCGCAGCCGGCCCGTCATTTAGCTCAGCTTCAGTCAGCTCAACTCTTAGGGATCCAGAAGGATTCGCGAGATCAAAGGACATTAAATAATCGGAATCGCTTTCGTAGAAATATCCTCGACCGTCAGGAGCAGCTACAAAACCAGCAAAACCCACTCGACCATCAACATCATCAGTTAGGGATTCAATCTCAGCCGTCGTAAACAAAGTCGAACCAGTCTCCGAGGCCAAGTCCCATTTATAGATCGTATCCGTATTATTACTTCCCAAATAGAGGGCATTGTCTGAGGCTCCCAACATCCCGCTAGTCATTGAAGCTAAGGAAGCAAGATCGGCTGTGCCAATAACCGAAGAAACCGAGCCATTCACGCCAATTCCGATTATGGAATCGCTCGTCCCATCCAAAACGAATCCGTTCCCTGCCGAAGTAAAGGCACTAGCAGCAGTTAAATTGACTGATCCACCAGTCAGACTATTGAAATCAGATTGGCTTGCCAAGGTGGAAACTTCCCCAGTTGCGATATCGACTTTGTAAGACTGGTTGTCGAAAGTATTGGAAAACACAATATTGGACCCAGCAACCGCTGCGCCATGGAACCCCCCCAAAGTATTTAGGCTCGCCGCGTTCCACTGCGAGTTTGAGGTCACGGTCCGCATCGAATCAGAAGCACCATCATACTCGATGATCGCACCTCCTCCAATCACGCGAACAAAACCGTAAGCTTTGTCACCCTTAGCTGCGACAGCGTCGAGAAAGAGACCGCGAGCATCCGATTCGAAACCAGCCTGGTTTGTTGCAGAGGGATAACTAAACACCTCAATATAAGTAGTAGCACCAGAGGAGGAAGCGACGGTGAAAAAAATATAGGATAGCGCGAGGGTATATTTTTTCCAGAACATGTCCAAAGATGTCACAACTTTCCCTATCAGTTCTGTCGCATAATTAACAAAATTTGGCTCCCCGTTGCCTAAAAGCGAAAACCAAGATCCCCAGTCATCATTTCTATTATCTGCCAATCCCACTACCCCTCTATTAATGAGTAATATTCATAGGTATCATGAGGATGTTCCATGTTTCT
>DIHU01000250.1:0-12679 GCA_002420315.1 Akkermansiaceae bacterium UBA5688
GTCTTACCAAGACCGGAGCTCTCTCCGCAACCAAGACGCTTTTTACGATGCTTAGCTCCAGGATTAGGCTTGAGATTATGAAGATTCATTTTTTGAACTGTGTTTCAGGATTTAGGAAAGCTGGATTAGATTGCTTTCTCTTTTTTCTTACCGCGGAGCGCGTTAATGTCGTCCTTGTTGCGGAGCATGGTGAGTGCCTTGATGGTAGCCTTAACTACATTGGCGTGGTTATTGGAACCAATTGACTTGGCGAGAACATCGTGGATCCCGACAGCCTCGCAGACCGCACGAACCCCACCACCAGCAATCACACCAGTTCCCGGTGAAGCAGGTTTCAGGAGAACTTTGCCACCACCAAATTCAGCGTAAACTTCGTGAGGAATAGTCGGTCCGTTAAGCTTTACCTTTTGAAGGCTCTTATTGGCGACGCCAGAGGCTTTCTTGATACACTCAGCAACTTCATTAGCCTTTCCAAATCCGACACCAACAGCACCTTTTTCGTTTCCTGAAACCACTAGAGCAGAGAAGCTGAAGCGACGTCCACCTTTCACCACTTTGGAACAGCGATTGATGAAAACAACTTTCTCAGTGAGTTCGTTGCCTTCGGAGTCACTAGGAGCGGCCTCACGCTGACGTCCACCAAAACCACCACGGTTTCCACCTCCTTGGCCGAGTCCGCTACCGCGGTTGTTACCATTGCCGCGATTATCACCACCACGGTTATTTGAATTTTTATCAACTGGTGTCTGATCAGCGGCTTTTGCTTCCGCTGGCTTTGCTGCTGCTTCTTCAGCAGGCTTTGCTACTGCGTCTTCGGCAGGCTTGGAGTCTTCGTTATTTGCCATTTTAGTTCGGAGCAAGAATTAGAATTTAAGGCCACCTTCGCGGGCGGCATCGGCGAGGGCTTTGACCTTACCTGTAAAGAAGAAGCCACCACGGTCGAAGACAACTGCTTCGATCTTGGCGTCAGCGGCACGCTGGGCAACTAGCTTACCAACGGCCTCGGCGGTCACTTTGCTTGCCCCAGTCTTCTCGATAGATGCATCAAGAGTAGAAGCGGCACAGAGAGTCTTACCAGAGTTGTCGTCGATAACTTGGGCGTAAACGTTTTTGTTAGAAAAGTGAACAGCAAGACGCGGACGCTCAGCGGTCCCCGAAACTTTCTTCCGGATGCGGCGATGGACCTTGCGGCGAAGTTCCTTTCGATTGAGAGTGCTCATTTGTAAATATGGAGTTCTGGGTTTTCGTCAGGATTTACTTAACGGATTTACCGGCCTTACGGCGGACGTATTCGCCAACATAGCGAACACCCTTACCCTTGTAGGGCTCAGGTGGATAATAATTGCGAACTTCAGCGGCAAATTGTCCGACGAGTTGCTTATCAATTCCTTCCACCTTGATCTTCGTATTTTCAGTAACAGTTACTTTGAGACCTTCTGGAATGGGGTGAAGAATTGGGTGTGATTTCCCAAGGCTGAGGTCAAGAGCTTTGCCCTTGACTGCCGAACGGAAACCGACGCCTTGGATTTCAAGTTCCTTCACAAAACCCTCGCTAACCCCAATAATGAGATTTTGTACAAGGCTACGGAAGGTGCCGTGCAGGGCGCGCAAATGACGCTGCTCAGAAGCACGATTAACATTAACCTGCCCATCGGCCACCTCAACGGTGATGCCTTCGGGAAGTTCTAAAGAAAGTTTGCCTTTGGGGCCCTCCACATTGACGCTGTTGCCATCGACAGTGACGGTTACTTTGTCGACTGCGGAGATTGGTTTGAGTCCTACTCTTGACATGGTTCTGTTTGCTGAGTTAGGGGTGTTTACCAGACGAAGGCGATGATTTCGCCGCCGACCTTGTCCTTCTTGGCTCGATGTCCGGTCATCAACCCTTTAGAGGTCGAGATGATGGAAATCCCCATTCCGTTAAGAACGCGAGGAATTTCTTGGGAACCAGAATACTTCCGTCGTCCACACTTAGAAATCCGCTTAAGATCAGTAAGCGCAGGGACGCCGTCAACGAACTTGGTCTTTACGATCAGCTCAGGGAACTTTGCCGAGGTATCGACATCGTAATTCCAAATATAACCCTCTTCTTTGAGGATGCGGGCGATCTCCACCTTCATTTTCGAATGTGGAGCTTTGAATGAATCATTACCAGCGCGTGAAGCATTCTTCAAACGAATGAGAAAGTCAGCGATAGGGTCTGTGAGTGTTGCCATGGTATTAGTTTGTCCAGGTCGTGAAATTAAGCGGCTGCCTCCTCCTTGACGTTGTCGCGGAATGGCATGCCGAGGGCTTTAAGCATTGCCTTAGCTTGTGCGTCAGTCTTCGCTGAGGTCACGAAAATAAAGTCAAAGCCTATCTGGCGCTTGATCTGATCAAGCTCGATCTCAGGGAAAATCGCTTGATCCGGGAATCCAACAGCATAGTTCCCACGGCCGTCGAACGACTTAAAGGGCAGACCACGGAAATCGCGAATATTAGGGCAAGTGATTGCGATGAAGCGTTCAAGAAATTCCCACATACGGGGTCCTCGAAGCGTTACACGAGCGCCAACAGCTTCGCCCTCACGGACTTTGAAGTTAGCAACGGATTTCTTGGCAAAAACAACGGATGCTTTCTGACCGGTAATCTTTCCGATCTCATCAACTGCATCTTCCACCGCGGCCTTACGCTCATTGACATAATGGCCAACGTGGGAGTTGATCGAGATTTTTTCGAGGCGCGGAACCTCATTTACATTAGTAAGGCCTAATTCTTCTTGGAGAGCTTTAATAAGCTTCTCCTCGTATAGGCGCTGGAGTGTTGGTTTCATTGTATTGGTGGCGGGTCAGCTTGGTTAGAGTGCTTAAGCGCGCGGTTTGCTCCCCTTTCCGATCTATTCGAGTGGTTGGAACGAGCCCGGTTCCTGACACAGTCAGGCCCTTGGAGCTAGACTTTTTTTACATTGGAGATGTGAATTGGGCCGTCGACCTCTTCGATGCCCCCATCCTGATTTTCCTCAGAACGGCGGATTGCTTTTTTCATGACACGAACACCTTCCACCACCACTTGCTCTTTCGCAGCGTTGACAGAAAGGACAATGCCTTGTTTTCCTTTGTGGTTTCCAGAGATCACGACAACATTGTCGTCTTTTTTCACGTGTCTTTTAATTTTCATGGATCCAGTAAAATTTTGATTTAAAGAACCTCGGGAGCGAGGGAAACGATTTTCATGAAATTCTTTTCACGAAGCTCGCGAGCGACAGGTCCAAAAATGCGCGAACCCTTCGGGTTGCCATCCTTGTCGATGATTACGATCGCATTTTCGTCGAAACGAAGAACGGAACCGTCCGCACGACGAACAGGATATGCGGTGCGAACGACCACAGCCTTAACCACCGAGCCTTTCTTCACGGCAGCGGTTGGGATAGACTCGCGAATGTGAGCAGTGATGATATCGCCGACGCGAGCAGACTTGGTCCGCTTTCCGATGACACCAATCATTTTGGCTTGGCGAGCACCGGTATTATCGGCAACCGCGACTTTTGATTCCATTTGAAGCATGGCGAAATAAGTATCGTTAGTGAGTTTAGATGAATGGCTACGGGAGCCGGGCTTTGATTAGTGGCTCAGAACTTTGATAAGTTTCCAGCGCTTAAGCTTCGAGATTGGAGTAGTCTCCTCAATACGAACTTTGTCGCCAACAGCAGCCTCACCAGCTTCGTCGTGAGCATAAAACTTCTTGGACTGCTTGATGATTTTCTTGAACTTAGGGTGGGGAACTCGGTTGGTATACTCGACAACAATTGTCTTTTCCATACCCGTTGATTTCACGATTCCAACGCGGGTCTTCTTGTTCGCGGCAGATCCCTCGGATGGGACGAAGTCTTTTTTGGCTGGGACCTCTTGGGCTTCCTGATTTTCGGACATCTTTTTTTGAATTTGTTAAAAGTTTGTTTCGGTCAGACTTCCTTAGGAGGACTTACGCTGATTGATAGCGGTCATTACCTGTGCGATTTCTCGACGGACAATGCGGCGGCGGGCAGTATTTTCGAGTTGTCCGGTGGCCTGTTGGAGGCGGAGTGTGAGCCCCTCAGCCTTTAGTTCACGTAGACGAGTCGAGAGTTCTTCAGGACTCAGCTCGGAAATTTCAGAAAATTTTACTTTGGGCATGACGTGGTTCCTTTCGGTCAGTTCAGTTGTTAAAGCTTGATTAGATCAGGCTTAGTGATTGTTGCGGGAAACGAAACGGGTTTCAAATCCAAGCTTATAGGATGCAAGGCGCATGGCTTCGCGAGCTTGAGACTCAGGAACACCACCAACTTCGAAAAGCATGGTGCCAGGACGAACGACAGCAACCCAGGCATCCACCGAACCCTTACCCTTACCCATACGAGTTTCAGGTGGGCGACGAGTGATGGACTTGTGAGGGAAAACCCGGATCCAAGTCTTACCTTTACGCTTGAGAAAGCGGTTGATGGAAATACGGCAAGCTTCGATCTGGCGGTTGGTCATCCATCCACGGCCGAGGGCTTGAAGTCCGAAGTCACCGAAGCTCACATCGGTGCCACGTTGGGCATTACCACCCCGATTGCCACGGTGTGACTTTCGGAACTTGGTTCTTTTGGGCATTAAAGGCATGATTCTATCCTCCTAAATTCTTGGGTTTACGAAATGGTTTGTTGGTCTAGGAAGCGGCTGGCTGGCTTCCACCCTCAGCGGGCTTGTCTTGATTATTATCGGGGCGGCCACCACCACGGCGATCACCACCACCACGATTTCCTCCTGGACCTCCTGGACCTCGACGACGCGGACGATCATGCCCTGGAGGACGTGCTCCTTTGTCCGAATCCTCGTTCTTATTAATCCAGCACTTCACGCCAATAATCCCATAAACGGTCTTGGCTTCCGCGAATCCATAGTCAATCGGGACTCGAAGAGTCTGGAGAGGCACCTTCCCTTCGCGATACCACTCGGCACGAGCAATATCAGCACCACCGAGACGACCGGCGCAGCGGATACGAATTCCATTCGCCCCAAAGTCCATGGCCGTCTGAACCGCTCTCTTCATGGCGCGACGAAAGGCAATTCGGCGCTCGAGTTGGATGCAGACCTGCTCACAAACGCACTGTGAATCGAGCTCGGGCTTGCGGATTTCGACAATATCTATCTTAACCTGTGAACCTCCTGCGATCTTGGAGATTTCGTTAGTCATGATCTCAATTTCAGAACCCTTACGTCCGATGACAAGACCTGGACGAGAGGTATGAAGGGTAACACGCACACTATTCCAAGCGCGTTCAATGATCACCTTAGCGAGGGCGGCAGCCTGAAGCCGGCCGGCAATGTATTTCCGGATCGTAAGATCTTCGTGAAGCTTGTTTGTGTAGTCTTCGCCTTCGGCATACCACTTGGAGCGCCAGTCTTTGTTGACCGCGAGGCGGAAACCGATTGGATTAACTTTTTGTCCCATGATTCTTTAGAGGTAAATTGTTCAGTTTGGCTTATTCAGCAGACTCTTCGGTGGCTTCAGTTTCTTCAACTTCATTAGCGGGAGCTTCATCAGCAGGAGTTTCTTCAGCGGGAGTTTCCTCCTTCTTGGCAGCTGGCTTGGCACCAGCTCCGAAGAGAGATTTGATGGTATCACGTTTCTTGGGCTTACCGGAGCGCTGCTTTTCTTCAGGAGCCTCGAATTCGTCAGTCAAAGTAATGAAAATATGGCTTTGACGCTTACGAATTGCTCCCGCGGAACCGCGAGCACGGGGCTTGAAACGCTTTAGAGTAGGTCCATCCCCAACAACGGCCTCCTTTACAATAAGTTCATCGGCAGAGAGCTCGTGGTTGTTCTCGGCATTAGCAATCGCGCTTTCCAATGTCTTAAAGATGAGGTGAGCAGATTTCTTAGGAGTATATTTCAACGCGTCAAGAGCATCAGAGACAGGAAGCCCCTGAATTTCGCGAACAACGTGTCGTGCTTTTTTCGGAGAAATCCGAGCGTATTTTGTGGTCGAACGAACTAACATCAGTTTGTCGGGTGAGATTTTATTGAGTGATAATTTTTGCGAGGTCGCCGGGTTGAACCGTGACTTCAGGATTGTTGAGGGATAGCAGGAGGAGACCGCTTACGTCGGCCCTGACGAGCCCAACCGAAGAGTCACAAATGTGTGCCCCAGAGCGTTCGATACGAAAGCGCATTCCGACTCCAATTTCTGCATCGGAACCAGCATTGATCACAACGAGGCCAGAATCAGAATCTACCGTAACAACACGAGCTTCCCGAATATTTCCCTTCTCGATTTTGCGCTTGGGCTGCTGACGCTGTCCAAGATCAACCTCGATTTCGCGAAGCTTGACCTCGACCTCCTTGCGGAATTCAGGATCTGAAGCAACGGCAGTGCGCAAATAGTTCCTGATGATCGGAAGAAGGCCGCCAACCGAATCCTCGAGCTGAACGAGATTTTCTCGCGCAACCTGATAATCAGAAACGGCGTTAAGAAGTTTGGTGTCGCGATCCTCGAAGAGATCTCTGCCCCGGAGAGCGAGATATTCGCGAATCTCTTTCAAAGCCTTCGTCTTGCTGTCCTCTCTTTCGAGCGATGCGCTCAAGCTCTTGTTCAAATTTGCTAGCTGAAGTTTCAACTGACGATTCTCGCGCTCAAGCTTTTCAGAGATCGTCTCCTGAGCACCAGCGATTGCAGCACCGAAGGCAAAGAGCCCGGTGAGGAATAACTTGCTGGAAGGGAAACGCATAACAAAAATTCTAGGAGTTTACTTCTTACCGATTCCGCCGTGAGCCTTAAAAATACGCGTAGGGGAAAATTCACCTAGCTTGTGGCCCACCATATTTTCAGAGACGAAAACGGGGATGAAAGTTTTCCCGTTGTGAACGGCGAAGTTGTGACCGACGAAGTCAGGAGTGATCATGGAGCGGCGGCTCCAGGTCTTGATGGGCTTTTTATTTCCCGACTCGACTGCGGCATCAATCTTAAGCAGAAGCTTCTGATCGACATAGGGACCTTTTTTCAATGAACGTGCCATAATGAAATTTTGTTGAGTGACTTGCAGATTAGATTACTTGCGCTTGGACTTGCGACGATCCTCTACAATAAATGTTGAATTCTTATGCTTGCGGCGGGTTTTCTGCCCCTTGGTGTGTCCCCAAGGAGACTTGAGGTGTTGACGACCACCACCCGACTTGGACTTACCTTCACCACCACCATTGGGGTGATCGACAGGGTTCATACACATTCCACGAACGGAAGGGCGCTTGCCTTGCCAGCGAGTCCGACCGGCCTTCCCAGAAACCTCGTTCATGTGATCGCGATTACCGACAGTGCCGATGGTTGCGTAGCTCTCCTGGTGAAATTTACGAAGCTCACCTGAGGGCATCTTAACGAATGCATAACCTTCATCGCGAGAAGCAAGAATCGCTTGCTGACCAGCAGCACGAGCAATCTTACCACCTGATCCAGGACGGATTTCGATATTGTGAATCGCAGTTCCAAGAGGAACATTTTTGAGAGGCATTGCATTACCAACCTTTGGCTCAACGCTTTCTCCCGCCTCAACCTTGTGTCCATCGGTGAGACCAGATGGGGCAAGAATATAGGACTTAGTTCCGTCCTTATATTCTAAAAGTGCGATGCGGCAGGTCCGGTTAGGATCGTATTCGATTCCGACTACGGTTGCGACTTGGTCACGCTTACTCCTCTTGAAGTCGATAAGACGATACTTCTTCTTATGGCCACCGCCGATGTGGCGCATGGTGATACGTCCCTGATTATTGCGACCACCGGAGCGTTTTTTAACTTCCAGCAGACTTTTTTCAGGCTTTGATTTGGTGATTTCGTCGAACCCCGGAAGCATCTTGTAACGATTCGCGGGAGTGACAGGCTTAAAACTTTTCAGAGGCATTAGAATGTTCCTTTCTGAGTGAGGTTACTAAATTTAAAAATTAAAAGAGATCGGCGGGGGAGTCACCATCCTTAAGGCGAACGATGGCTTTTTTCCAGGCGGGAGTGCGTCCAGCATCAGCGCGACGACGGCGCTTAGCCTTTCCTGCGCAATTGGCAGTGCGAACACCGAGAACCTTCACTTTTAAAAGTTTCTCGACAGCATTCTTAATCTCGATCTTGTTGGCACGACGATCAACCTTAAACGTGTAGGTATTCTCGTTCTCCTGAAGAAGAGTGGCCTTTTCCGACATGCGGACGGTATCGATGATGCGGTAAATATCTCTCATGGCTGACTGAATGGTTTAGGCGGTGCGTTGAGCGAGGGTTTCGAGAGCGTCATCAACGATAATGACATCACTCCAGAAGAGAAGTTCTTCCACATTGACGTTCTCGGCGGTTTGTAGGAGTGCCCATGTTAAGTTGCGCTCGGCACGGTAAGTCTCTTCACTAAAGGACTTACCAACGACGATCACGCGAGCGGCGTCGGTGATTTCACGAATAGCCGTGACGATGTCCTTGGTCTTTCCAGAATCAACTTCGAAGGATTTCACGCTGTGGACCACACCTTCATTTATTTTTTCTCCAAGAACGCGACGCAAAGCAAGAGTGCGAACTTTCCTGGAAACAGTTTTAGCATAGGAGCGGTTACGAGGCCCGAAAGCAACGCCACCTCCGACAAAGATCGGAGCTTTCCGATCCCCGTGACGGGCACCACCGGTGCCTTTTTGGCGATACATCTTCTTACCAGTTCCGCGGACTTCTCCTCGAGTCTTGGCTTGGGCGGTTCCGGAGCGACGGTTTGCTTGGTATGCAACAACAAGGTCGTGCACGGCCTGGCTACCCTTGGAACCATCAGCGATGAGCTGAATCTTGGCCTTTTCGGCGTCTTGAATGGTAAATGCTGACATTGATCAGGTTCTTTCTAAAACTGAGATTTACTTAGCTGCGGTTCTTTTAAGAGCTGGACGAACAGTGACATAAGCACCGTTGTGGCCGGGAACCGAACCGGAGATGAGGAGGACTCCGTCTTCCCGACGGACTTGAACAATTTTGAGATTCTGGGTAGTGCGACGAACAGTTCCATCGTGTCCGGGCATCTTCTGGTTTTTCCAAACTCGGGCGGGAGTCGAGCCGGCACCGATCGCACCAGTTCTGCGGTGCATCATGTGTCCGTGACCGTCAGGTTGACCATTGTGACCATGACGCTTCACGTTACCTTGAAAACCTTTTCCTTTTGTAGTCCCAATAACGTCAACCCACTGACCGTCCTCGAAAAGAGCAGCACCCGGATGGCCCTCTTCCTTACTTGGAAGATCGGCATCGTTATCGAAGCGAAACTCCTTAATGAGTTTCTTAGCACCAGTCGCGCCTTGCTTTGCCTGGTGAGTGCGCTCAGGAAGATTGACACGGCGCTCCTTCTGGTTGTCGTATGCGACCTGAATAGCTGAGTAGCCATCAGTCTCCGTGGTTTTCACCTGAAGCAATTCATTTCCGTTCACGTCAACGACAGTGACGGGGATCATACAGCCTGCCTCTGCGTCAAAAACGCGAGTCATACCGACTTTTTTACCGAGAATTCCGAGTGACATAGGTCTAGGTTCCGTTTAGAGAATTTATTTTAGAGAGGAAAATTTAAATATGGATCTGAATATCAACACCAGCGGGGAGATTCAGCTTTTTGAGCTCGTCCACGGTGCGGGCGGTGGGATCAACAATGTCAAGGAGGCGCTTGTGTGTACGAACCTCGAACTGATCGGCAGCCTTTTTATTCACGTGAACCGAGCTATTGACGGAAAATTTTTCGATCCGAGTTGGCAGAGGGACAGGGCCGGCGACTTTAGCTCCAGTGCGCTTAGCAGTCTCGACAATCTCGACAGTGGAACGGTCGATAGCCCGATGGTCAAATGCGCGAAGGCGGATGCGGATTTTCTGATTCATGATGAAAAGGTTTCTGGTGAGATGATTGTTATTTTAAGTAGGCCTAGTATCCGCCACCGCGCTCGGCGACGAGTTTATCAACCACATTACGAGGCACTTCCTCGAAGCACTTTGGCTCCATAGAATAGGAAGCACGACCGGATGAAAGGGTGCGAACGTCCGTTGAATATCCGAACATCTCAGAAAGCGGGACGGTTGCGGAGACATTAGCAACAATGCCTTTGGTCTCAATCTCCTGAATTTGACCACGGCGTCGATTGAGATCGCCCATGATATCTCCCTGGAACTCATCGGGCGTCGCGATTTCGACATCCATGATAGGTTCCAGAAGAATAGGCGAAGCTGCTTTGAGAGCCTCTTTGATCGCAAAGATAGCTGCGATCTTAAATGAATTGTCACTGGAATCGACTTCGTGGAAAGAACCGCCAGTGACGCTGGCATGAACATCAACAACCGGATAGCCTGCCACCAAGCCATTGGTGAGGGCCTCCGTTATCCCCTTCATGACAGCAGGGATATATTCTTTCGGGAAATCGCTTGCGGAAGCATTGTCCTCTGTTGTGATTCCCTCCCCTTGCTTGTTGGGCGAGAGGCTGAGAGTGACATGACCATAAGCAGCCTTGCCAGCAAGAGCAGCATCACGGATGAACTTTCCATCTCCCTGAGCAGTTGAAGACACAGTTTCACGATAGGCGATCTGCGGTTTACCCACATTAGCTTGCACCCCAAACTCACGCTTCAGGCGATCAATAATAACCTCGAGGTGAAGCTCACCCATTCCGGCAATGATGGTTTGGCCAGTCTCCTCGTCGGTCTTGACTACGAAGGTCGGGTCTTCGTCGGAAAGACGATCGAGTCCAACCACCATCTTGTCCGAATCAGCCTTAGTTCTTGGCTCAACAGCCATCGAGATAACGGGCTCGGGAAAACTTGGTGGTTCCAGAAGCACCCCAGCTTGCTGATGCGAAAGAGTATCACCAGTTTGGACATTCTTGAGACCAACAAGAGCTGCAATATCACCTGCAAAGCAGGTTTCAATTTCCTCGTGCTTATCGGCTTGAACCTGGATCAAACGGCCCACACGCTCCTTGGTTTGGGTGCGCGGGTTGTATATCATATCTCCCTTGGAGACGGTTCCACTGTAGATACGGAAGAAAATAAGTTTACCGAAATATTTGTCAGCCCAAAGCTTGAAAGCTAGAGCGCAGAACTTGGCGTCGTCCGATGTCTCGACCCTGACGGTCTTCTCTTCGCCCTTAGGATCCAGCCCTTCGGCGGCCGGAATTTCCAGTGGACTTGGGAGGTAGTCAATAACGGCATCAAGGAGATACTGGACTCCCTTGTTCTTAAAAGCAGAGCCACCAGCAATGGGAACCAACTCGTTGGCAATTGTCGCACGGCGAAGGCCAGCCTTAAGATCATTGACTGAAATATGCTCTTCCATAAGAAACATCTCACCGATCTTATCATCGACATCAGCGACAGCCTCGAGCAGTTCCGCATACGCCTCCCCTGCAAGGGCAAGCTGATCAGCGTCTAGATCAGCAATATCGTAGGTCGAGCCGAGGATATCATCATCGTTGTAAAGAACAGCCTTCTTATTAATGACATCAATTTGACCCCGCAGATTTTCCTCGGACCCAATTGGAATCAAAATACGGACAGTGCGTGCACCCAGCTTCTCCTGAACCTCTTTGACAGCAGCATTGAAATCAGCTCCGATACGATCCATCTTATTGACGAATACGATGCGGGGAACATTGTAGGTAGTTGCTTGGCGCCAAACGGTCTCGGATTGCGGCTGGACTCCGGCCACTCCACAGAAAACAACAATCGCACCATCCAAAACGCGGAGCGATCGTTCTACCTCTGCCGTAAAGTCAACGTGGCCAGGAGTATCGATAATGTTAATACGCTGATTGTCACCGGTGAAGAGTTTAGAAACCCCTGCTTCCTTTTGCTGCATCCACTGGCAAGTAACGGCAGCTGAAGTGATCGTGATTCCTCGCTCACGCTCCTGCTCCATGTGATCGGTTGTGGTGGCACCATCGTGCACTTCACCGATCCGATGGATCATTCCCGTATAGAAAAGAATCCGCTCGGTGAGCGTAGTCTTTCCCGCGTCAATGTGCGCAGCAATCCCAATGTTCCGTGTCCTCTCAAGAGGAACGGGACGAGTTCGGGGTTGCGCGACTTTGCTCATCAAACTAGCGGGAAGAAAAATTAGAAGCGGAAGTGGGCGAAGGCACGGTTAGCCTGAGCCATTTTATGCACATCATCGCGCTTGCGGACAGAGTTGCCGGCGTTATTGGCAGCATCCTTGATCTCGTTGGCGAGGGCGACATGCATGGGGGTGCCCTTTTTGGCACGCGCAAAAGTGATAATCCAACGCATGCCGAGGGACTCGGAGCGATTGGAGTCTACCTCTAGGGGAACCTGATAAGTAGCTCCACCGACACGACGTGACTTAACCTCAACCCGAGGCTTAGCGTTCTCGATGGCGCGATTGACGATCTCAAGAGGATCGATAGTGTCAGTGCCCTCGTTGGCACGGTCGATAGCGGCATATACGATACGCTCCGCAAGGGAACGCTTGCCGTCTTTCATCACCTTCGAGATCAAGCGACCGACAACTTGGCTGTCAAACTTGGGATCTTTGTATACTTTGGCTGGGTAAACTCTTTTTCTGCGTGCCATGGAATTGGTTGGTCAGAGATTAAAATAAAATTACTTAGGCTTTTTGGCACCATACTTAGAGCGCCCTTGCTTGCGGCCGTCGACCCCAAGGGTATCAAGAGAACCACGGAC
>DIHU01000250.1:13092-14142 GCA_002420315.1 Akkermansiaceae bacterium UBA5688
ATGTAAGCGATGACTTCATATCCATTGGTAAGGCGAACCTTGGCAACCTTACGAAGCGCTGAGTTTGGCTTCTTGGGTGTGCGAGTGTAGACTTGAAGACAAACGCCACGGCGCTGTGGGCAGTTGTTCAAAGCCGGTGACTTCGACTTGGTTACTGCTTTCTTACGACCTTTGCGGACGAGTTGGTTAATGGTGGGCATAATGCGATCGTTTTGGGATGGCGGTTAAGCGGGTTTGTAGAATATTAAGAAATTGATGCTTTCGCTGGTTCTCAACCGGAAAAGTGCGCCGGGAGGTCCAGCGAGATTCCTCGCAAGAGCCATTTTTCCGGTGAGCACCCGATAGTTAATTACCCAACAAAGGGCCTTGATCGTTGAATTCTCAATGAATCTATGATGTCAGGCCCGATTTGCGGGCCGCGACTCTAGAAATAAAAGGGCATCTGGCAAGGGGTTTCTCGAAAAATTTCAAAAAAAGTTCTTAAAGCCCCACAGAGAGACTTCGAAGGGTTCCGTTCATTAGATTCGAGGCGAAATCTATACCAAGAACGGCCCCTAGGCGATTGGTTAACAAATCTTAACCTCCTAAAAGAGACGAGAAACGATCCAAGAATCGACCTCTAGAATTATTAGTCCCATTTTGGGGGCTTATCTTAATGAAAAACGCCCGACCACAAAAAGCAGCCGGGCGGAATTAAAGTTGCAAATTTAGACCAATTTCTTAGTCAGTGTATTTTTCATGGCCATCTTTTTTGAGATCTTTGAGTTCTCCTTTGATTTCGTCAGCCTTTTCTTCGTCCCCAGCAAGGTAAGCCATCTCTAGCTCACAAAGTTTGGCGTAAGTGAGGCCGATAAGCCTTTTGTAATCAGCTGTTGCTTTAGCTTTCTCCTTCTCATCCTTGATATCCTTGAAAACCATGGGACAATACCGAACCGATTTAATTGTAGACTTTTGAGCAGCGTGAACCAAATCGACTTTCTCGGCGGCAGTTTCTGCTTTGCGTAACTTCTTAAGCGAGCCACTCAAAACATCCATTTCCTCGGCAAGAGG
>DIHU01000250.1:14555-16984 GCA_002420315.1 Akkermansiaceae bacterium UBA5688
AAAACTACTCCCAAAACTTTTCGTATTTGTCAAAACAAGGCTCGGAAAATCCGCTCACAACAATTATCGCGACTCCATGATTCGCGGATTGATCTTTGATCTTGATGGCACGCTCGTCGATTCTCTTCCTGGGATCGCGACTGCTCTCAACCATGCTTTGAACGACATCGAGCTACCTAACCATCCGCGGGATGTCGTGAAAACCTTTATTGGTGACGGCTTACTCAATCTGATCACACGAGCCCTTGGCCCTGATCACTCCAATCAGCAGAATGAACTTCTAGCTACTTTTAAAAAACACTATTCACAGGATTGGAAAGACGGGACTTTTCCCTATCCCGGGATAACATCCCTCCTTGAAGAATTCCACCAAAATAACTTTCCCATGGCCGTGCTTTCCAACAAACCCCATGAATACACTGTTGAGATCGTTGAGACTCTTTTCCCGCAAAACCTTTTTAGTCAGATTCGCGGCCATCAAGAAGGATACCCAAAAAAACCAGACCCTACCACTGCCCACCGAATCATTTCAGATTGGAATCTTAAAGCAGAAGAGGTCGCATACATCGGAGATTCTACCGTCGATCTTGACACTGCCCAGAATGGCAAAATGACACCACTTATTTTTTCTTGGGGGTATGGCACACCCGAGGACTTCCCGCTCTTGCACTCGGTTGATGATTTAAGAAATGTCATTCTCGGCTCAAGGTAGGATGAGTCACTCTTATGAGAATCTCTAAGTATTTTTATCGCGAGCCAAGAAAGCAGCCTTCTCCCTTGATTAGTTTTACTATAATTCCGTATGGCCTTGTGACCTTTTGAAGACTAAGATCACCCACGTGACCATTTTCCAGCCTACCGGCCGGGTTCTCCTGACCTTCATTAACTACCTCGGGCAACTCGGATCATTGACACGTGAAATCTTTTATTCACTGGCGAAAGGTCAGAAACGTTGGCGAAAAATGTGGGAGCAAGTTGCCGAAATTGGTTCACGCTCTCAAATTGTAGTTGGCGTAACCGGAGCATTCACTGGCGCAGTGCTTGCCGCTCAGACTCTTTTCCAATTCAAACTCTTTGGCCTTGAGACCGCAGCCGGCGGTTTAGTTTCAGTTGCGATGCTTCGCGAGCTGGGTCCAACCATAACTGGCCTCATGATGGCAGGTAGAGTTGGCTCTGCGATGGCCGCAGAAATCGGAACCATGAAGGTGACAGAGCAAATCGACGCCCTTCGTTCGATGGCCGTCAATCCAGTAGACTATTTAGTTACACCACGATTCCTCGCGATGCTCATTTCATTCCCCCTCTTGATCGCAGAATCAGCAGCACTCGGAATGATCGCTTCTTACGTTGTTGGAGTAGGTGTCTTCCACGTTGAAGCCTCCTACTGGATCGATAATATAAAGACCTATGTTGATCTTACAGATCTAACTATCGCATTAACTAAAGGACTTTTCTTTGGAGTTTTGATCGTAATCATCTCCTGTGATCAAGGGCTGAAAGTGAAAAATGGAGCGGTAGGAGTTGGCCGAGGAACGACCCAAGCCATGGTCTATTCATCACTCGCGATTCTAGTGGTCAATTTTTTCCTTACCTTGGTCATGCAAATCATTTTCCCGGCTTCCTTATTTTCCAACTAATCCGGAATAAAAAACCAAACTTCGCGGACGAGGCCCTCTCCTTATTGTCACAGAGCAAGATGGTAGTTTTGCAAATTCCCCTAAAAAAATAGAGATTGGGGAAGAGCCGACGGCGCTATAATTTGAGAGCGCATGGATGAAAAAGCACATCAGGAGTTTATTTTTATCCAATTTAGGACAGAATACCGCCGCCGCATTAGTCTTGCGGCCACTCGCAGAGGCGGCTATGTCGGCCCTCGAAAAATCTTTCGCCATGGAAACTGCCAACAGCCCCAATCATTCCCCACTCAATTTTGCAGGCTCGCCGATTAACAAAGCGCTTTCTGTCGATGAGAAACTTGAAACTTTTCGCCAGATGATTCGGATTCGGCGATTTGAGCAGGCTGCACTTAAGAATTACCAAAAAGATGGCACCATGGGCGGCTTCCTCCACCTTTATATTGGACAGGAATCCGTCGCCGTAGGAGCAGCCTCCCTCATGGGCGATCACGATCACATGATCACGGCTTATCGATGCCATGCCCACGCTCTCGCAGTCGGCATGAGTATGAACGAGTGCATGGCTGAGCTTTACGGGAAAGCAACTGGTTGCTCAAAGGGCAAAGGTGGATCGATGCACTTTTTCGCTCCCGATAAAAACTTCTGGGGTGGTCACGGTATTGTTGCAGGCCAAACCCCCTTAGGCTTGGGACTCGGCTATGGCCTCAAATACAAAGGTCTCGAAGGCTGCGCACTTTGCTTCCTTGGAGATGGAGCTATTAATCAGGGCGCCTTCCACGAATCACTCAACAT
>DIHU01000234.1 GCA_002420315.1 Akkermansiaceae bacterium UBA5688
AAATAGAGGCTTTTCTAGCTGCGAATTACTCGGATGCTAATGTGACCGCGGCAGGAGATTTCTCAAATTTCAACGCAGCGAGCACTCAATCGGCCCTTGATGGCGTAGATCTCGTTATCATCGGGCGCAGTCTTTCGAGTTCTGCATATGCCAATGGAAATGCTGACGGCTATAACGGCCTCGAAATTCCTGTGCTGAATTTTACTAGTTATACGGCTCGGAATGCTGGTAATCGCATGGGATGGCACACTGGCTCGGCGACAAATAACAAGTCCGTTGCTGGAAATGAAACCACCATCACGGCGGCCGGTTCAAATTTTCTTGGGGTCCCCGCTGGAGCTTACGATTTATTCGATACCAACGTTGGAGGAGACTTCAATGGTCTCGGCACCGGAACGGCAAGTGTGGGTGGTGGAAATGTCCTTGCGACTATTGGTGGGGATATCCTAGCGGCTTATTGGGAAACTGGAGCTGCCCCCGGAGATCCAGCTTCTGCGGGAGTTGACACTTTTCCAGCTCCCCGCCTCCTTATGAATCTTGACGACGATCCTCGCCCAACTGGAGAGTTCACTGCTCAGACTGCGTTAGGACTATCTCTAACTATTAGCACGATCGGTGATTTTGGTGGGTTGACCCCCGTCCCGGAGCCTTCTTCGGCCCTTCTTGGCCTCACAGGTCTTGGTCTGCTTTTCATTCGTCGTCGGAAGTAAAGGTCCTTTTCAGAACCAAATTACCAAAGCACAAGGTCTCATGGCCTTGTGTTTTTTTGTTTTATCAGTGTTCGGTTTACTGCTTTGCTGTCGTTTGAGATGCGCTTTGCCTTTGTCCTTCTAATGACTCTTATTGGTCTGAACGGCCAAGAGGTATGGTGGTCAATGCAGCCCCTTGAGCGTCCTGAGGTTCCGTCCGGGGCTGAGAAGGTAATTGTGGATCGGTTTATTCGGGCGAAGCAGAGGCAACTTGGGCTCACTTCTTCGGGTGCTGCAGAAAAGCGGGTTTTGGCGCGTCGTTTGGCTTTCGATCTTTGGGGAATGCCCCTTTCACCAAAAAGGATGGATACCTTCGTGCAAGACGAAAGGCCTGAGGCTTATCGGGAATTGGTGGATGAACTTTTGGCCTCGCCTCGATATGGTGAACGCTGGGCGCGTCACTGGTTGGATGCGGTTCATTTCGGAGAGACTCACGGATACGATAAAGACCAGCCCCGAAATCATGCTTGGCCTTATCGAGATTACGTCATCCGCGCACTCAACGAAGATAAACCCTACGCGGAATTTGTAAGGGAGCAGATCGCCGGAGATAGACTTTTGCCCCATCACCGTGACGGGATAGAGGCTACCGGATTTTTGGCTGCGGGGCCATGGGATCTCATCGGACATGCCGAGGTTCCCGAGAGTAAAATCGATGGGAAGGTAGCGCGCCATCTGGACCGTGACGATATGGTGACCGCAGTCATGACGACTTTCTCTTCGTTCACGGTGCAATGCGCCCAGTGTCACGACCACAAGGCGGATCCGGTCACGATGAAGGACTATTATTCCTTGCAATCGATTTTCGCTGCTCTTGATCGGTCCGACCGCGAGTATGATTTGGATCCGGTGGTCGTTCAAAAGCGCGAGAACCTGGTAGCGCAGATCTCGGCGAAGCAATCTAAGTTAACAAAAGTGCGAGCTGATATCGACGTTGCTAAGACCCCTGAGCTCAAGAAGCTGGAGAAATTGGTCACTAGGTCTGGGCAGAAACGATCAGACCGGTATGGATACCACAGTCAGGTTTCGGCCAAACAGGATACGGTGAAGTGGGTGCAGGCCGATTTGGGAAGTTCCTTGCCATTGGGGGAAGTGGAGATTTTTCCTGCGGATGAGTATGGATTCCCAGATTTTGGATTTCCCCATCGTTTCCGGGTCGAGATTTCTGATGACGAGGAATTTGTTACCAAATCAATTTTAGCGGATCAAACCGGGGCCGACTTCTCCCGCCCAGGAGCAGGGCCTATCGTAATCAAGGGGCAGGGAAAGAGGGCTCGTTTTGTTCGAATAGTAGCAACTAAGTTGTGGAGTCGCCGTCATGCCGGAGGACCTTTGAGTAATGATTGGATCTTTGCTCTGAGTGAGGTGAAGGTGATTTCGAATGGCAAATCTTTGATGCCGAAAAAAGTAGAGGCTCTCGATTCCATCCAGGCTATGCCAAGGTGGGGCCGTGCTAATCTGATTGATGGTAGAACTGGCACTGGGGTCACGAAAATTGATCCCAAGGAGAAGAAGAGGTATGATCACCTTCTGCAAAAACATGCGGGAAGCTTATTAAGAAAGGAAAAGCAATTTGCGGACGAGGTGAAAGCATTGGAGAGAGAGGTCTCGGCTCTCCCTAAACCTCAAAGGGTATATGCGGCCAATGTTCATCACGGAAATGGAAATTTCATGGGTCGCGGTCATGTGAATGGAAAGCCACGAGAGATACGTATCCTGGATCGAGGTGATGTGACCAGCCCACTTGATGTAGTAGGGCCTGCTCCGGTTCCCGGAATTGTGGAGGGCGTAAATTCATTCGATCTCCCAGCGAATCACTTGGAAGGAGATCGCAGGGTCGCGTTGGCCAATTGGGTGGTGCATCCCAAAAATAAGCTCACTTGGCGAAGCATTGTTAACCGGGTTTGGCAACAGCACTTTGGAGTTGGGCTGGTTGAGACCGCCAATGATTTTGGCCGGATCGGTGAAAAACCGACAAATCCCGAATTACTCGACTGGTTAGCGGTTGAATTTCGTGATGGCGGTGGGTCATTAAAAAAACTTCATCGTATGATTCTTCTGAGCGAAACCTATCGTCAAAGAAGCTCGGGGCATCCTCAAAATGCTTCAGTAGATGGCTCGAATCGATTTCTCTGGAGGCAGAATCGAAGACGTCTTGAAGCGGAGGTGGTCCGTGACACCGTCCTTACGGTGGCGGGAAAAATGAACCTCAAAATGGGAGGCCCGTCCTTTCAGGATTTTATTATTGAGAAGCCTCAACACTCTCCGCATTACCAATATCACAAAGCAGATCCTGATGATCCGGCGACTCATCGCCGTTCTATTTACCGTTTTCTGGTTCGGTCTCAACCCCAGCCATTTATGGATGCTCTAGATTGTGCTGACCCTTCCTTGTTGGTTGATAAGAGGAGTGAAACGACGACTTCGTTACAAGCTCTTGCGATGTTGAATAACCGTTTCATTCTTCGTATGGCGGAACATGTTGCGGTTGATCTTAAAAAGGAGGAGGACCCCGTGGAGGAGTTAATTGCACGTTCCCTCGGGAGGCCTTTAAGACTAGAGGAACGAGGCCTTTTAGAGAGCTATGCTAGTTCCCATGGTATGGCGGCTTTGGTCCGATTGGTTTTTAATATGAGTGAGTTTTCCTACGTGGATTGAAGCGATGACAAACCGACGTGATTTTTTGTGGCAATCCGGTGGCGGCCTCGGAGGGGTGGCCTTGTCCTCTCTTCTTGGAGGTGAGGCCCGGGGTGGCGGAGTTTTGCAAGAAGCTCATCATCGGCCCAAGGCGAAAAGGGTGATTCAGCTCTTCATGGCTGGTGCGGCGAGCCATCTTGATCTCTTTGATTACAAGCCAGAGTTGGTTAAGCGACACGGTGAAAAATCAGATTTCGGAGAGCATGTGGAAGCCTTTCAAAATGGTCTAGGTCCTTGGAAAAAACCGGTGTGGGACTTCGCGCCGCATGGGACTTGCGGTAAGTTGCTGGGAGAGACCGTTTCGCCCTTGGGCGAGGTGGTGGATGAAATGGCCTTTATTCATAATATGACAGGAAGGACCGGAGTTCATAGCCAGGCAACCTACCTGCAGGCTACGGGTTTTGATCGTCCTGGATTTCCAGGAATGGGGTCGTGGGTGAGTTATGGGTTGGGAAGCCTAAACGATAATCTACCCACTTTTGTGGTTCTTCCTGATCATCGAGGATATGCTTCAAATGGTCCCAAGAATTGGGCTTCGGCCTTTTTGCCGACGGTTCATCAGGGAACGATCATCCGTCCGGGAACGAGTGAGCCGATTACCCATCTTTTCCCTCACGAGAGTGCAAAATATCTTACGCCACAGGCTGAGAAAGATGCCGGAAGCTTGCTTGGCAAATTGAATCGGCAATATGCGAAACAACGTTCTGGCGATTCGCGTTTAGAGGCTCGGATTCAAAGCTACGAACTGGCGGCACGAATGCAACTGGCCGCGCCTGAAGCACTCGATCTCTCCGGTGAGCCGGATTATATCAAGTCAATGTATGGCCTTTCATCTGATGGTACAAAGTGGCCGAAGGAAATTAATTGGAAGGAAGAGGCCGATGCCTTTGGTCGTAAGTGCCTTTCTGCGCGTCGCCTTTTGGAGCGAGGAGTAAAGTTTGTGCAGATTTGGTCGGGCAATGACAACGGCTTTCCGCGGCGTAACTGGGATAGTCACGAAGATATCGAACGTGAACATGGCCCGCTTTCGCGTGGTATGGCGATTGGAACGGCCGCCCTCATCAAGGATTTGAAACAACGTGGAATGCTCGAAGATACCGTGATTCTTTGGACTACTGAATTTGGGCGCATGCCTTCGACACAAGGCAGCAAAGGGCGTGATCATAATCCTCACGTGTTCACCAACTGGCTTGCTGGGGGCGGAGTGCGTGGCGGTGTCACTCATGGTGAGAGCGATGAGTGGGGTTACAAACCAGCGGACCGGAAAAATCCCACGCAAGTGTATGATATTCACGCCACCATCCTCCACTTACTTGGGATTGATCACGAGAAATTGGTATTTCGGAAGGATAGTATCGACCGCCGTTTGACCGATGTTCATGGAAAGGTCATCCGCGAAATCCTTGCTTAGGGTCTTTGACCGCCTTCGCAAAATGAATCTTTTCATTTCTCGACAAAGAACGGCTTCTTGTCCTGTATTAATCTCAACTATGAACCGAAGAGAATCACTTACCGCCCTTTCGGGTAGCGCTGCTACTGCCGCCGTTTTTTCCGCTCTGGGAGCACAAGTTAAAGCTGCTGAAGAAGATGCGGCGAAAGCCGGAGCCGAGTTTAAGCATTCAGTTTGTCATTGGTGCTTTGGAAACATTCCGCTTGATCAATTCTGCGTCGAGGTAAAGAAAATGGGGATTGAATCGATCGAGATCCTTTTTCCTAACCAGTGGGAGACTGTTGCCAAGCACGGACTTGAATGCGCGATGGGTCGTCCTCGTCCCATCAAGGGAATTGGTGGAATTGGCACCTCTTTTGAGAAAAAGGAAAACCACGACACTCTCGTGAAAATCTATGAGGAGATCATTCCTCTTGCTGCCAAAGCTGGGAATGTTCCTCAAGTGATTGCTTTCTCCGGAAATCGTCGTGGCCTCACCGACGAAGAGGGTTTGAAAAACTGTGCCGAGGGGGTGAAGCGAATCATGCCGATTGCCGAGAAGCACAACATTACAATTTCGATGGAGCTCTTAAACTCCAAGAAGGATCATCGGGATTACCTTTGCGATCGCACCCAGTGGGGCGCTGATCTCGTCAAAGAGGTCGGGTCTGAGCGCTTTAAGCTTTTGTATGACATCTACCACATGCAGATTATGGAGGGAGATTGCATTGCAACCTTCAGTAAGCACATTGATGCCATTTCCCACTTTCATACCGCAGGTGTTCCGGGACGTAACGAGATCGATGATACCCAGGAGTTGAACTATGTGGGTATTTGTAAAGCCTTAGCGAAGTTGGGTTACAAGGGATATCTCGGTCAGGAATTTAGACCGAAAAATGATCCTTTGACCTCTCTCAAGCAGGCTATCGATATCTGCACGGTTTAGCAGATCTAGAATTACAGAAAGTCTCTGGAATAGGATTCCAGGGGCTTTTTTTTAGGGTGTCGCTCTTGAGGGCGATACTAGGTTTTTCCCTACTGAATCGGATGACTAGAAGGTGGCTGTGTTATTTATGTTCGATGATCTCAATTTTACGAAAGGAGATCGACATATCGCGATTACCGTGGAGTTGGAGGCCGAGGGGGCCTTTTTCGATGGCGGTTTTTGAATCGTAGGTGACCGCTTTGACCCCGTTGAGCCAGGTTTTGTAAGTGCTTCCTTTCACTTCAATTTTCAGAACATTCCATTCCGTGGGTTTCACGGCAGCAATAGCTTCCTTGCCTTCGATTGGGTAACCTTTCCCTGGAATGTAGGGAGAGGCGGTTAGGTCACGCTTTAGGGAGCCGGAGATGCCGATCTGGATTTGATCGTGGTTTTTTTTCAACATCACACCTGAGTCTATTGTGCCATGCCCTAGTTTGTATTCCAGAGTGAGAGTGAAGTCTTGGAATTCTTTAGTGGTCCAAAGAACGGATCCTTTTCTCTTGGGGCCAGACTGACAGTGGAGAACGCCATCTTTGGCGCTCCAATAAGCAAAGTCGCCCTTGGCATCTGATTTCCAACCGGTGAGGTCTTTACCATTAAATAGGGAATCGCTGCCAAAGACCGTGAAAGTAAAAAGGAAATAGAGGAGATATCTCATAGAACAACCATACGCAGCCTAGAAGGTGGCCTTTCGTTTTCCTGCGATTCTCGCGAATAGTTCTTCGCCTAGGTTTATACCAGATGTGGCACTGGCAAGGCGCTGAAGAGCTAAGAGCTTACTTTGAGGTGCTCGTTGCAGAACTTCAGCTGGAGGTCGATCCAGTTCTCGCCTTTTTTTACTTGGGGAAGTTTGTTGCGCGGACCGCCATAGGCTTCCACCGGAATGCCCAGCGATTTTGCTTTATCCCGAATGAGTTCAAGTTGCTTGGGTGGGTGAATGAAGTCGTTGGGTCTTGCGTTTGAGTAAAGGAAAAGTGGAGCTTCACCCTTTTCCATAAAACCAAGTGCGAAGTCCTTGGTTCCAATGGGTTGCATAACGCCAACGACTACGCCGGGACGTGAACTTAGTTTATCGATTGGGTCTTTTGCTTCCGGGTCTGCTAGGTCATCGTGGTAACCGAGAAATTGGCTAATTAGAGCTCCAGCTGAGACGCCTCCACAGGCGAGTCGGTTTGGATCGATATTCCAGCGCTTTGATTGAGAGCGGACAAATTTTACGGCCCGTCCGCAGTGATCCACGATTTCGCGATATTCCATGTCTTTACTGAGAAAAGGATAGTTACAACTCACGACGGCATATCCGGCTTTTTGGAATTTGTTTAAAGTGGAACGACCATACTTTTCGATCTGGTTTTTATCACCGTTACGAAATCCCCCGCCGTGGAACCAAACGAAGACGGGAGCTGGTTTTTCGTCCTTTTTGAGGGCCGGATAGAAATCGAGAGTATTACGCTCGTGCTTGGAATCATATTTGAGATTGCGGACCGCTTCTCCATGGAGAGAAACCGTCAAGAGGGCAATTAATTTAAGAAATTTCACATCAAAACGTTCTGATGGCATTGGTGCTTTGACAAGAGAAAGCTCGCAAGATGAGGGTTTTGAGAAAAGTATTCTTGAGGTGCGAATGCTTAAACTGACATTTCTGATGTTCTTTAGTGCCCTTAATGGTGCCGAGGTTCTTGAGGTGCTCCAAAGAAATTGCGTTCAATGCCACGGGAAGGACGGAAAGGTGAAGGGGAAGACGAATCTTTTGGAGATCACCGATTTAGATCATCTCAAAGGTGATCTGGAACTATTACAGCAAATTATTGATGCCATTGATTTTGAGGAAATGCCCCCAGAGGATGAACCGCCGCTTGAAGTGGGCGAGAGAAAGCAATTGCTTGCTGATCTAGAGGCGTTGCGGTTGGAGGTGGTTTCCAAGAAAAAGTTATCCTCCCCGACTCCGATCCGACGGATGAATCGATTTCAGTATCACAATGCAGTTCAGGATCTCTTAGGCCTTACATGCACGGTTTACAGTCTCCCGGAGAGAATGATCAGGGATCACAAAGGATACTTTAAACCGGCTTCCGGAAAGATGGATAATTTGATTAGGGTCGGGAGTCGTCCGCTCGGGAAGTCCCAATTAATTGAACCCAGATTAGCGGGAGTCGCCGCTTTTCCACAGGACCTTCGGGCGGAGCATGGCTTTGACACACAGGCTGATCACCTTTCCATGTCACCCTTGCTAATGGAATCGTTCTTGAAGCTGGGACAGTCAATCACAGGGAGTCAGGATTTTGGTCCACGCCGGGTTGGTATTTGGAAAGAGTTTTTTGTCTTGGATCCTCGTGAAAAGAGGGAGGTGAAAGTGGTGGTGCGAGAGCGGCTTTGGAAGTTTCTGCGCAGAGCTTTTCGGGGCCGGATTAAGAGTGAAGTGGTCGACCGCTATGTGGGCTTCGTTGGAGTGCAGCTTGCGCGAGGAGTTGAATTCACCGATGCGATGAAGTTGGTGGCTGCAGCGATCATTTCTTCGCCGCGGTTTCTTTACCTCTACGACGGCTCTGGAACTGATAGTGATGGATTCAAACTGGCCTCCCGGTTGTCCTTTTTTCTCTGGGGGAGTTTGCCGGACGAAGAGCTTTTGAAAGCGGCTGAGTCGGGTGAGTTGTTAAAAGAAGAAGGTTTGCAAAAGCACTTCGTGCGGATGCTGGCGGATCCGAAATTAAAACGCTTTTGCGATAGCTTTCCGGCTCAGTGGTTGCAGTTGGATCGAATCATTTCGTCGGTTCCGGATCCCGAGAAATTTCCCGAGTTCTACTTTTTGGCTTATCGCGATAGCATGCACATGATGATGGAGCCCTTGCTGCTCTTTGAGACCGTCCTCATTGAAAATCTTCCAGTGACCGAATTTATTGATTCTAGTTTTACTTATCGTTCGGGTCATTTGGAAGAGTCTTATGGGAAGTTGGGGAATCCCGCTAAGAAACGACGTGGGCAGGTGGGTGTTCTTGATTTCCACCGCGTGGCGGTGGAAGATCGGCGGATGGGCGGACTTATCACGAATGCAGCGGTGATGACCATGACTTCCGGGCCGGAGCGAACTCAACCAATTACTCGTGGTGCCTGGTTGGCAGGAGTGATTTTTAATAACCCACCTGAGCCCCCGCCGGCGGATGTTCCAACTCTTGGTGAGAAGCCTAAGGAGGGTGAAGAACATCTAACCTTGCGTGAGAGATTGTCAATGCACCGGGAGCGTTCTGACTGTCGCGGATGTCATGAGCAGATTGATCCGCTCGGGTTTGCGCTGGAGAATTTTAATGCAATCGGTAAGTGGCGTGAAAAATATCAAAATGGCCGCAAGGTCGATATGCAAGGCGTGCTTTTTCGAAAGCATAAATTCACCAACCTGATTGAATTTAAGGATGCTCTCCTTCTTGAGAAGGAGAGATTTGTTCGGGGATTAGCGGGGCACTTATTGGCTTTTTCACTGGGACGACAATTGAGCGCGGCCGATCAAATTGCGCTCGATGAGATTGTCGGAAAATCCGCTGTTAAGGGGTTCCGGATGAAGTCGATCTTACGGGCGGTGGTTTTCAGTAAACCTTTCCGGTCCTTGGCAAGCCTAGAAAAGAAGTAGAATGTGATACTATGACGACACGACGAGGATTTTTACGAGGATTGGGTGGGGCTGCGCTGGCTTTGCCTTGGATGGAAAGTTATGCAGCGAAAACTTTGACTAGTGGAGTGGCCAAGCGGATGGCTCACTTTTATGTGCCGATCGGAGTGGTGAGGCGCGGTTTTTTCCCAGGTGAGGCAGATGCGACTATTCCTAAAGGAAATCTGGGGAGTCTCAGACGTTCTCTCGACAGGCAAGATCCTAATTTCAGCGTTAGAAGTTTAGATCATTTGACTCCCACGATGATACCACTTTCGGGCCTGAAGAATAAGATCAATCTGATCACGGGGATGGATCGAACTTTCCAACAAGGAACGGATGTGCACGCGCAATGTGCATCCTGTTATCTAAGTAGTGCTCCCCCCTATACTATTAAAGGAACGGCCTGGCCACTCAATCGGACGCTGGATCATTTGGTGGCAGATGTGGCTGGAAAAGAAACGCCATTTTCAACGTTGGAGTTCAGCTGTAACAGCCATAAGGATAATAAGGAGTCGATCTACTTCGACAATATTTCGTGGTACGGCACGGGGCATTTGGCTCCGTCGGTTCGCGACCCGAGAAAGATGTATCGCCGCTTGTTTTCGACTCAGGAAATTGATCGCTATCGGGACGTAACTGATTTGGTTTTAGAAGATGCTCGATCGATGGAAAAAGATTTGGGGTATACTGATGGACAGAAGTTTGCCGAGTATTTTGATTCTATCCGTTCGATCGAAACGCAGATGGATCGCTTGGAGTCTATGAAAGGCGAGTTGGCCAAGGTTTCGTTTGACGAGCCTGCGGAGGCCTATTTGCCAAGGGGCGAGTATATCCGCCTGATGGGTGATTTGATGGTAATTGCCCTGCAGTCGGGATTGACCAATGTGGCAACCTTTATGGTGGGCCCAGAGCGTTGGGATACACCCTATCTTTTTGATGGGCTTTTTGATAAGCCGATGAGCCACCATGGGATGTCGCATAATCAGACTAAAATGATCGAACAACTTCTGAAAGTGGACCGCTTCCACATGGAGCAATATGCCTACCTTCTCGAGAAGATGGAGGGAGTCATAGAGGCTGATGGTAGCACTTTACTGGATAACACTCTCTTCA
>DIHU01000047.1 GCA_002420315.1 Akkermansiaceae bacterium UBA5688
AAAGCTCGTCCCGAACAAGTCGAACTCCCGCTAGATTTAGCTGGCTACAAAACCTATTGGAATTCCGCTGAAAAACCTGGCTACTCTGGCACCGCTATCTTTACCAAAACCGAGCCACTCTCAATCCGGCTCGGCATCGGATCAGAAAAAAGCGCCGAGGGAGATAAGGAAGGTCGCGTCATCACGCTAGAATATCCCGGCTTTTTCCTCGTCACCGTTTACACTCCAAACGCAAAGAACGAACTTGCTCGCCTCCCTTACCGAAGGGAGTGGGATATCGCCTTTCGCGAATACCTTCAGGCTCTCGAAGCCGAAGGAAAACCCGTCGTGGCCTGTGGAGATCTAAATGTTGCGCACCAAGAAATCGATCTTGCTCGCCCCAAGACCAACCATAAGAGCGCTGGATTTTCCGACGAAGAACGAGCCGGTTTCACCGAACTGATTAATGCTGGGTTCATTGATACCTTCCGCTACTTCCACCCTAAGCAAACTAACACCTACTCTTGGTGGAGCTACCGTGGGGGAGCGCGTGCCAACAACGTCGGGTGGCGTATCGACTACTGGATCACATCACAATCCCTCGCCCCAAAACTTAAATCCGCCTCAATCAACGGCGACGTCCTCGGCTCAGACCACTGCCCCGTCACCCTCAAAATAGAAATCTAATCCGCCTTTTATAATCAAGCCCCTAGAATCATCTATCACCCATACTCGCCACTCCATATAAGCTGATCGAATAGCCCAGCCTCACCCTCTCAAGGCAGACAGAATTCACCGAAACACGGAGTGAACTACCTAATCTGTGCTAGAAACTCGACATTGCCATCCGTCCCTGTGATCGGCGAGGTAATCACCCCACACCATTTTCGATCTAGCTTTTCAGTGATGAAAGTTCGGATCTTATCAACCGATTTTTGGTGAAGCGCCGGTTCTCTTACAATGCCACCTTTCCCGACTTCTTCTCGTGAAAGTTCAAACTGAGGTTTGATGAGAGGGATAATAAAACCACCTTCTTCAAGAATGGAAAAGGCGGCGGGCAATACTTTGGTAAGGGAAATGAACGACAAATCCATCACGATTAACTTCACCTTCTCGCCAATATCTTCGACCGTGAGATTCCGGGCGTTGAAACGCTCCTTAGAAAAAACACGTTCATCACTTCGCAGCTTCCATACTAATTGGTTGGTTCCCACATCAATGGCGTGAACACGCGCTGCACCTTTTTGGAGCAGACAATCAGTAAAGCCTCCAGTAGAAGCCCCTAAATCAGCACAGACCCAGCCCGTTGGGTTGATCCCGAATTCGCGCAAGGCCCCTTCAATTTTAAAGCCTCCGCGACCGACATACTTAGGCTTTTCCTTAACCGACAAGTCTGCATCTTCAGCGATCTTCGTACTTGGCTTAGCAACACGCTCGGTTCCAGTCATAACTTCTCCCGCCATGATCAACCGTTTCGCCTGCTCGCGAGAATCACACAGTCCCCGTGACACCAAAAGCGCATCCACCCTTTGCTTAGCCATCAGCTTTCTACTTCAGCCTCGTTTAGAGCATTGATAAATTCCCGAAGAATCCCAAAGTCGCGACGGCGATGACGTAAAATAATTCTAGGCATATCAGACAACTCAGGCTCATTGTGTTCCTCTTTCAAGGCAGATCCCTGCTTGATCTCTCCTGACTTAACCATCACCGCAAAACGTCGATTTAGATCTTCCAAGGAGACCTCCGATAGCGCGGTTTGCAAACGCACCACCAGCCGATCACCGACATATCGGTAAGAATGAAAATTGGCATAGAATCCAGTAATTTCATCGATTGCTTCCTCAACGTCGTCCGTGACTTTAAAAAGTGACAAATCAGATTCTGAGATCAGACCCAACCTCAAAAGGTGCTCTTCCACAAACTGCTTCCAAGCCTTCCAGTAGGTCCCACCCGGAGCATCGAGACAAACAATGGGGTAGAGCTTTGCCTTACCGGTTTGAATCAAGGTGAGGGCTTCGTAGACCTCATCCTGCGTTCCCAGTCCACCCGGCATCCCGACTCCGGCATCCGCCTCCTTTACGAAGGCCAACTTGCGGGTAAAAAAGTAATTATAGTCGATGAGCTTTGGATCACCGTAAATAAACTCATTCGCCGCAGCTTCAAAAGGAAGCGTGATATTCAGGCCAAAGCTATGCTCGGCAGTCGCCCCTTCATTGCCGGCCGCCATGATTCCCGGCCCCGCACCAGTGATTGTCATAAAACCCTCCTCGACCATCCGGCGAGAAAAATCGACCGCAGTTTGATATTCCTTCTCCTCCGGCTTAGTCCGGGCCGATCCAAAGAGTGCTACTTTACGATTTCCCCGGAAAGGGCCAAAGATCTCACTTGATTTCTTCATTTCCTTAAGCGCGCGATTCGCCAGTTTAAAGTCAGCGTGATTAGACGTGCCCCGGGCCATTCCCACAGCCGTGGAAATCATCTCGGCCAGCAGGCAAAAGTCATCTACTCCCTCCACCGATTTCGCAAGATCTAGAATCCGTGTGTCTAGTTCTTTACTCCCAGTAGAATCAATGAAATTACAACTTTGGTCGGGAACCATCCCCGCGGTGAGGTCGCGATACAACGGCGGCTGCCTGCTACGCTTTTTGGACATAATGATTAATCTGGACCGAATCCCTCAATCTGACAAACCTCCACTCTTGAATTTTTCAAAAAACCTTAAACACTCCGCCCGTGGCCACCACTAACACAGACGACCTCCGTATTAACCGTATCGACCCGCTTATCTCGCCGGCTGTTCTTTCCTACCAACTTCCACTCAGCGAATCAGCAGCCCAGCTTGTTGCTTCCGCCCGAAAGGGAGCTGAAGCAATCCTAAAAGGTGAGGACGACCGACTGCTTGTCGTAGTGGGCCCCTGTTCGATTCATGACCCTTCTGCGGCCATTGAATACGCCATGCGCCTCAAGGAAGCTGCCGCGATTTATCAGAAAGACCTTCATATTATCATGAGAGTCTATTTTGAGAAACCTCGAACTACCGTGGGCTGGAAAGGACTCATCAATGATCCTAACTTAAACGATTCATTCGATATTAACCAGGGGTTACGCACGGCCCGTGAACTACTCCTTCAACTCGCCGAAATGGGAGTTCCAGCTGGCACCGAGTTTCTTGATGCCATCTCTCCGCAGTATGTCGCCGACCTCATTGCGTGGGGAGCTATCGGAGCCCGCACTACTGAATCTCAAGTCCACCGTGAGCTCGCCTCCGGGCTTTCAATGCCGGTTGGCTTCAAAAATGGCACCGGCGGCTCGATCCAAATCGCGCTTGACGCTATTGGGGCTTCCTCAAAGCCTCACCATTTCCTCTCCGTAACTAAGCAAGGCGTCTCGGCCATCGTTACGACCACAGGAAACGACGCGTGCCACCTTATCCTCCGCGGAGGTAAGAGCGGTCAAAATTACACTCGCGATGAAATCGATCCAGTTAGCTCAAAACTCCGCGAAATCGGTCTTCCCGAGCAACTCATGGTCGATTGTTCCCATGGCAACTCCAACAAGGACTTCCGTAACCAACCAAGGGTTGCCGCAGATCTTTGCGAACAAATGGCAGATGGAGCCAAAGACATCGCCGCCGTCATGATCGAATCCAACATTGTGGAAGGAAACCAGAAAATCTCCGACGATATGGTTTATGGGCAGTCGGTCACCGATGCCTGTATTAACTGGCAAACCACCGAGGAAGTTCTCGAGGCTTTTGCTAAAGCGGTCCAAGCCCGTCGTTCAAAGAATGACTAAGGACACCGTCATCTCCAACCTGCTCCGGCAGATGGAGGAAAAAATCGCAATCACTAGATCAGCCCTCAGTGAAACCAGCGAAAACGCCAACGGTGTCGAGACGAAATCCGAGGGTAAATACGACACACGCGCCATCGAGGCAGCTTACCTTGCTGAAGCCCAGGCCACACAATTAGCAATTGCCGAGGAAGCTCTCGCAAACCTCAAAAGATTTAAACCCCGGCACTTCGAAATGACAGAGGAGATCGAGGCCGGGGCCTTAGTCGAGGTCGATCAGGAAGGCGAAATTTGTTTCTATCTTCTCGCGCCGACCGGAGGCGGGCTCATGACTGAATACCTCGGCTGCGACGTCACCGTAATCACTCCAGATTCTCGACTTTACCAGGAACTCACTGGGAAAAAGATGGGAGATGGTCTTAAAAAAAACGCACTCGTTATCACTGGTGTCGAATAACAGCCCAGATCACTTGCTTCCCCTGGTGTTTTTCAACTTGGCAAGATAGGGCTGAGTTCCTATCAGCAGGGGCACACAGATCAGATCTTCGATCTTATGAGAATTTTTAACTTCCGATGCAGAATCTTCACGATTCTCTTTTTAGTAATCCTTCCTGCCTCCGCCGCGAAGGTTAACTGGGAGATCAAAGAGTATCGTAATTACAAGTATGTTCCTCTTTCGCAGGTTAAAGATTTTTACAGCCTCTCCAGTATGACCAAATCAGGAAGCTATATCATCCTGAAGAACTCTGACGTGGAGCTCAAGTTCCGAGCCGGAGGTCAAGAAGTCCTGATGAACAATGTGAAATTTATTTTCAGCCACGCTGTGGTCTCGCTTGGTTCTTACCATATTTCAATCATGGACCTGAAGAAGGTCATTGATCCAGTCCTCCGCCCTTTCAAAATCAAAGCAGCGAAAGGTTTTGACACCGTAATCATCGATCCTGGGCACGGCGGGAAAGATCCTGGCGCTGTCAACTCGCTGGGGACTGAGGCCAACTACAATCTGAAGATCGCTAAACTTTTGCAAGATAACCTAAGGAAGCGTGGCTTCAAAGTTGTTATGACTCGTAGCACCGATGTTTTCCTGACCCTTCAGGAGCGAGTTAAACTTGCCAATCTCTACAGGGACGCAATTTTTATAAGCATTCACTTTAACTCCGTAGGCTCACGTGCTCGCTCACAAGCACGCGGTATTGAAACTTTCACCCTTTCTCCGGTCGGTGTTGCCCACTATGGTCGCGGAACAAAAGCTTCGGATAACATTGAACAAATGGGAAATGCCCAAGACTCGGCAAATATCGCTCTCGCGACCGCTGTCCACTGGAGCAGTATCCAGCTGCTCGCCCGAGCTAAGTTGGAGGTCCCCGATCGCGGGATTCGTCGCGCCCGTTACAGTGTTCTAACTGGCGTCAAACACCCCGCTATTCTCTTCGAAGGGGGCTTTATGAGCCATCCAAAGGAAAAATATTTAATCAACAACCCAACCTACCAACGCACTCTCGCCAAGTCGATGTGCGAAGCCATCGTCTTTTACCGAAAGGCTACAATGCAAAAGATTGGGACCACGAAGCGCTAATCGACTTCACGCAGAAAGCTGAATGAAAATAGGACCAGAAAATCCCTTTTTTGTTTAACCAATTTCACCGGAGATTACTATTCTCCCTCGATTCTATTTTATGAATGCTGCACGCACTTTTATCGCACTCATCCTCGCCATCGCCGGATCACTCGCCAGCGAAGCATCGATCATCATTAGCGAATTCATGGCGGGAAATAAAACTACGGTTGTTCCCAATTCTGTCCCAGGACGTTTCGATGACTGGATTGAGCTTCATAATACAGGCCCCAGTGAACAAGACATGGGAGGATGGCGGCTGACCAACGACCCTGATGGTTCCGATGCATGGATTTTCCCGGCTGGAACGATTGCCCCAGCTAACGGCTACCTGATTATCTTTGCATCCGGAAACGATAATCCCGACTCGAAAAATAATCTTCATACCAATTTCAAACTAGCCAAGAGCGGAGAACACCTTGCCCTAATGACGCCTGATGAGTCCATCACCTCAGCATTTGGACCAGCAGGCAGCTCGTATCCTAATCAATCAGATGATGTTTCGTATGGAATTCATCCAGTCACGGATAATGTAGTTTTCTTCGAAAACCCAACTCCGGGCGCGAAAAATAACGAAGACGGAATTGCACGAGTTGCTCCAATCGAAGTTTCTCCGACTCGTGGCCTTTATCAAAGCACCCAGAAAATCACCCTCTCAACTTCCACTCCTGGCGCGACCATTTACTATACCACCGATGGGGCATCTCCGCTGACGAATACCGGAAACCCAAGCGCCAACGCTACCGCTTACACAAGCCCTATAAGCATAAGGAAAACCACGGTCATTCGTTCAGCAGCGACCGCTAATAAGTTTGAGCCCAGCCCTTGGGAGTCCCACACCTATCTACTTCTTGATATCGATAATGCCAACGCAAATGGAACTGATTCCAATGGCCTCAACGATCCGATACTCCAGCAAACCCGTCCCGCCGGCTACGGGAACTTTCCATCGGGAGATTACAACATGGACCAGCGGATCACTCGCTCAACCGCTCAGTCGCCAGGCCACAACGGACTCACAGTCGCACAAGCAATGCTGCAAGGCTTCAAGGAGACACCTTCCATCTCTATCTCAATGCCCGCTGCGGACTTCGTAAATCTCTACGCCAATTCCACATCACAAGGACTGGAGCGGGCCTGTTCCGCTGAATTCATTCCAGCCGAAAACGATTCACGTCCTGCCTTCCAGGAACACTGTGGGCTCAAGGTTCAAGGCGGAGCCAGCCGCAATCCCAGTTCATCCCCTAAGCACTCACTTTCCTTCCGCTTTCGGACGGAATATGGCGCCGGTCGCCTAAAACAAGTTCTTTTCCCCGAGGTAGATGTCAAAAACTTCAACTCTATCGCTCTCCGCGCTGGCTATAACAATTCTTGGATTCATCGGGATTCGGGACAACGGGGTCGCGGCTCTATGATTCGAGACCAATGGATGCGCGAAAGCCTCCGGGATATGGGCAACCAAGATGCCGGCGCCGGATTCCTCGCACACTTATTTGTCAACGGACTTTACTGGGGACTCCACAATGTTGCCGAACGGCAGGATAACGCACATTACGCTAACTACGATGGAGGCGATAGTGATCTCATTGACGCACGAAACGGAGGAACCTTTGTCGAAGGAAACTCCAATTCTTGGAATGCCATGCGCTCGGTCGTCAACACTCGAAACTGGAAAAATATTCAACAAGTTCTAGACGTTGATAACTACATCGACTTTCAGATCATCCAGATTTTCGGAGGTAACCAAGATCTTAAATTTGATGGGAACTGGCGTGCGGCAGGAGGTGGTCCATATTCCACTCCAACCGAAATGCGCCCATGGAAGCTTTATTCTTGGGATGGTGAACGGGTTCTTGAGAACCCCTC
>DIHU01000199.1 GCA_002420315.1 Akkermansiaceae bacterium UBA5688
ATTGTTATGATTGCCATGACGATATCGATAATGAGGGTGGTTTGAATCTTCTTGATCTTAAGTTTGACTCTGAAAACCCTGAAAATCGAGCTTACTGGGAATCTGTCTTCCAGCGAGTTGAGGACGGTGAGATGCCGCCGAAAAAGAAAAAACGTCCCGATGCTGAGGCGATTGCGGGTTTTTTAGAAAAGCTTGAAATTCCTTTAATCGAAGCCGACCGCAAGGATCTCAGAAAGGCGGGTCGAGTTCATGCTCGCCGGCTCACAGCTCGGGAGTATGAGAATTCTCTTCACGACCTTCTTGGTATTGATATCCCGCTTGCCGGTGAATTAACCGCTGATGCTGAAGAAGGGTTCACCACAAATGCTGAAACCCAGCAAATTTCTCACTTCCACCTCGATAATTATCTCCGTGTCAGCGCTCAAGCGCTCGATGAAGCATTTGCGCGTGCCTTAGAGGGGGACAAGCAGTTTCACCGCGAATATGCAGCGAAGGACATCACCAATTACGGTGGTGGCAACAACCGAGGTCCCCAGCTTTGGAAAGGAAAGGCAATTTCGTGGCACTCCCAGATGCAGTTTGCTGGTCGTATTACCCAGACTCGTGTACCAAATAACGGCTGGTACCGGATCACGATTCATGATCTTGATGCCGTTAATCCGGGGTCCGATGGTTACCTTTGGGGGACACTTCAGACTGGTTCCGGATATTCCAACGAACCTCTTCTTTATCCTCTTGGTATCGTCGAAGCCACCAAGCATTCTAAAACGAAAACTTTTGAGGGGTGGATGCAGAAAGACCATATGTTGGTCTTCAAGCCGAATGAGGCTAGTTTAAAAAGCCTCCCAAGTCCGGGTGGGAGTTTCTCTTTTAAGGGTCGTAATTTTCAGGAAATGGGATTCGCCGGATTCCGATTTGACAAGATCTTCATTGAGCGGATTTATCCTGTTGGTAATCGACAGCAGGTCCACTCTAATCTCTTTGGCGATTTCGATCTCGAGGAGCTTAAAACGATACCTGGCCCAGCGCTCTCTAAGCTTATCAGTAGCTTCGCTTCACGGGCTTTTCGGCGTCCCGTCACGAAGCAGCAGATCGCTCCCTACGAGCAACTCGCGACAGATCAACTCAAGTCAGGTGATTCGGTTCCGGAAGCACTTCGTTCGGCTTACCATGCCATTTTATGTTCGCCAAAGTTTTTGACTTTCGTCGAGAAGCCCGGGCCTCTTGATGACCATGCAATTGCAGCTCGTTTGAGTTTCTTACTTTGGAAAACCCTCCCCGATAGACAGTTGCGCAAACTCGCTAATGAGGGGAGACTTCGCACGCCAGAGGTATTCCGAGGGCAAATTGAACGACTCCTTGCTCACGAAAGATCGTCGCGTTTTATCGAGGATTTCACTGATCAATGGTTGGATCTTCGCGATATCGATGCCACCCAGCTGGACCCAGCTCGCTTTCGGAATTTTGATCTTCCACTACAGCAATCGCTTAAAGCTGAAACTCAGGCTTTTGTAGCAGAGCTCATTGCAGAAGATCGCCCTGTCACCCAGCTTTTGAAATCAGACATAGGCTTTCTAAACACCCGTCTCCGCGATCACTATAAGTTGCGAGGGATTAAGTTGATTCCTGGTGGGGGTTTGCAAAGAGTGGGACTTGAATCTGATCATCGGTCTGGCCTCCTCACTCAAGCCTCCATTCTTAAGGTCACTGCTGATGGTTCAGTGACCTCTCCAGTTCTTCGTGGAGTCTGGGTGAATGAGCGAATTTTGGGTCGTCATATTCCTCCGCCACCGGAAAGTGTCCCCGCAATTGAACCAGATATCCGCGGTGCGGTTTCCATCCGCGATCAACTCGCCAAGCACACCAACTCGACGTCTTGTGCGAGTTGTCACGACAAGATTGATCCGTCTGGATTTGCGCTCGAAAGTTATGATCCTATCGGGCAATACCGGATCGCTTATGGAAGTAAAACGAACTCGGCCAGGGTCGATCCTTCGGGAATCACACCAGATGGCATTCGCTTTAAGGCCTTCGATTCTTGGCGGGCAATTTACCTAAAACGCCCTGAATTTTTAACATACGCTTTCGTAAAGCAAGTTTTGAGTTACGCTATCGGAGGGACTTTTAAATTTAGTGACCGTCCGCATCTCGAACAGATTGTTGTCAAGACCTCCAAAAAGGGGTATGGACTCCAGAGTATCATCCAAGCCGCCCTTAGTAGCGAAATTTTTCTAAATAAGTAAGAATATTTATCTTCGTGTATATTTCTACTCGCAAAGCCCTCCCCCGCCGCACTGTCCTAAAGCAAGCCGGGATTGCAATCGGCCTGCCTATGCTTGATGCTATGTCGCCAGCCTTCGGGGCTTCTGTGCCTGCTAGTCCCAAGCGTTTTGTTGGCGTATCTCTTCGCTTAGGATTGCATAATCCCCACCTCGTTCCCAAGGATAAGGGTCATGGTTACACCCCTTCTCCCTACCTCAAGTCTTTACAGGACATTCGAGACAAGTTCACTGTAATTTCAGGGACTTCTCATCCCGGCGTGAAAGGCGGACATACTGCTGAAGCTTCCATTTTTTCGGCTTGCCCAATGGGGCGCGGCAGTAATAGCAAAAATACGATTTCGCTTGATCAGCACATGGCTAAATACATGGGAGATGAGACTCGGTTTCCCTCATTGGTGCTAAGCACCTCGAGCCAGCGGTCGCCGTCTTATTCAGAGAGTGGCGCTATGATTCCGGCCATTGACGATCCCAAAAAACTTTTTACCGCTCTCTTCGTCAATGATTCACCAGATGTTAAGAAACGTCAGCGTGATATTGCTCGCGGTGGCAAATCTATTATGGACATCGTTCGTTCTGAGACCAAAGCGCTCGAGCGGGAGGTCGGTCCCGGAGACCGCGAGAAGCTCGACGAGTGGTTTACATCGGTTCGTGAGCTTGAGCTTCGCCTACAGGCTAACGAAGCTTGGGTCGATAAGCCTAAGCCTAATGTGGGGAAGGAGCCTACCAAACCGGACCGTAATAATGCGCCCGACATTATGCGCGCCTTTCTCGATACAGTCTTCTTGTCTCTCCAAACTGACTCGACGCGCTTCGTTACCCTTCATTGTCCTGATACTTCGGTGCGTGCGTTTGAAGGTGTTAATGAATCCTACCACTCGCTTTCGCACCACGGACAGAGCGGTGAAAAACTCGATCAGCTTGCCATCGTAGAGCAAGCCACCGTTGATCGTTGGGGCGATTTTCTTCGGAAACTTCAGGGTGCGAACCTGATCGATGACACCATGGTTCTCCTGACTTCAAATCTTGGAAATGCCTCTTCGCATGATAACCGTAACATGCCAGTTCTCTTTGCTGGCGGCGGTTACAATCATGGTCAGCACCTCGGCTTCAGTAATACTAACAATTATCCGTTGCCGAACCTTTACCTTTCCATGTTGCAAAACCTTGGCATGGAAGCTGAGAAATTTGCGACCTCAACGGGAACGATGAGGGGCTTGGTATAATTTTGGAGTAGAAATTTCTGCCGTCTTTTTGGCTAATTTCCAGAATTTAGGGAAGCTGGTTGGCGGTGTAGTAGAAAAGTTGATTTTGGATTTTATCGCCTTCTTTTGATTTCAGTTCCTCAAGGTCGAGTTGGTAAACTCGGCCCGGTTTGAATCTATCCAGCGTCACTTCGACGGTTTTAGGGCTGAGGCGTCTAACACTCTCAACTTTGTTATCGATCCTATTTTCCTGAGGTGACCCGTAGGTCCACTTCGATTGATACGTGAAGGATTTGAACTTGAGATCCTTCGCGGCTAGCTCTCTCTCAAGTTCACGGGTAAAGGTTATTTTGAAGCCCTGTGGAGTGATGTTGAAGGCGGTGATGTCGAAGGGTTCTTTACCGCTCGGGGTGATGCGTTGCAGTCCTTCCGCTTCTTTTCCCCAGCCGCGGACAGTTTGTCCAATATAGATTTGCTGTTGGTCCGAGCTGAAACGGATGCGGTGGTTTCCGCTTCGAAGACCTCCACCATTAAGAAAGTGGGTGCAGGCTCCTTGGAACTTGCCATTAACCTTCTCTAGCATGATACGCGTGATGCGTTTACTGTTGTTATCGGGCAAGAGCATCTGGCCGGGAAAGTGAGGGAAGTTTTTGGGGATTTCATGAGGTTCACCAGCTGAGCGATTCATTTCGCTGTGAGGAATTTGCACCGAAGGCCAAGTACGGTGTTCGTTGTAGGCCTTGAGATCTTCGCGGTAGGTGTGGAGTGGATCCTTGCCCTCGGGCCAGCGTTCATCCCAAACGAGTGCGCTGGGGTGGCCGTAAAAATTACCCTTTTTTAGGTGATAGAGTGGAGTGGTGGCCCGCCAATCGCCTTGATTATCGCCACACCACAGGTTGCCGGAAGAATCTTGGTGGATGCCGTTATGCATTCGGAAGCCAAAGCAAAAGGGTGAGAGGTTTCCTTTCGAATCACAATAGAGAGTGCAACCGCGCCACTTTACGGAGGCGAAATTTCGGCCGCGCCGGCCGAATTTAGAATACTCGCCAAGGGTGTGTTCGGCGGTGGGCCCATTGTGTGAGGCGGTGCCGATGGCAATATAGTATCCACCTTTACCGTCTTCAGCGATGGTGTTGGTTTCGTGGTAGTTTCCAGAAAGACCCCAGCCAGCCGCGAAGATGCGGTATTGATCGGCGATACCATCGTTATTGGTATCGGTGGCTTCGGTGAAGTCGGCCATTTGGGTGACACGAACCTTGTCACGCGAAACAGCATCGATACCGCAGCCGTTGTGAAAGCCAGTGGCAAAAAGTTTCCATTTCCACTGAGTAGGGTCGGCGGCGGGTGTTGCGCGCATGACATCGCCACGACGCAGAACCACGAAGAGTGTGCCGTCAGGCGCGAAGTCAATCCCACCTACTTCTGGGGGAACGCTGGGAGGAAATTTGATATCCTCAACTTTGTAGGAAGCTGCGAGGAGAGGAGTAGAGAGGAGGATGAAAAGGAGAGAGTGTTTCATTTGGCGAGAGATTGAATGTAGAGCACTAGGGATTTGATTTCCTTGTCCTTGAGCTGGTAAGGGGGCATGTAGCCGGGCGGAAATCCTTTTGCGGTCTTAGCGTTGGGATTCTTAATGGATTCGATGAGATAGGCGGCGTCTGCACGAACGGGGTCGCTTCCCTCGATAGGCCGGGTTGATCCGGCGAGTTGTTTTAGGCTAGGGCCATGGCCTTTCGATCCATCGGTGGAATGACAAGCGATACATCCATATGCGCCGAAGACTTGTTGTCCGGCCTTTGCGGTAGCGGATTTAATTTTTAGATTTCGATCAAAGCCTTGGTGTTTTGAAATCAGGTGGCCTTTGATCGTCGATTCGTTGGAGCCTTGAGCGATTACGAAGGAATACCGTCGATCGTTTGGGAGAATGGTTTCGGCGTATTTAGTGTTACCGAGCTTGTAGTGGAAGGTGGGAACTCCCTGATCCGAGAGGTCATATCCGATGTAGGTAGGCTTCTCTCTTTTGATGGGTTGAGCCATGTAAAAAAGGTTTCCGACAAGGCGGGCGGCGTAGTCGAAAGAACGTCGTCCACCCCGATTTTCCTCACCCCAGTAGGGATAGAGATCGAGAAACCCGCCCTGCCAGCTATAAAGGAGTCGGCATTCAGTGGTGTCCCAAACGTAGGAAAGTGCAGGTCCGTGGTTTACGGCAATCGCCGCGGGAATGACTTTCATCATACGGTATTCTCCCCCAACGTCACGACCACTATTGGGGCTGTATTTGGGCGATTTGGAGGCTTCGCCATGATTCGAAAGGACTGCTGGATCCAGTCCTGGATCGGGAACGTAGGTCCGTAGAATGATGGGGCGATCTTTTTGCCCAAGAGGAGTGGTATTGAAGGTGAGTGGATCAGCTGAGGCCAAGGTAATCCCAAAGAGTGTGAGCGAAAGAGCGCGCATCTCCGATTAACGCGAGCTAGCGGCAGTGGTTTTCAAAAAATTGGGCCGCGGCCACGCAGTCGGCCGCGAAGTCATTACCAACCGTGGCTTCTACCGAAACTCCACCCCGATATCCAATCCCGGCTAGATGTTCAAAGAAGGCGTCAATTCCAGGAATATCGGCTTCAGGTTTTGGGAAACAGCGACCGTTAGGGTTGGCGAGCTGGACTGCGCAGATCAAGTCGGCGGCTTCTCGCATCACATCGCTTCCTTCTCCTTCCATCGCAAAGTGATAGAAGTCGGCTGCTAGACCAATTTCGGGGCGGTCGATTTCGCGGGTGATGGCAAGAGCCTGTGCAAAGGTGTTGAGAAAGTTGGTTTCGGTGTGGTTGACGTGCTCGACGGCAATTCGGAGGTCAAAGTGGTTCTCTTTAATGACTTCGGCAGCCATTCGACAGAATCGAATCATTTGGTTGTGAGCTTCTAATTCAGCCCATCCAGTTGGGATAGAACGTGAGCCCGGGCTTCCAAAAACGACAGCTTTAGCTCCGAGATGGGCAGCTCGGCCGAGGGCGAGTTGTAAAAAGTCGAGGGATTTTTCATCATCAACTTCGGGGCCGACGACCTTTAGACTTGGGGGAAGGAACCAGTTGGCCGAAAGGACAGGCACGTCAGCGGTTTTGAGCCGGGCTGCTGCTATAAGGAAATCTTCCTCGGACATTTCGGCTGCTTTTGCGAGGCCGGGTTCAATGAAATCAAGACCATTGGCCACAATTAGCTCACCGTTTTTGAGTGGTTCACTCGTTGAAAAATCGGAAATCCCAAATTGCCAGAGAGGAGAAAGATCAGACATCTGAACGAAGCTATCTTGATAATCTCAAAGCGGTAGTAAATTGTATTTTCTTAAGCGCGATTAGCTTGAGTCACGATTTAACCTTTGAACGAGGTGTTCTTAAAGGTTGATGAGAGCCCATCCTATGAGGGTTTCATTTGCCGGAACGTCAGGTTGATACGGGGCGCGGTGATTGCTTTACTCTTGGGAAGGGCGTGGAGCCAATGGCTCTGAATTTCACCAGCCATGACAAGGAGGCTGCCGTGTTCAAGTTCGGTGGTAATGCGCTCTTTGGTTTCGATGTGTTTGAAGTGGAAGCGTCGCTTTGCACCAAAACTCAGACTAGCAATAGGCGAATGGGGGATGATGGTCGATTCGTTGTCGCGATGCCATGACATTCCCTCGCCACCATCGTGGTAGAGGTTAAGAAGGCAGGAATTGAAAGATTCTCCAATTTGCTCCTGTACTTTATTTTTCAATTGCGTGAGAAGAGGCGTCCAGGGAAGGGGGCATTTGGTGGCTCCGGAGTAGGTGTAGTCGAGGCCACCATCACCGACCCAGGCAACTTTACGCGTGGTTGTGATGGTTTTTCCAAACATTTTGATGACATCGCTTCTCCATGGCAGACCGGACATGAGTTTCGTGAAGAATTGATCAGACTCTTCCACCGAAAAAATCGGGCCGTGATTGATGGCCTTGCCATCCGAAGGAAGAAGGTTATGAGGTTCAAACAGAGAAGTTTTCACGGTATGAGGGATCCTAGCACATTTTATTGAGCGGACATTAGGTGAGTCGTATTTCTCGACACCATAGAGGAAAATTCAAATTCTGAGATGAAACTGAGCGTTTGCTCTTAGGTCAGCGGCTTGAGGAGTTCACGGAGGGAATCCGCGTCAGGAGTGCTTTTAACGGCCCCAGAGAGGAGTGAGTCAGCAAGAAGAGTTTTCTTTTGCTGAAGTTGGTGAATGCGATCTTCGACTGTGCCGGAGCAGATGAGTTTGTGAACGAAGACGGGTTTGTCCTGCCCGATACGGTAAGCTCGGTCGGTAGCTTGTGCTTCAGCCGCTGGATTCCACCACGGGTCAAAGTGGATCACGGTATCGGCAGCAGTCAGATTAAGGCCAGTTCCGCCGGCCTTAAGGGAGATGAGAAAGATAGGAATATTTTCGTTTTGGAAACGCTTGACCAAGTTGCCACGGTCTTTTGACTCTCCGGTGAGCTTCAGATATGAGTGCCTTCGGACGTTTAACTCACGCTCGATTAATTCGAGCATTGAAGTGAACTGAGAGAATAGCAGGACCCGGCGGCCTTCCGCAAAGAGGGTGTCGAGAAGTTCAAAAAGATAATCAAGCTTTGCAGATCGCTTTGCCTTTTTTGCTTCTTCAGTTTGAAGCTTGAGGAGAGCGGGGTGGCAGCAGATTTGACGGAGCTTGAGGAGTGCATCGAGGATGGCGAATTGCGATTGCTCCAAACCGCGGGCGGCAATCGCGTCGCGGACTTCTTTATCCATGGTTGCACGGACGGTTTCATAAAGGTCACGTTGGGCGGAGCTTAGGTCGACAGGGTGGACGAGGATTGTTTTAGGTGGGAGCTCGGTGGCAACTTGGTCTTTGGTGCGGCGTAGGATGAGTGGACCAAGACGAGCACGGAGGAACTCGCGGCGTTCCTCATCATTATCTTTTTCGATGGGGGTTTGGTAGTTCCGGCGAAAGCGTTCGAGGGGGCCAAGAAAGCCAGGCATGAGGAAACGGAAGAGTGACCAGAGTTCGCCGAGATTGTTTTCGACTGGAGTGCCTGAGAGGCAGAGCCGTTGGTGGGATTTGAGTTCGCAGGCAGCTTGGCTAACTTTAGCGGAGGGGTTTTTGATATGCTGAGCTTCGTCAAGAACGATGAGTTGGAAGTCGTGTTTTTTGAGATTGGCGACGTCGCGTTGTAAAAGGGCGAAAGAGGTAAGGACAAGATCGGCGTGCGGAATGTGGGTGAAGAGTTTTTTTCTCTGCGGCCCGTGGAGAATGATGGCGCGGAGTGACGGGGTAAACTTTTTGGCTTCGGCGAGCCAATTCGGAACTACGGATGTAGGGGCAACCACTAGAACAGGACCGTCCTTACCTTTTGCTTTGAGTTGTAAGATGTGGGTTAGAGTCTGCAGGGTTTTTCCCAACCCCATATCATCTGCCAGAATGCCATTGAGTTCATGTTTGGAGAGGAAGTTCATCCACTCGGTGCCGGTTTTTTGGTAGTCGCGAAGTTCGGCATGTAAGTCATCAGGTTGAATGAATTTCTCCGTTTTTTTCTGTTTATTCAGGAGGCGGGAGCGGAGGCCTTTGAGTTTGGCAGGCGGGTCGATAGGAAGGGCCTCATCCTCGAGGAGCGCGGTGGCATCGAGTGGGTGCAGTGAGGGCGCCTTGGGATCGGTGAGGGCAGCGAGGTGATGAAGAATGGTCCGTAGTCGACCGGCGGGAACCTGCAAAGCTCCTCCGTTGGGCAGGTAGATGAGATGAGGCTCGTCGTCCTCTAATTCTTGGAGTTGTGCGATCGTGTCACTGTCCAACAAGCTGGTGAGGATGGGAAGGAGATCAAGGCGTTCACCATCAAGGTCGATGCCAACAGAGAGGGTGAACCAGCCTCCCAGAGCGGGGATAAGGGAAGCCTCTATTTCATCATCACAGAGTTCATGAACATCATGGCCGAAGTTTTCATCGATCTTAATTTTCCATTCGGCTTCAGCCAGCATGCGTGCAGCCTTGGCTCGAAACCAAGGCCAATAAACAGAGGGAGTGGAAAGATGGGGATCTGGAAACCAGCAGCCTTCTACTGAGAGCTCGGAGGATTGTTTTTTAGCGAGTGAGAGAAGGAAGCGGTAGGTCGGATTGGTGGAGAGATTGGTCAAGCCTAGTTTGGTGAGCTGTTCGATGGCCCGAAATTCGGCGGGCTTATCCCGAGTTACTCGGGATTCTCCGGTCGTCTTGATGAGTGGGAAGGTGTGCAAGCCATAGTGAACGGTAGGACGAGCTACGAGCCAGGTGTCTCGTTGTTTCATCTTGAGTGCTTGAAGGAGGAGTTGGACTACGCGCGCGCGTGCGGGTTCTTCGGCGACTTCTAGATGAAAGGTAGGCTTGTAGATTTTGTCGTCTTTTAAGACCACGGTCTCTTCTTTTTGGAGTTGAGCGGGTGATCCTGTCGTGCCGCCTCCTCGCATGAGGCGCGCTAGAGTGTTGGGTCGGGAGGCGCGTAGTAAGGCGGCAGCTGCGTGTGGACAAAATGAACCAAATTCGCAGGTGCAGGATGAGTCGAATTCCCATCGTGAATCGGACTCTGGCCATAGATTGATCTCCACGTCATGGTCGTCGCAACACCCGGTGAGGAGGTATCCATCGTCGACTTTCTCGAGATTCAGCGCGGAAAGGAAGCGTGGAGATGAGAGTTTTTTCCCTTGGGCGAGAACGTGCTCATCAAATCGGTGGAACCAATCGGGATCTTTAAAAAAGGAGGTGAGATCAAGCGCCACGCCGTTACTTTAGTGGAAACCCTAATTACTTGCAATCGGTGTTCCCTTCTTGAGATTCAAATTGAACCACCTTTACCTCAAATGGCTCATAGGAGAGGGTAAATGATCGGCCGTTCTTATCGAGGAGGATCTCGTTTTTACCGCCAAACATCAATTTCGGTTGTCCGGGAGATTGATCGAATTCGAATTGGCCGGTTATGACAGTATTGTCCATGTTAACGGTGATCAGAATGAATCCACCGTTGGGCTTATGTTTTAGCAGTGTGCGAAGTGGGGACGGAGTGATCGCGGTGCCCTCGAATGAGACATGGTAGCCCGCCTCGTCTCCTACAGTAGGGGACAGGATCGCTGGCGTCAGCTCCTGGAGTTCACGATTAACCGCGGCGGCCATGTCCCACAGCGCCTTGGCAGTAATGGCTTGAGTAGTGGTTGCACGCGGACGGCCAGGGATCTCGGTGCGGATATCAGGTGCCATACCGAAACGGGTAATATTGCTATCCCAAGCGTAGTAGGTGATGCCGGTCGCTCCATGAATGATGCCGGTGTAAACCATCCCACGGAGTTGCATTGGCGTAGGGTATCGGAATGGGAATTTCGAATTTGGTGGTGTGTCGCTTTCAAAGGCGCCAACGACCAGCCACACTGGTTTCTTTCCTTCAGTCACCTCAACCGCTAACGAAGTCGCATCTGCAATCCCGTTTTTTTCGGTGCCATATGATCCTAGATTGAGTGATCGCGTTTCCGGCCAGATCACATAGTTATCATGGCAACTTAGATCTCCCATTTTATGCCAAGCGATCCAAGGGTCCCGCCCGTTGCCTACCATCCATGAAGCGGTGTTAACGAACACTGGCAAGTCGGGGGCGACCTCGGCGACTTCCTGCTTATAGGCAAGGAATTCGGCTTGTTGGGGCTTTTGTTTTTCGGGTTCGACCCCAAAATTGATCAAAGGTTCGTCCTGCCAGACGATCCCAAACAGGTTAGGTGAGTCTTTAATGCGGAGCAGCGCTTCTCCTTTGGGACGGCGCATGATTACCACTTGTAGCTCGTGTTCTGCAGCCTGTGCTAACTGCTCCATACTAGAGTAGCCACCCATCGCCCACGGCCAGACGGTGTTATATCCTGCCGCGACTAGGTGATGCCAGCGGTAGTCGATCCCTTTGTAAACACGCGATTCTGGAACACCCCACTGGCCGATCGGAAAAAATGAACTTTCGGGATCGTACTTGGTGAGTAGTTTGCCATTCTTGGTGGTGTGCGGCACTTGCTGACGGTGCGGAGTTTGGATGGCAGT
>DIHU01000062.1:0-6572 GCA_002420315.1 Akkermansiaceae bacterium UBA5688
GATCATATCAACAAGCCTCTGTGAGCTTCTGTCCCTACGACTTGTGTAGTGATTCCTGAATCATCCCAATTTTGCAGACCTTCCGAAAATCAGCCCTTTAACTGCACTTCTCCTAAGGTTGTCAGATCTCTCTAATCTAACGCCCTTCCCCATCAGCTTCTCACCGGATGAGACTTCAAATCCCACCCGCAAAAAGAAAATTCCTGGCAGTAAGATCTTGGCAACGCGGCTTGGTTAGCTACCCTCATACTCTATGGCCAACACCCTGAAAATCTGCCATTCTTGGTGAAATGCCACCCCCTTTCTTCCCGCTCCGCTCCGGTGCGAAGGCGACATCAAGACCCTCCCGCCAAAAGGAATTTTCTAGTAGTCATGCTCACCAAACTCCAGCCACAATTTCATCTCATTTTTAAAGCCGCCCTCATTCTGGCATTGCTAGGCGCGACTTCTGCGGAAACGATCGACTACAACCGGCAAATCCAACCAATCCTAGCAGACAAGTGCTACGCCTGCCACGGGCCCGATCCAAAAACACGCAAGGCCGGCTTACGCCTCGATGTCGAAGCCGTCGCCAAGGGCGAACTAGAGTCTGGCGAACACGCGATCATCTCAGGAGTCATCGAGAATAGCGAACTGGTTCGCCGAATCTACCACGACGATCCCGACGAGCTCATGCCGCCTCCGGATCTGAAGAAACGCCTGTCGACCGAGGACAAAGCGCTCCTTAAGCAATGGATCGCCGAGGGGGCGAAATTTGATCAACACTGGTCGTTCCGCCCGATCGAGCGCCCGGCTGGAGATGGTATCGATTTCTTTGTCGCGCGCAGGCTGGCAGAGGAGAACATGCAAGCTTCAGCACAGGCCGATCGCATCACGCTCGCGCGCCGGGTGTCATACGATCTGCGGGGGCTGCCGCCGACCGTCACCGAGGTGGACGCCTTCGTCGCCGACAGGGAAGACGGTGCCTACGGGCGGCTGATTGACCGATTTTTAAAGTCGCCACACTACGGCGAGAAAATGGCGCAATCATGGCTCGACCTCGCGCGCTACGGAGACACCAACGGTTACCATAACGACAGCGAACGCGCCATGTGGCTCTACCGTGACTACGTGATCAACTCGTTCAATACGAACAAGCCATACGACCGATTCATTATTGAGAACATGGCTGGCGACCTCCTGCCAGATGCGACCGATGAGACGCGCGTTGCATCCGGATTCAATCGGTGCGTAACTTTCAATGAGGAGGGTGGGGCCGACCCGGACGAGTTCTATGTCGCCTACGCGGTCGACCGCGCCAATACGACTGGGCAGGTATTCCTCGGATTAACCGTTGGTTGTGCGCAGTGTCATGATCACAAATACGATCCGATTTCGCAGAAGGAATACTATCAGCTCTACGCATTTTTCAACAGCGTCGAAGGTGAAATCGGTGCCGGTGGGCGAACCGGTTATCACGGCAAACCGCTACCACCCTTGCTAAAAGTTTCGACTACGGAACAGAAGCAGAAGACCTCCGCACTCGCGCAGCAGATTCCGCTCGCGGAAGAAAAACTCAGCGCCTCCATCGATTTATTCCGCGACGATCAGGCGCTCGTTGCTGAGCGCCGAAAATGGGAAGCGACACTCGGATCAAGTCCGCAAAAAAAACAGATGCCGATCAAGAACGGACTCGTGTTGTGGTTAGATGCTGGCGATTTAAAGGAGGGAGAAAAGATCGAGAGCTGGCCAGACAAGTCTGGAGCCGGCCGAGATGCGATCGCCAGCGGTGGACCAACCACGACCAAAGACGGAGTGAACGGTCGGCCAGCGGTGCGGCTCGACGGTAAATCCCAGTTCCTGCGCACAGCTAAAGGTGGCGAGAAGCTCACGGGCGACTTCACGATGATCGCCGTCGTGAAGCAGGGGGCTCCGCAACACCACCAGATGCTGATCATGTGGGGCGAGGAAGCCAACGGGAAACGACGTGCCTTGTGGCGCACCGACAAACGTAAATTCGGGTTCAACGGCTATCATGCGGACGTGGTCGGCAGCGCGGATGTCCCGGCGGATAAGTCGCAGTTGTTAATGCTCACGAAGTCAGGAAACGATCACCTGATCAAGCTCTCCCACGACGGAAACTCCGTCGGCGAGGGACAGGTTAAACTTCAGGCCTACGGTGCCACGGCAATAACCATCGGCGCGAACAACGCCGGTAAGGAGACTGCCGCAGCAGATATTGCCGAAGTGTTGTTATTCGATCGCGCGCTCACCCCGGACGAACAGCAGCGACTCGGTCGGCACCTCGCGCAGAAGTATGATTTACCGTCTGCTTTCCTCGAGGCGCCTGCGGACATTCTCGAGATCGCAAAACTACCCGAGACTGCCCGCGACACGAATCAGGCAGAAAAAATCCACGACCACTTCATCTTCAATGTCAACGCCCCGACCCGCGATGCTATCAACAAGCTCGAGGGTGAGATCGCCTCCTTAAAAAAGCAAAAGTCTGACAGCGAGAAGAACCTACCAACCACCATGGTAATGGTCGAGATGAAGAACCGCAAGCCGGCCCATGTCCTAATGCGCGGCGATTTCCAACAACCCGGCGAACAAGTGCAGCCGGACGTGCCCGCGATTTTCCCGCGCCTGCCAGAAGACCAACCACGCAATCGCCTCGGGCTCGCACATTGGCTGACCGATCCGAAACACCCGCTCGTCGCACGCGTTACTGTGAACCGTCTGTGGGCGCAATTCTTCGGCACTGGTCTAGTGAAAACAATGGGCGATTTCGGCACGCAGGGCGGATGGCCGAGCCACCCGCACCTGCTTGACTGGCTCGCGGCCGACTTCATCGAAAGCGGCTGGAACGTGAAAGCGCTGCAGAAGAAAATCCTCTTGTCGGAAACCTACCGGCAGTCGTCGATCAATCGCGGGCGCTTCCTTGAGACCGATCCCGACAACCGCCTGCTAGCGCGCGCGCCGCGCTTCCGGCACTCGGCCGAGGAGATTCGCGATACAGCGCTCGCGGTCAGCGGCTTGCTCAATCGCAAAATCGGCGGCCCGAGCGTAAAACCATACCAGCCAGACGGCTACCTTAGCAGTATCGGTAAAAAATGGAAAGTCGCACAAGGTGAGTCTCTCTACCGCCGTGGGCTCTACACCTTCTGGCGGCGCACGATGCTATACCCATCCTTCCAGATCTTCGACGCGCCGAGCCGCGAATTCTGCTCGGTTGACCGACCGCGCACCAACACCCCGCTGCAGGCGCTGGTGACGCTGAACGACCCGACCTTCGTCGAGGCGGCGCGCGTCCTTGGCGAGAAACTCGCGGGCACGAATGGTAATGTCGAGACCAGGCTGCGCGCGGCATTCCGCAACATCTTGGCTCGCGCGCCTTTGGCCGCGGAGATCGCACTATTAAAAATAACGCACAACGAGCAGCTCGAGCACTTCCGTACGGATGCGAAAGAAGGCTCTGCTCCCTTGGCCAAGGCTGGCGCATCACCGTCGGCGGAAGGCGTCGATACGGCCGAGGCAGCAGCCTGGACCGTGGTCGCACAAATCCTTTTAAACCTCGACGAGACCCTTACCCGCGAATGATCGAACCACACCAAGATCCTTTGACACGCCGGCGTTTTCTTACCCGCGGCTCTGCAGGTATCGGCGCGGCGGCCTTAGCCTCGCTGCTACGAGACGGCAGCGCGGACGAGCTTCTGCCGCACTTCGCACCAAAAGCGAAACGCGTCATCTACCTACACATGTCCGGCGGACCGTCGCAAATCGAAACATTCGATCCAAAACCTCAACTAGAAAAGTGGCACGGCAAAGAGATCCCGCCAACGGTGCGCGGTAAGCAGCGGCTGACCACAATGACGCGCACGCAGGCGAAGATCCTCGTCGCGAAGTCCGAGCACAAATTCATGCAGGTCGGCGATGCGGGATTGGAGATGAACGTGCTCTTTAAAGAGACAGCCAAAGTGGTCGATGAGCTGTGCTTTATCCGCAGCCTCTCCACCGAGCCGATCAATCACGACCCAGCGGTCACGTTTTTGCAAACCGGCAGCCTGCTGTCGGGACGACCGTCGATGGGGTCATGGCTTAGCTACGGGCTCGGCAGCGAGAACGCCAACCTGCCGACGTTCCTCGTCCTGCTCTCCGGCGGCGGCCAACCCGTGCCGTCGCGTTACTGGCACAACGGCTTCCTGCCAAGCAAACACCAGGGCGTGCAATTCCAATCCAAGGGCGATCCGGTCCTCTACCTCTCGAACCCGCAAGGCATCAGCCACGAGAATCGCGGCAAAATGATCGAGCGTATCTCCGAACTCAACCGGCTCAGACACTTACAAGTTGGTGACCCGGAGATCGAGGCGCGCATCGATGCGTTCCAGCTCGCCTATCGAATGCAGACCTCGGTGCCGGACCTGATGGATATCTCGAGAGAGTCGCCAGCGACTCTCGAGGCTTACGGCGCAAAACCCGGAGGCGGATCGTTTGCCAACAACTGCCTGCTAGCACGGCGCCTGGCCGAGGCTGGCGTGCGCTTCATCCAACTCTACGATCGCGGCTGGGACCACCACGACAACATTACCAAGAACATCCCCGGAAAAATCAACACCGTCGACAAAGCAAGTGCCGCCCTGATCCGCGACCTCAAACAGCGCGGCATGCTCGAAGAGACCCTAGTCATCTGGGGGGGCGAGTTCGGGCGTACTGCCTACGCGCAGACGCGCAGCAAAGCATTCGGCCGCGATCACCACCCCCGCTGCTTCTCGATCTGGATGGCCGGCGGTGGTATCAAGGGCGGCATCGTCCACGGCGAGACCGACGACTTCAGTTACAACGTCGCTAGGGACAAAGTACACATACACGATCTGCAGGCGACGATTCTGCATCTCTTGGGGATCGACCACGAGCATCTCACCTTCCGCTTCAAGGGCCGGGATTTCCGCCTCACCGATGTGCACGGAAAAGTCGTCCATCAGGTACTAGCGTAACGCAATCATATCACATCCCCCTTCTATTTCTTCCCCCCTACTCCTCATCAAACGGGACTTCAAGCCTTTCAAGCAAAGAGCAAATTCCTAGCAGTAGGACTTCCTCCTTAGGAAACATAAAAAACCGAGACCAATTGCTCCAAGCAGAGTCGAGGTCGGTTCCGGAATCTGAAAGGTTCCAACAGGAAAAGATGGCGTTGCCGTAAGATTCGTTCCGTTATCACTGCCACCATCAAAATTGTCGTCTCCATCCCAGGCGTTGGGACCAGAGAAGGTCCAGTTATTGGTATCAAAGGTTCCTCCATTGGCGAGAACCCCATTATTTCTGTAAGCCCAGCCGTCAACGGTATCCCAAGGCGTGCCGGTTCCGTCGACATTAATATCTCCGAAGATATCTATCACTACCTCGTCCCCAGCGAAGCTACCGGTGGAATCCCAGAAAAGTTCAATGGCATCGTCGCCATTATGGTTGATGCCATTTCCACCCACGTGCCCGGGAGCGGTATTGAACCACTGAGCGAAATCCTGATCTTCAGTCGCCACAAAGAAAAAACTCCCCGAGGAAAGGGCTTGGCTGGGAAGAACGGTCTCAACGCCGTCAGTTCCTCCTCCGTTATTAGCCACACCCAGGGCAAATTCTGCAAGATCAGTGATGTCGGTGGTGGCGAACAGTTCCACGCCCTTGGGGTCTCCTCCTGGAAGGGGCCCATCGAACACACCTGTGATAATTAACGAACCCGTGGAGGAAAGGGTAAGGGAAAGCGTAACGCAGAGACAACGTAGGGACAGCATTTTCATAGTGGTGGAAGGAATATTAAACCAAAGTTATTAGGTCGTGAAACTCGGGCAAAGCAGACATTGTGCCACTTTGTGGTCCTTCAGGCATTATTAAGCGCCACCCCTCTGCTTCGGCCAAATACGACTACAAAGGTCTTTTCAGTAATTAAGAATTTTATAGCTGTTGTTTACATTTCTGATGAACAAGGCACGCTCCATAAACTATGGAAATTAAGTCATTTATTCTTTGCCCAATACTACTTACCACTTATTTATTTGCAGAGCCAAATGGCAATTATCCTTCTCTGCCCAGTAAGATTCTATCCAATTATAATCCCAAGGGCGCCTCAAAGAAAACACCTGAATCTTTTGCCAAAAGTGCCAATTTATTTCTAGCTTCTTTAAGTAAAGAATTAAGAGCTCAAGCAGCCTTAACTTTTGACAGTTCAGAAAAAGCCAAGTGGACTAATGTTCCTCCGCGTGGGCCTCAAGGTGGCGTAAGATTAGGCGACTTAAATAAATTACAAATAGAAGCTGCCCTCAACTTATTGAGCACGGTTTTAAGTAAACAGGGCTATAGCAAGGCCCGTAATATTCCGCTAGCTGATGACAAGCTTCTTAGTAACGGCAAACGCCGTCCAGGATTTGGCGCGGAAGACTACTGGCTCGCTATTTTTGGTAAGCCTTCTTCGAATAAACCTTGGGGGTTACAATTTGATGGTCATCATATTGCTATCAATCTCGCATTCCATGGTGACCGTATGTCGATGTCGCCGACATTCATCGGAACTCAACCTCGTGAATTTAAGCTAGGTAAGGATA
>DIHU01000062.1:6964-16603 GCA_002420315.1 Akkermansiaceae bacterium UBA5688
AAGGATGCTCTTATTGGCAATAAACGAGCAAACCTAATAGCTGCAGCTGGAAAAGATGGCTTTATTCCAAAATTCATCGGCGTTTCATGTAAACATTTTAATAAGAAGCAGCGCAAGGCCCTTCTTGATGTTATCAAGGCCTATGTTGGTGATTTACCAGTCCCATATAATAAACGCCGTATAGATGAGCTTAGTTCTGAGATTGATAAAATGTCATTTTCCTGGTGGGGACCTACTCTTGAAGAAGGAGATTTTTCCTATCGGATTCAAGGGCCCACAATAATTATCGAATATGCAGGGCAGGACTTAGGCGGAGATCCTCACAATCATCTTCATTCGATGTATCGCGATCCCACTAACGAATATGGAGCCCGATTAAAGTAAGTAATGTCGCTTCGCTTACCTACTTGGCGTTCAACGTATCAAGTGACTCCAATAACTTCTGAAATTTCCCCTTCTCCTAATTCACGAAGAGTGATGGGTTGACTTCTATTATAATTTAATGATGTGGTTGAAGCCCGTTTGATGATTCTGATTTTCAAAAAACAACTGACAAGAGTGACTAAACCCTGGTAATCTCGAAAATGATTTTTAGAAAATTCAAATTATTACTATTTCTTTCATTTTGTGTTTTTAATCCGCATTTCGTTAAAGCGGACCAAAATGAGAAGATTAAGATTCTTTATATGGGAGGGCGGGATCATGACTGGAAAGGTTACTACGAGTCCATCGTTCCTCAGTTTAAAAAGCAGGGCGACTTTGATTTGGTGCTTAGTAATAAATTAGAAGACTTGAAAGCCGAATATATTAAGCAATATGACGTGGTTCTCTTTTTTGGATCTGGAGGTAATTTCACGGACCCTTCTCAGGAAAGTGGATTAGAAAATTATTTAAAGAATGGAGGTGGTGTCGTTGGTGTTCACGCAACAGACGCTTTTAAGAACTCAGATTCCTATTGGAAAATATTTGGAGGTCAGTTCATTGGCCATGGAGGAGGAACTTTCAAAATCACCTTCACTGACAAGAATCACCCAATTACAAAAGGAATGGAGTCTTTTGAAATCAGTGATGAATCTTACCGCGATAAAATGCATCCAGACTCTAAAGATAATCTCCATCATCTTGGGAGAATCGATAGAGGTAAGGAAAATCACTCAATGATATGGGTTCACGAATACGGTAAAGGCAGACTCTTTAATACTGGTCTTGGGCATGACGGAAAAGCATGGGTTAATCCAGCTCTTCAGAAACTAGTAATTCGAGCCATTTATTGGGCAGCCAAGAAACCTGTCAAAGACCCTAAGTAGGAAACTAATTCATAGATAAAATTGTTTTCTTTAAGCCCCCCTCTTTCACCCACTGCGCTCCGGTCCAAATACGCCTTCAAAGCTGGCATCTAGCACGCATTCCACTAAATATTCTGGGAGTTTTTACGAGGCAGTCTGAAAAGCAAGAATGACAACTAATGAGTCTTCGAGATTGAATTATCTCATTTAGCGGCCAATCCTAACTAGATGATTGGAACTCCTTTTACCTCTTCAGCAAAAAAGATTATGCTCTGTGGTAGCGGAGAACTCGGCAAAGAAGTTGTCATTGAGCTTCAGCGATATGGTATCGAGGTCATCGCCTGCGATGCCTACGAAAATGCTCCCGCCATGCAAGTTGCTGACCGCTCATACGTCTTTTCGATGCTGGATAGCAATGAACTTCGTCGTGTCATTGAACTGGAAAAACCTGATCTTGTTGTTCCAGAAGTCGAAGCCATCGCTACTGATACGCTAGCTGAAATTGAGTCCGAAGGAAAAGCCACGATTATCCCAACAGCACGAGCAACTCAACTCACCATGAATCGTGAAGGCATTCGACGTATGGCGGTGGAGGAACTCGGATGTAAAACATCTCCCTACGCCTTCGCAGCCACAGAAGAAGACTATATGGCAGCTATTGAGAAGATTGGCCTCCCTTGTGTTGTGAAGCCGATTATGTCGTCATCAGGTAAAGGTCAAAGCACCGTGAAAACTCAAGATGACGCGTTGACATCTTGGAAATACGCTCAAGAAGGAGGGCGGGCGGGAGCCGGAAAAGTTATTATCGAAGGCTTTGTTGATTTTGATTACGAGATCACGCTTCTTACAATTCGGCACGTGGGAGGAACCTCTTTTTGTGCTCCTGTTGGACATATCCAGGTTGATGGTGACTATCGTGAATCTTGGCAACCCGCTCCGATGTCCGCTTCTGCGCTCGAAAGCGCCCAAGAAATGGCAGCAGCAGTTACTAAAAACCTTGGAGGCTATGGCCTCTTTGGTGTCGAAATGTTTGTCAAAAATGACGAGGTTATTTTCTCCGAAGTATCGCCGCGTCCTCACGATACAGGTATGGTGACAATGATTTCCCAGGATTTAAGTCAGTTTGCATTGCATGCGCGGGCGATTCTCGGTCTGCCTATCCCTAATATCGAGCAGCATGGCCCCAGCGCCTCTTGTGCCCTTGTTGTAGAGGGCCATTCAGAGAACGTTCGTTTTGATAACATTTCCACTGCGCTCGCTCAGCCTGACACCCAACTTCGCCTTTTTGGCAAACCCAAGGTTGCAGGGAAACGCCGGATGGCTGTGGCTCTCGCTCGTGGATCAGATGTGGAAGCCGCCAGGGCCGCAGCTCGCAAGGTAACGGAGGAAGTCGGCGTAATTCTTTAGGGTAGAGCAGGAGGGGCAGTAATGGTAATTCAGCTCCTTTCCTCCCCCATTAGCTCCTCACTAAATTCTACTTCAACCCTTCCCGCCGGAAGTCAATTCCTTGCAGCTACAGTTCTCGTTGGGAATACCATTGGAATAAAGCGAGATTTGTTGTAAGCGGTATCGTATTTTAATGTTCTCAGATTTTTTCAAATCTCTAGTAGAGTTGTTCGATGATCAATCGGATTGGATCCAATGGGCTGTGATCGCTGGCTGTCTTGGATCCACCTTCGTGATCAAGAAAGTAGTAAGTTACTATTTTGACCGGACCAACACCAAGTTTGAAAGAATCTGCCAATACGCATTCGATCACTACAACGGACTTCGTACTTATCCCTGTATTCTTGTGGGTTGCTTGGTAGCAGCATTAATTACCGTTCCTCTTTTGGATTTAGAATCACGTTATATTGAGGTTATTTCTTATTTGGTGTCAGCCTACTGCGTTTACAATCTAGTAAACGTATTTTCAAGGGGGCATTTTGTACCCAAAGTACTTGGCTTGCTGATCTATATCTCGCTGGCACTCTCCCTAGTAGGTTGGCTCGAACCACTCAAGCAAGCGATGTCAAACGCTGCGATTTCGATCGGTGATATTCGTCTTGATCTGTGGCGAATTCTCTCGGGGATTGTGATTCTATTAGTCCTTCTTTGGCTCGTGGGAGTGATTAGTAACCTTATAGAGGTAGGGGCTCGGCGTAATAAATCGCTACCTCCCACGATGCGAGTCCTCGTCATGAAGGCGTCTCGCCTCTTTCTCTATGTGGTGGCGATTTTGATTTCTTTAAAGACATCTGGCGTCGACCTCAGTGCTCTCGCCTTTTTCTCAGGAGCTCTTGGTTTGGGATTAGGTTTTGGCTTACAGAAGGTCATTTCTAATCTGGTTTCGGGTGTGATTATTCTGCTGGATAAATCAATCAAACCTGGCGACGTCATCGAGATCGACGGCACCTATGGTTGGATCAATACGCTCCGAACTAGATATGTATCTGTACTCACACGCGACCGTAAAGAGATCCTGATTCCCAATGAGGACTTCGTCACCAACAAGGTAGTGAACTGGTCTTTCTCGGATACTTTTGTGCGGATTAAGGCAAATGTGGGGATCTCTTATGACGCGGATGTTGATCAAGCGATCGAGTGCTGCATCAGGGCTGCTGAAAGCATCCCACGCGTTGTCGGGAATCCTGCTCCCAAGTGCCTGCTGGTGGGCTTTGGAGATTCGTCGATCGATTTACAGATCCGCTTCTGGATCAATGATGCTAACGAAGGTGTGGCTAATGTGCGTTCCGCTGTGCTATTGCAGGTGTGGAGGGAATTTAAGGAAAACAACATCGAAATCCCATTCCCGCAGCGTGAGATTCGCATGAAGGATGTTTCCGGTGGCGGACAGGTTGCCTTTTCAGGAATGGTGGGAGATTTCGATCCTAACGACCCAGACGATGCGGCGGAAGCTACGGAAATCGAGGAAATGATAAAGGCCTCAGAGAACACCTCCGAGGCCGATAAGAAAAAATAATAGTGGAGACCAGCTAACTTCTCCTGTTGCGAGCTCGAATTACTCGTCTAGACAATTCTGGGCTTAATCTCACCCACCTCAGTGATCAGGTCTTGGTTCCATACAGGTTCCCAAACAAGGTTTGAGTTTTGCTCCCATTCCTATTGATTGGGATTAACCTTTTACCAAAAAGTATCATTAATGAAATTCTCTTATCCCAGACGAGATCTTTACGCGTTCGTCTGGGCCATCTTTGTATTTTTTGTAACATACCTGATGCGAGCCGCTAACGGCTTCCAACTTTTTTTGATTTCCGATATATTTAACTGCGGCGAAGACACTATCCTAAAGTTCAGTATTCGATGGGCACTCTGGCTCAGTGTTCCAATTGTATTATTTCAATCGATTCGATCTCGAGTGGGTGTCGGTTGCGCAACATTTTCTCTTATAGCCTGGTGGATTACGGTCACCTCAGGAATCCAGCCGGATGTCTTCGAAGTATCATTCGACCAAGTATTGCGAAACCGCCTTAAATATTTACATTACGGAGTATCAGGAGTGGTTATGGTGTCAGCTGCTTTTTTAACTTTGCGCCTTGGACTGAAAACTTTGGCCCGCTTTTGGATCTTAAGCTCTATTCTTTATTATCTAATTTTTCTCCTCAGTCATTTCAATGAGAAGGTAAATATCTCAAAAGGATATTTCTCTATTATTGAATATTCTTATTATTTTATTTTTATTACGATTTTTACTTTTCAACAGAAAGAGGAATCCTCGTATCGCAGAAAGAAATTTGCCGCCAACTCTGACCTGTAAGTGCTAAATTAAGCTGCTAGATGTTCAAAATCGGCGATTAAGAACCAGTCGTCCAAAACTCTCTTGTAGCTGCGAATTTAGCTCACTGAGTAATCGAACCCAGCACCCGCAAGAGTTCGATCCGCTTTGCGGTAATCGGATCAGTGCTTCGCCAGACTTCGGTCTGGGTCCCGTCGCCGTTGAGTGAGATACTATCACGAACAACCTCGGCGGTAGTCCAAACGTTGCCGTCTACCGAGGATTGTATGCTCGTTGCAAGTTCTTCGGCACCCACCCAGCGCCGAAAAATGATGGCAAAATAGTCTTCGACTCCGACCTCTATTATCCCCCCCTGCACGGCATTGTGGGGATTCGGTATCAGCGGATCGCTGGCGAGGATGAACTCGACGAAGTTAGTCAAGCCGTCGAAGTCTGGATCGGCGAGGTTTCCCGATACCGCGGAATTTCCCATTTGCACGGCATCGAAATAGTCGGCCTTCCACGAAGCGAAGGTGAGCCGGTCGTCGGTGCCCGGCCTGCCGCCCAGATATCCGCTGGCGCGCCAACCGCCGGCGAGGCCAGGGTCAGTGGCCGATTCGGGATCCAGAAGGACGAGGGCGTAACCGTCTCCGTCCGTACCGGAAGGCCAGCCCATCGATTCGTCATCGTCGAAGGTGAAGTCAGCGATCGTCTGCCCATTCTCGTTAAGTAGATGAATTCGCTCCCCGCCGTCATTGAGATTGCTGTTGTTCTCGAACTCGCCTGCGACCGGGAGCCCGGCTCCATACCGCATCTCGAAGGCACCGAGGTTGCTCACGACGAGAAGACGCTCGCCGGGATCGAGCAGCGTCCCGAAGGGGAATGTAAACTCGATGCCCGCGACGACACGGACCCCGCCAAGATGCATTGTCATCGAGCCGATGTTAAGCACCTCAAAATATTCAAAGTCACCCCGTCGGTCGAATCCGGCAGCTTCCTCAGAGGCGATGGGAACAGACGGATTAAACATGACTTTCGAAATGACGAGCTTATCCGCACTGGCAGGTTCGACATCCACGAGGAATGTCGCTTCCGAGAGCGCAGACCATTCGCCGCCATCCAGCGAGCGGGTCTGCAAGCGGACGATACCCGAAGGGAGAGTTACTGGCGTCCCGCCCGAGATGCGCGTGCCTTCAAGGCGCGGGCTGACGAGCATGTCAGAGCTCCCCAAATTGTCGTTTAACCCATGAATGGTGAGAAGATTATCGCCGACTTGGAGCTTGTCCAGATGCTCGTCGATGGGAAAGGAAACGAAGGTCACCGCGAGATCGTCATCGTGAAGATTGGTAGAGGCAGAATCCCATTCGAGGGCGCCCGGCGCATTGGCCGAAGCGACCCGGCTCCCATTGATATAGGCCACGAAACCATCGTCATACTTCATCTTCAGGACCAGTCCGGTAAGGGCGGCGAGATCCGAGATTTCAAAGGGAACGCGCAAGTAAATGCTCGTGTTCTCATTATTCATCAAACCGCCCACATCGAGATCGATGTGATTATCGTATTCCGTGTTCTCGTCATAGCCGACGCCAGTTTGGCCGGAGAGCCATTGCGTATCATCAAACCCAGCGTCGCGCCAGGTGTCTCCCAGGGAATCGTCTACTGGAACAAAGACACTGACCCTGACCCCTTCGTCGACGAAAACCGTGCTAACAGTTCCTGATGGTTGCGCCCGCGAGGCCGAGGGGGCAACCGAACCGCCCGGAGCGCGCGGGTCTTCACCATCAGAGGTGAACCAGATCTGACCCTGACTCCCTTTAAAAAAGACACTCTCAGCACTCGAGATTGAACCACCCGGCGGCGTAAACGTGGGTGCGTCCACGTCGGGATACCAGCTCTGAGCGCGCAACTGCGAGACGAGAGTCGGCGTGCGGTTAAGGATCCAGTTCCGCGTTGAATCACGGGCACCCCGCCAGTCCGCATCGGTGTAAGGACGGCTCCGCTTGGAATCGCCCCAACGCGCGGACTCGGCGATGATCGCGGTTTCGATCTCCTTCGCGCGCGCATCCAGACGAGCCGCCGCGACCGTAGCATCAAGAACGCCTCCGTTGAATAGATGCTTTTGCACACGATCGTTGAAACGCTGTACGTAGTCCGCATTGCCGGTCAGTTGCTCGTGCAGTGTGTGGGGATTGAAATGGGCCCGTGTCGTGCTGCGGGTGAACGGCGAAATCATGTTGTTGTCCCCTGTGCCCAACGAGTGTTCGGAATCGTGTTCAAAGGTTTTAAATCCGTCGGGATTCTTACGGTTATAAATGGAGAAGAAATTGTTCGGATTGGGACCCGTGAATCGGGAGCCCGGCCCGTCCCGGTCGCCGGAGTAGTAGGTGATGATCATGTAGTCGATGACGTTGTCGACATCGAGAAGGCGCTCGAAGGCTGGGTTCGGCGTGCGGTCGGGATTCAATCCCTGTGCCTTATAGTAGTTCGCGTTCGAGGCAAATCCCGCCTGCCCGGCATCGTAAAGGCGGTTGAAGGCATCGCGGTTCCCATCGGTCGTCCCCCCATATTTAGTGATGACGTCGTAGTCCTCCTTGTCGCCTCCGAAGTAAGCCTCCGCAAAGGACGCCTCGGCCCGTTCTTGCGTCTGAAACAGCCCCCAGTAGACGCCGTTGATGTAGAGATGGTAGAATCGGCTGCGGGTGGATGGATGCCCCATCTCGCGCTGGATGTCCCGGGACCAAACATCTCGGAGAAAATTATTCCGGCTGTCGTTTTGGAATGACCACGAGTAGTTCTGGCTCGTACGCAGATCTACATTATCGAACTCATCCGTGCCCTCGTCTTCGAAGAGCGGAAAGCGAAGTTTACCTTCCCCATAATCGCGGCGGAAGAAGACGCGGAAAGCATGCTTGGGATTACCGTCGCTCCGGCTGAACCCTCCCCTGATTCGGGCGCCGCCATCGATCTGGAATCCCAGCGAGGCGTCGGGATTCAACAGCTCGAACGAGGCCGGACGTTCCCAACTCCGCCCACTTCCCCCCGCGTTTACGTAAATCCCTGTCTGGCCATTAAAAAGATTTGCCAGCGGCGTGACCATCGAAATCGTCGGGATCGCCTTCAGGGCATTAATGACCTCCTGCTCGCTGTGGCGCCCGCCCACGATTTCGGGATCCATGCCATAATTTAATTCCTGACCATTGACCCCGCTGCTAGGCCAGCCAGAAGGCACCTGCCCGTTCGGCGACTGCTTGATGACATCGTCGAGGAAGAGATAGGTCTGAGTATCGATGTTCGTTGGCACAAGATCGGTCTTGAAAGCGGCTGCGCGAAGCACGGTGGTCTGGCTGATGTCGATTGGGCCCGTGTAGACAGTCCCTCGAGAAGCGGTGGGATCCGAGCCATCGGTCGTCCAGCGAATGGTAGCATCCGGGGTGCTTGTCGTGATTTCCACCTGGAAAGGATCATCATAGAATCCACGATCGACGCTAAAAACGGTGTCCGACACGAAGCCCGAGAAGGTCGATCCGTTAAATCTCCCGGGAGTTGTGGAGTCGAGGTATCCGGAGCCACCAACACTCGGGTCGGAAATCCGAACGGCCCTGATCTGCGGAACGATGAGGAAGTCGGAACTTGTGGTGCTGACATTCAGCCCGTGGACTGCAAGGAGATTTGATCCCGTTTGTAGACTCCCTGCATGGGAAATGATGTCGAAGCTTTCGAACAGCAGCGCTGCCGAATCATCGTTGCTGCCCGATGCTCCGGTGTTCCAGTCCGCACTTTGCGGCCCATTACTCGAAGCGATCCGGACACCATTCAAATAAGCGATGAATCCATCGTCGTATTTCATGTCGAGCGTTAGTCCGATGAGCCCCGTAGAATTCGCCACATCGAAGGGAATGCGAATGTAGGCGCTGGTATTAATGCCGGACATCTGCGCACCCACGTCGCCGTTGGTTCCGAACAGCGCCTCATAGCCACTCGAGTTTTCATAGCCAATTCCCGTCGTTGCCGCCGGCCATGAAGCATCGTCGAATCCCTGTGAGGTCCACGCAAGCCCGAGGCTTCCAGTCGGAACAACGCGACGGCAATCCGCGCCGGACTGCAAGAACGTAATGTTCGTCGTGTTCCCCGTCTGCTCCAGACCGTAGGAAACATCCTCGAACTGCTCCGGGAAATCCGGTCCGAACTCGGACAACACAGTCGTGCCGTCACTATCGATCAAGCCAACATAGTCCCCGCTCGCAGAGAGGCGAAAATTTGTGTGTAGTTCCGATTCCGGATCGTCTCGATCCTTGGCTGATGCGAATACGATAAGGAAGTCTTCGACTGCAATCGTCACATTCGGAATCCGCCACTTTGTTAGGTCTGTCTGGTCGTCGGTCAGGTGAAATCCATCGAGATTCACGATCGCTGGCCCTGTATTGTAGATCTCGATCCAGTCCGAAGAGTCACCGTCCTCATCATAAATGACACTGTTATTGCTCGCCATGAATTCCGTAATGATAATATCGGCGGAGGACGACCCGGGGTTAAGGATTACGAGAATCAGTGCAAGGCCAATCACCTTAGTTATGCGCAGAGGCAGTTTTGGGAATATCATATTGAGAGATTTTGGAGAACGAGAGAGAACGAGAGAGA
>DIHU01000062.1:16908-17737 GCA_002420315.1 Akkermansiaceae bacterium UBA5688
AGAACGAGAGAGAACGAGAGAGAATAGCAAAACCTCCGCCGTCGGTCAAAGTCAGTTCTTTCAGAAATCGTGGACCGGGATGATAGTTTCTTCGCCCTAAGAACAACCCTGCCCGAAGGGACTAGTTTTGGGAGTGTTGTCTTTTTCGCCTAATTCCCTGTCTCACCATTCACGAGATGGACCATCTCAGCTCAATTCTTACTCCATAACCCCCTTCCTCCCCAACAGGTCCGGTCCAAATGCGGCTTCAAAGCCAAACCTACTTCTAGTGACACAAAGCCAACCGCTAGCACGCATACAGGGCGAAGCCTTGCGATCTTCTCTTCCTTATAAAGACCTTTTCGGATTGTAATATCTCGCGGCGGTTGACCTCCACATAATCACACACATCTATGAATTATTCTAAGCTCTCCGACACATTCTTTACCGCAACAAAGAAGAACCGACTCGTGATAGATTTGATGATAAATCAATAATGAGCGATGAAAGAGCTTATTGTATTGATTGTTCTCAATGTTGCATGGGCTCATATCGCCTTACTATTACGGGCCATTGATGTATCTCTCATCTTTGCTCTCATTTTGGTGGTGGGTATTATTTGGTGAATACGTTAGCTTAGAAATTGAAAATTAACGGTGACTCTAGCCGAAGCCCAAAATACCACGAGATAGCACCTCGGTGGTTTGCGTTTGGCCACTACCTAGAAGTCTGGTAGTTTTTGGATGTGAAAAGTGCGTTCTCAGTTCTATTGCTCTGTTTTCTGTTGTCCTCTTGTGGAGAAGAAAAAACGGTTGAAGCTGAAAAGACAGTTGAGGCTAAAAAAGTCGTT
>DIHU01000062.1:18054-18429 GCA_002420315.1 Akkermansiaceae bacterium UBA5688
TTGAGGCTGAAAAAACAATTCCAGAGCGGCCTAAGGCAAGCGACATAGACGGGAGGGCTCAATACGAATTGGCTAAGAAGTATGAAAGCGGAGAAGGAGTCCCGCAGGATTTCGCTGAAGCTGCGAAGTGGCGTCGCAAGGCCGCTGAACAAGGACATGCAGACGCCCAAGTTAGCTTGGGTATGATGTATGACATTGGCCTAGGGGTCCCGAAAAATTACACTGAAGCAGCGAAGTGGTTTCGTAAGGCCGCTGAACAGGGAAACGCAAACGCAAAGGAATGGCTTAAGCAAAACGCCAAGGAGGATAACTAGGCCACCAGCAGCTTTAACCCTTTCCCGAGAAAAGTAATTCCCTAGCACTACACAGCATCAA
>DIHU01000062.1:18806-19471 GCA_002420315.1 Akkermansiaceae bacterium UBA5688
AGGGCCTTCTTCTTGGATATTCCGGATTCCCGGATCATAGAAAAGAGTTTTTGGGCTACAGCAGGATCCTCCAAGGCGTCTCCTGTCCTCTTTTGCCACGACGTGAGTTCGGCTTTCAACCGACCAAGTGTCTCGGCATGTGCAAGGTCTTCAGCCAGATTCTTGAATTCAAAGGGATCCGTTTCCAGGTCATACAACTCGTATTTGGGCGGCTGTTTCATTATCTTATAAGCCACTTGAACCTGTTTTGAAGCAAACTCCAATAGTTCGGCCTCCGGTGTCTTGAAGAATTTCCTACCCATCGTGAAGGCATAGCCGGGGTTCATCGCTCCTGCGAGTGGATTATAGATTAGCTTGTATCGTGCACCACGCACCGTTCGCTGAGGCCAGGGATTGTGATTGGAGTGAACATGAAACTCGGTGAAAAGAAACTTCCGCCATTTAGGACTCCCGCCATAGACGATGGCCTTAAGGGACTGACCGGGTAGTGACTTGGGTATCGTGACCCTGGCGATTTCGCAAAAAGTCGGGAAAAGATCGAGCGTGGTAACCAGTTCCTTTCTTTGCTGCCCACCCTTTATACCGGGCCAGCGAATAATCATGGGAATCTTTACCCCGCCCTCATAAGAGGTTCGTTTGCCCCGCAGAAGATCAGCCCCGTGATC
>DIHU01000161.1 GCA_002420315.1 Akkermansiaceae bacterium UBA5688
ATAGTGCCCGTGGTAGGCACCTTGGGGTCAGCAACCGAGGTTCCAATCGTGTAACTCGGGTGCCAGACATATTCAGATAACTGGAGATGGCGAAGGTAACCCAATGATGGAATCCCCACTTCCCGAGTAGGCACCTCAAAGGCAACAACGGTATCAACACCGAAGTTGGCCTTCCCGAAAGGGAAACCAGTTTGGAATCCGTTGCGCAGAACAGGATTCAGGTTATCCCAACTGAGTTCGTCACTTGGATTATCGCGGGTGTAAATTCCGTGAAAATACGGGGCCCGGTTGGTTAGGTTATCGTAAGGATTACGACAAATATACGAAGCGCGAAGGTTCCAATTTCCAAGCGGAGCCTCTTGGAGGAATAGCTCATTGTTAACGCCTTTGTTTGAGGCGGTTTCGTCAAGCCAGCGAACCCGGAATCCATCCCGCGAGAACGGATGAGGAGGATTTCCTGCATCAATATGGTCACCAGGACCGGTCAACTGATGAACAATACCCTCGGTCCCAGTAGGCCACTCCAATGGAAACTCGTCCCCCCCTCCGGCTTGCAACGACACACTAGCATACACAAGAGCCGGCTCATTCCGGAAACTTGCAATTGTGGGATTAGGATTATTCTGCAGATATTTGAGCATGAACATGTAGTTATCTGCACCGTGTTCCTTGTAGCTCAGTGGGCGCTCGCGATACGAAGTTGGGGCTATTGGCATCAACTCCGAAGGGTCGTTATCCTCGTCCCGGGCATATTGTCCACGGCTAGTCCTGACCTGGAGATAGTCCTTGAAAAGATAGCTGTCCGATGAAGGCGCCTCCCGAGCTTGAAGAATATTGGCTCCAAACTGGTTGATATTGAGCTCACGAGGAGCTCCACCCATCGAGAAAATGAAAGTTTCACCAGGAGGAATGGTAACCGCAGGAAGCTTAAAGTAAACCTGACCGCCATACTGACCATCAAAGGTGTTACGGCGTCCCCCGTAGTAAATCTCTCGGGTGAAACCCACATTACCGTTAAATTCCACTGTTTTCTTACCATTCAGAAAGAGTTGAAGAAGCATCGGCTTATCGAGACGCATCTCAACGTTGTAAGGATTCCATAATCCAATTCGCGGATAGAGACAAAGACGCAGAGCATTCTGTTGCTCGGAACCAGTCCCTCTCGGGTAGGTTGCGAGATTATAATAAACACAAGCCTCAACAATCACAGGGGTGATCTTAATCGTAGAAAGGTTCCGGGGGTCCGCCGGACGGAGATTTTCCTGATCATAAACGTTAGCACCACCATTTCGGGAAGGAGCTCCCCGCCAGATTTTCTGCTCACGAATTCCAGTGGAAGCATAACCAAAACTAAATTCATTTGCTAGATTCGCCCAATTCCAAAGAAGCTCAAAGGTCGGAGCAATATCTTGCAACTGGGTGTCATTAAAATCGACGTCGCGAATGGCAGCGTGGCGCTCGTTTGGAGGTCCAATCAGAAAATCATTGGGAGAAACCCCAATATAGCAAGGGCGGCTGGGATCATTCAGATCACGAATCTCAGGCGCTTGTCCATTGTCTGAATTGTGAAGGAAAGCAGAGAGATTCTTCTTCAATCCACCGTCCCTAACATTGCAGATGACGCTACTAGAGAAGCTCGTCATCGCGTGGAAATTATTTAGCACTCCAATACGGTTAGACTCACTAATGATAGTGAAAGTTTTGGGAGTAAGCACCCGTGTATCACGATTGTCCTGACCCTGCGCGATTCCTTCAATTACAAAAGGCTCAGCATCCTGTGGATGAAGCATCCGCTGCATTCCCGTTCCATTGTTGTGATCAATAGCGCTATTCCTGTGAGTGTCAGGGCGTCCGACGTGGGCCTTTTGGTTGTTGGACTGAACCCACCAGGCATAACCACCATTTGGTCGAATCTCGGTTCGTCCGTCAGGAGTCAATCTAAGCTTCTCAGTTACCACCTTGCGCACCCGCACAAAGTCTCGGGGATTACGAACCGATCCTCGTGACACAATTTCGACAACATCCTGTCCAAGGGGTAAGTTCTCAGTTAGCGCATCTTGATACTGGCGGGCGCCTCGCATTTTGTCTCGGCCACCCTCGTTCCCACTGACGAGATAGTTAGTAACCTGGTCCCTTATACGGAAGTTCGTACCATTCCGCGCATCCTGTAAACCTCCGTCATCCATGTCCCTTGTGAAGGGGCTTCCATTCTGGTTTTGATCAAAACGTGAACTGACCACTCCCATCCACTGTTCATTATTGACTCCCTCAATTGCGAGGGTATCTGGATTACTGTCAAGAAGTGAGGCGCTAACCGCTATGCGCTGGTCAGGGCCCAAGTCCCGCTGCAATTCACCAATCGCAATCATTAGCCCCAACCGGGCATTAGCCCGTGCCTCTTCTTGTGCCCACTCAAACCGGCTTGTTTTTACCGTAAGGGCCGAGAGCGAGAGAAATGCGACGGCCACCATTGTGAGCAGAAGAAGAACAGATATCGTAGCAATCAGGGCGAATCCCTTGATGGCATGGCGAACATTGTGTGCTTTCATGACGAACACTATGTAAACACATTGTGAACTCGTGACAACCAAGAAATGGCCCCATTTCCCGAAAAAAACCTAGTAAAACATACAACGAATTACCCACAACAATCTCTCCATCAATAGTTTAAAATTATTCTACATGAATATCTTAAATTACGGAACTTTTCCGCTCCTTATTTAAGAACGCGGAACTATACCACAAAATCCCTCACAAAAAGCGAATCTCAACTAATGGATACGCTTAAATCGAGTAAAACCATCAGCCGAAAAAATCCATACCTCTACTCAAATCGGATGTCCTTAGACGCCCATAATTAAATCGCTTCAAATAGAGCACCCTCGTGCTGCAAAAGCTTTTTCTTAATCTCCAAACCTCCTCCAAAACCAGTCAACGATCCGTCTTTCCCGATCACCCGGTGGCATGGAACGATAATTGAAACTGGGTTTGCTCCATTTGCGGTGCCAACCGCACGAACCGCTTTTGGATTTTCCACCTTCTCTGCTATTTCTCCGTAGCCACGAGTTTCGCCAAATGGAATAGCACTCAATTGGTGCCAAACCAACCGCTGAAATTGGCTCCCGCGAGCGTCAATTGCTACCTCAAATATTTCACGATCACCTTCGAAATACTCGATAAGTTCCTTCTCAGCCTGATTTAAAAAGCGGTTCCTCGAATTATTTTTAGGCAGTGTCGAAGGCTCGATGCGATGGCCGAAAAAGAGCCCGCAAATACCTCTCTTAGAACTCAGTAGATACAGCGGACCTACCCTACTCATGACCTTCCGAGCCGCTATGGCATGTTTTGGAGCCGTTTCCTTCTTCTTATTTTGTGATGATTTTGAGCTCATCCCATTTCCTCTTCTCCCTTTCCCAAAATACTTTTCGCTACGGTAACGCAGCCAAACCCGCAAGACCTCCGGAAGCTCATTGCGTTCCTTTTTACTCAATTTTTCATAAACTGCGAGCGCGCGATCCCTAGCCTGGCGACACGATTGGTTATTCTCATGCGCATTCCATCGCTTTCGCGCCTCACGAGTCAACCGGCTCGCTTCTTTGATCAATTCCTCACGCACGTTCATCGCCGTAAGTTAAATCGACCCCACCCGAAAAAAAGATCAAAAACTTTCGAACGATGAGCAGTCCAGCAATTCAGTCATTTCAAAAAAAAGAGACCTCTCTTTGGTAGCCCAAATAAGTTGAACAGTAATTTTCCTCGGCTCCGAGCCCAGAGAAACCTGAAGAAAATGCTAAAAACTAGCAGAGAATCCAATGGTTTTACTTTTTATTAAATGTTCCCTAGGCCGACTGTCGGCTATGTCCCTGCGCGTCACATATGGCCCGCCCTGGAAAAATCATCGAAGCTGAGCAGCGCTCCAGCATTCAAGAAGTCGACGGCACCCTTGCCGGGCGGCTCGGGCGAATGTCGCTCGGGCGACAAGTCATCACTCTCGCCATCTGGCCGCTCCTAGAACAAATCCTGAGCTTTATGGTCAATACCGTAGACCTCATCCTCGCAACCCGCATGGCTGATGGTGACACCCGCGTTGCCGTTATGGATGCCCTAGGTCTCGGCGGCTACGCGATGTGGCTCATGATGATTCTGCAAGGAGCAGTCGCCACTGGAGTCCTGGCCATCGTCGCGCGCGCCGCCGGAGCACGTAAACCGGAAGAAGCCCGTCAAGGCCTTGTCCAGGGCATCCTCGCCGGACTCTTCATGGGGATACTTTCCGGGCTCATCATCAGACTTAGCCTTCCTCAAATCATCAAGGTTTTTGGACTTTCAGACGCTGCCTCAGAATACGCCTTTGACTACCTTTCAATCCTCGCCTGGTCCTGCCCTTTCCTCGGAATATTCTACGCCTGCACTAATGCGCTGCGCGCCATTGGGGACACCCGCACCCCTTTCTTCATCATGCTCTTTATCAATATATGCAATATGATCTTGAGCGCCTCTTTCGTATTTTTAGATCCTCCTCTCGGCGGTATGGGCATCGCTGGACTCGCCTGGGGAAGTCTCCTTGCCTGGCTTCTCGGCACCCTCGCAGTGGTCATTTTACTCAGCCGAAAATACGAATCCGAATCAGAAGAAATCACGCTAACCCTTCGACGAGCAGACTGGACCCCGCAGCGTGAAATGATGGTGCGAATCGGCAGGGTTGGATTGCCTCAGGGTGTCGAAATGCTCGGCATGTGGATAATCCACGCCTACGTCCTACGCTTTATCACCGGACTCGCCTTCGAGGGCGCTCTCGGCGCTCACTTCATCGCTATCCGGGTCGAATCTCTTTCCTTCCTTCCCGGTTTTGCCATCGGTACTGCCACAGCCACTTTGGTCGGACAGTATCTCGGCGCCAATAATCCGAAGATGGCACTAAAAGCCCTCCGAACCGCCTGGCTCTTCGCTCTCTCGTTTATGAGTACAATTGGGATTTTCTTTCTCCTCGCACCCGAAATCATAGTGCGTCTTATCCTTCCCGAAACTGACACCCAAGCCACCCAACTCATCGCGGTCGCCGGACCGCTCGTCTTCATCTGCGGGATTTTTCAACCCGCACTTGCCACCACTATCGTCTTGAAAACCTGCCTGCGCGGCGCCGGAGCTACACGCATTGTCATGACATGCTCTTTCACCTGTCTGATCCTCATTCGAATCATCGGGATAACCGTTTATGACGCCTACTTTGATCTCACCCTCATCAAAATATGGACCTTTATGAGTATCGATCTTTTCATTCAAGCGGGACTATTCATCACAATCGCATTTCGCGGCAAATGGCTGACGACAAAAGTCTGACCCTATTTCTTCCCCAGCGCAAAAAGAGTTCCATCTTCGCTTCCGATCAAAATTATTCCTTTAGCATAGCTCGCAGCCGCTACCAACGATTCTCCGAGATCAATTTTCCAGACTTCGTCTCCATTCTTTAAATCGATAGCGTATAAGCGCCCATCGCTTGAGCCACATACAACCCCATCGGTAAAAAGAATCGGCGAACTCTCAACACGCCCACCCGTCTTAAAGCCCCAGACCGAATCTCCGCTCTCACGTGAGATTGCGTGGATTTTTTTGTCCCGCCCGCCAATATAAACATTTTTTTTATCCACTGCCGGCGCTGCCATAAAGGGAAACCTCCGATCACTGTATTTCCAAACCAATTCACCCGAAGCCAAATCAGCTCCCATCACTTTGTTCGAGTGATCACCCCATGCCACAAAACTCCCTTCCGTTCCAACGGTCGAGACGATTGGCGCTTCGCCTTCAACTTTAGTCAACGGTTTCCCGTCCGCCAAATTCAGCGTGTAAAGAAAGTGATCACACCCCCCAAAAACGACCCACTTTCCATTAACGACTGCCGGGGTGCCATTAATCGGCTGTTCAGTCTCATGCTTCCAAATTTCTTTCCCCGATTTTGCATCCAGTGCCCGACAAACTCCGTCGTAACCATTCATGACAATCCAGTGTGCCTTCCCGTCCGGACTTTTCGTAAGATTCACTCCTGCCGTAATTTTATCATCAGTCTCTATTGACCATTTATCCTTACCAGTCTCCAACTCGAGCGCGTAAAGCTTCATATCTTCACAACCAATGAAGATAGTATCATCCAAAATTGCTGGAGCCGCCTCAAAACTTTGCTCAAATTCTCTCTGCCATTTCTTTTTCCCCGATTTTAAATCTACCGCCGTCAAAAGCCCTGCGCTATTCCCAAAGACAACAATATCCTTGGAAACCACTGTCTCTCCAACGATTGCTCCCTCAGTCTGAACCATCCACTTTATATCCGGCTTTGGAGGCAAGCCTACCCCAACTTGCCCCGACAACCCTGCACCTCCACGCGCCACCGGCCAATCATCACGATCCTTCGTCTGCTCACCTTTTTCATCAGCCTGACACGCTGTCACCAACAACGATATCATCCCCAAGATCATCTTCTTCATGTCGCCAGTGTGACACAAATTCCACCACGATCAATTCAGCTTTCGCCAAACGTGCGTCGATAGAGTGCCTCAAAATCCGCCTCGGTTAACGGCCGCGGATTAAATTGCCCAGTCCATTGCTTTGCAGCCTCTGTCGCAAGCTGCGCGATCATTTCTGAGGGCACTACAACCGGAGGCAACTCAGCAAGCTCATACAAATACTCGACCCAATCGATAAGCCCGGGCTTCAATTCGTCATAAACACAACCTACGACCTGGGCATTCCAGCGCATCACACCAGGAAGCATTGACATGACGGCGTGCCCATGAACGACATCAAAATGGGCTGTTAAGGGATTCGCCGCTGCATGAGCGGCACCCAACATACTCGCCTCGATGGCGCTCCCAGCCAATGCTGAACCAACCAGCATTTGATTACGATCCTCTAGCGAACCCTCACCTTTCAAAATCGCTTCGATGACCGGCTCAATACTTCTAAAAGCCTGAAATGAAAGCCCCCTTGATTTGTCGGTTCCGTTCTTACAAACTGCACTTTCTAAGGAATGAGAAAGAGCATCAAGCGCTGTCAATCTTGCGACCTGCAACGGCATTGACTCAGTCAACTCAGGATCCAAAATCACTACCTTGGCCATTGCACGAGAATCACCGCACGCCATTTTTTCATGGGATCCATCCCGAGACAAAATAGCATAACTTTGACATTCACTACCCGTTCCCGCGGTTGTCGGGATCGCAATGAACGGTAACATTGGACCCTTCGCTTTTCCATGACCCTGGTAGTCCGACATCACTCCGCCGCCGCTTAATAAAAATAAAGCTCCTTTCGCAGTATCCATCGAACTCCCACCTCCCAAACCCACAATGAAATCCGGATTCTTTGCTCGTGCAAATTGCGCGCATTCTGCGACATCAGACTCCGTTGGGTTTTCTCGCACTTGGTCAAAAACCACAACATCCTCCAAGAGCGCAGTAGCTCGGTCGACATGCCCTGCTTTGACGATCCCTGGATCAGTCACGATCAAAACTTTTCCCGAAAGGTGCTTGGGGAGTTCTTCCAAGGAGCCCGGGCGATGGATGATGATTTGAGAAGGTGATGTCACGAATTTTCTGAAGCGGATCCTAACGACTCCCCACCGCTTTTCAACGCGAGCTTTTAAATTTTCTATTTACTCGACCTCCTGGCATTATCCCCCAGCCAAAATGAAGCTTTTCCTCCTTATTCTCAGTACACTCTCAGCCTGGTCCGATTGGTCTCAATGGCGTGGCCCGAAGGGCAACGGAAACTTTGATCACGAAATCCATTGGTCCCACAAATGGCCTGTGTCAGGCCCAAAAAAACTTTGGTCGGCCAAAGTTCACATTGGCTATTCAGGTATCGCGGTGAGCGAGGATCGCGCCTACACACTCGGTAACTTTGAGGGGGACGATCTTATCCAGTGCCTCGATACCACTTCCGGCCAATTGATCTGGAGCGAAA
>DIHU01000197.1:0-2433 GCA_002420315.1 Akkermansiaceae bacterium UBA5688
CTACGATTAGTAGCCAAATCTCGGATTTGCAACTTCCCACTTTTCTCTTCATCATTTCACCAATCCCATGACATCCAGCCCCGAATCCAAATCGTGTTGTAGTAGTCAGCCTCCCGTAACCGAGAACAGAAACCTAAGCTTATCTGCCTATACTCCATTATTTGTCATTCTGTTTGCCACGGCTTTAGGAGCCGCCGCGCGACATCATTCTGAAATAAGCTGGTCTTGGCATATCTGGATGCACGATTTCATGGGCTTATTCCTCCTCGTCTTCGCGATGGTAAAACTTTTTGACCTATCGTCTTTTGCCGTTGGTTTTGCAAAATACGACCTTTTAGCTGCACGGTCCCGCACCTATGCACTCGGCTATCCCTTTATAGAACTTGCACTCGGTCTCGCCTACCTCTCGCGGTGGCAACCTCAAGCCACCTACTGTGCTACTATCGTCATTCTTTCTTTCGGCGCACTCGGGATCTTAAACACCATGAGGCAAGGTAAACAAATCAATTGCGCCTGTATGGGTCAAATCCTAGAGGTGCCTGTCTCGACAGTGACTCTTACCGAAAACCTCAGCATGTCTGTAATGGCTCTCGTCATGCTCCTTATTTAGACTTATCTGAATGCGATTCTTATCCTACGAGGAAGGGGTAACACACAAGCTATCATTCAAATAGATTTCTAAAAAATATCTTCAAAAAGAAGGTAGCCAGTCTCAACAAACCCATGCTTCAAATAGACCTGCTGGGCTGACTGATTCTCAGTCTCAACATAAAGTCGGCACCCACAAACGCTTTCGTTCTCTTTAGCCCTTCGGCGTGCCTCCTCATATAGCTCTCTAAACACTCCCTGACGTCGATATTCCGGCAGAACATAGACACTCTGGATCCACCAGAAATCACCATTCCGCCAATCACTCCACTCCTTGGTTATCATCAATGACCCAACAACTTGGTCCTCTATCTCCGCCACCAAATAAAATCCCCTAGTAGTATCCTCAAAGATCCCCCTCACTCCGGCTTGCAAAATCCCCGCATCTAGTTTCTTCCCCTCGGTCTCCAAGGCCATCTCCATATTAAAACTAACAAGGTATGGTAAATCGGCCTCTTCCGCCTGACGAATCTTGATCAAACTCACGACGTGAATTTCCGCTGACAATTAGGGTTCAAACAAGCCCTTTTTGAGCAGATTAAAAATCTTGAAGGGTTTCACATTTTATCGGTGAAGATAGATTCGTCTATTCGGTTCCAGATTTCTCTTCAATCGCATCATCGCAATCAGTAGTTTACTGACGCAACTAATGACAGCCTCCTAAAATGCACCTTGATACCGATTCCATGACTTTCTTTGAGAGAAAGCTTACACTTTGGGTAGCCCTTTGTATCGCGGCTGGACTTATTCTTGGAAAAGTATTTCCGGGACTCTCGAAATCGCTCGACGGGATGGCCATTATGGTAAATAGCGCGCCGGTGGTTTCACTTCCCATCGCGATTTGTCTCTTCTTTATGATGTATCCTATCATGGTGAAGATCGATTTTGGGAAGGCCCTAGTAGCACGGGGGAATCTCAAACCAGTTTTACTTACCTTAATCGTAAACTGGGCTGTCAAGCCCTTCACGATGTTTGGAATTGCCGCACTTTTTCTCGGCGTATTATTCAAAGGTTTTTTGCCTGGCACAGAGATTGTTAAAGATGGGACTGAGGTGGAACTTTATCGCTCTTATATTTCTGGAGCTATCCTTCTTGGTATCGCGCCCTGCACGGCGATGGTTTTAGTCTGGGGATTTTTGGCAAAGGGAAACCAAGGGCTAACCCTTATCATGGTGGCGCTTAATTCATTATTGATGTTGGCTTTCTATGGGTTACTGGGCAAATGGCTTCTTGGCGTGAATCAAATGCCGGTCCCCTGGAAAGCGCTTTTGCTATCAGTGTCCATCTATGTCGCGCTACCTCTAGTTGCAGGATATTTTTCACGGAAGTGGATTTTAAAAACCAAGGGGCAGAGTTGGTTTGATAACAAATTCCTTCGTTATCTCAATCCGGTATCAATTCTCGCGCTTCTAGCAACCTTGGTCATTCTGTTTAGTTTAAAAAGTGAAACTATTCTCAACTATCCACTAACGATTCTCTGGATTGCTATTCCTCTAGCTCTCCAGACTCTTCTGATTTTTTTCATCACCTACTTTGCGGCGAAAGTGTTAGGCTTTCGATACGAAAATGCCGCGCCATCGGCCATGATTGGGGCATCTAATCACTTTGAGGTTGCTATCGCTACAGCTGTGATGCTTTTCGGACTTAGCTCGGGGGCAGCCCTCGCCACCGTAGTTGGAGTTTTGATTGAAGTTCCGCTAATGCTCATGCTTGTGAGTTACTGCAGAAGGACAAGCCATTGGTTCGCGAGTTAAAGCCAAGGAGGAAAAAGGATATCGTAGAGTT
>DIHU01000197.1:2820-9993 GCA_002420315.1 Akkermansiaceae bacterium UBA5688
GAAATTACCTGGCCATATAGTCGCCCTTTCTCTTTTGGCCTGTGTCTTACAACTCTCCGCACGTAAGCCCAATGTCATAATAATTTTCACCGATGACCAAGGCACCGTGGATATGAATTGCTACGGAGCCAAAGGTCTAGTCACACCGAATATGGATGGGATCGCAAAACGAGGGGTGCGTTTTACCCAGTTCTATTCGGCCGCTCCTGTTTGTTCGCCCTCGCGGGTCGGCTTATTGACCGGCCGCACCCCGCAGCATGGAGGCCTAAATGGTAATGTCCCACTCGATTCAGTCGGAATGCCTTCGCAACAAATTACGATCGCCGAAAAGATGAAAAAGGCCGGCTATGCCACCGCACACATTGGCAAGTGGCACCTTGGACACCATAAGGAAACCATCCCGAATGCCCAAGGTTTTGATCATTCCTTCGGGCACCTCGTCGGCTGCATCGACAACTATTCGCACTTTTTCTACTGGAGCGGGCCTAACAAGCATGACCTTTGGCGCAATGGTAAAGAGGTCTTTCATAATGGTGAGTTCTTTCCAGATCTCATGGTAAAGGAGGCAGGCGAATTTATTGATAAAAACCAAGACCAACCCTTCTTTATCTATTTTGCTCTCAACACTCCACATTATCCTTATCAAGGGTCCCCGAAATGGCTGGAGTATTATCGGGATCTTCCTTACCCCAGAAATCTTTACGCAGCATTTCTTTCCACTACGGACGATCGAATTGGAGCATTATTAAGTAAAATTGAGAATACAGGTCTCACGAATGACACCATCATTATTTTTCAGTCTGATCACGGTGCATCCGAAGAAGTTCGAGCTCATAAAGGAGGCGGGAGTGCGGGACCTCACCGAGGTGCAAAGTTTAGCCTTTACGAGGGTGGTATTCGAGTTCCTGCAATCATTTCTTGGCCGGGCAACCTGCCGCAAAACGAAGTCCGAGATCAAATTGCCACAGGTTGCGATTGGTTCCCAACCATTATGGAGCTTTGTAAGATTCCGGCTGCTGAACATAAGATCGATGGCAAGAGCCTGCTCCCAGTGATCAATTCAAAAAGCGCTAGTTCACCTCATAAAATTTTTCACTGGAAATCAGGAAAGTCGGTGGCAATTCGTGAGGGAAAATGGAAACTAGTGATGAGTGGAAAAAAAGCAGAGCTTTTTGATCTTCCCAATGATCTTGGCGAATCGCGTAATCTTATAAAAGAGCATCCTAAGACGGTGGAAAAACTTCGCGAACAAAGTGCTATTTATTGGCAGAAGGTTAGTGCCTCTAAGTGACTACCAGACGCTTTTAGAAAGCCTAAGGGCGATGGCTAAATCGGTATTTTTCTCATCCTCGTTGGCTCAAACTTATGATTGGAAGTTGGCTATAAGAATATTGGTAAGAATCAAGCTGTCCAAAGTTGCGCTCCATTTTGCTACCTCAAAAGCACCGGGGGATTGAGCGTCGTAACGAAGACCCTATTTGGCTAAATTCTGAGCGAAAAATTCTGACCTTACGAGACGCCAGAGGCAAACCTCTCTTAAAGCATCTTATTTGATCTCTTCGCGCTTGCCGTTAGCATCCACCATGGTGAGCATCCCACCAGTCATCTCCGCAATCGTTTTAAGATCAGCCTTGGCCTTGGGGTGCATCAGCGCCACACAATTGATAATGACGCCCATTTTCTTTGCGCGCTTCCCAACTTCTTGAGCCCACTTCGCCGAACCACTCGCACTTCCATCAGTCATGAAATAGATGGTTTGCGGCGGAGGGTCCATATCAAGAGCCATATGAATCGGGTGATGCCAAATCGTACCCCAGACCAACTTAGTCTCATTCACAATCTTCTGAAGCCTCTTGACTTCGCGATCTCCAATCTCCCACCAAGGAGCTTTTTGCTTGGGCCCATCTGGCTGCCAGCCATTAGCCCCCCCTGTCGTTTTCCATTTATAGTTTTTCCCCTTCGGTGGGTCGACCACAGCCTCCTTTTGCTTGATCATTTTCACCTTATCTCCAGCCACCCAAGCTGGTCCAGCAAAGAAGATCATCCCGATTTGTAACCCGTTTTGCATTTTCTGTAACGAGCGAGAAAGCTCCTTCCTCATGATTTGGTCACGACCTTGCGACCTCATCGAGGCTGAGTAATCGATGACATAAGCCAAACGCTCAGAGGTCGAAGTTTGGCCAAAGAAAGTCGAGCCGCCGCCATTCCCAAATCCTTCGCCATCACCCCAGCCAGCGCCAAAATCATCGCCCACCCCAATATCTATAGATACTTCCTCGACTTCAATTTGCGGAACCGGAATCGAGGTTGGCGATTCGGTGTTTGCTGCCAATATCTTAGCAGCCGCCATACTCGGAGCAGCTGGCTTACGCTGCACGTTAGTTTGAATCTTTGGTTGCTTTATCTTCTGCTCTGGCTCGGAGACTCCCGAGTAAGATACCAATGAAGGTTGTCCGACCGGATTGACCGTCATCAAAATTACTGCAAGAATAAGTCCGATGAGAGCCATGAGCAGAAGCGCGGTGATCAAACTTACCAAAGTCGCAGTTTGCTGCTGGCGTTTCACGATAGATCGCGCGGATGGCAGCGGAGCTGCTGATGTTTCTTTCACGGTATTGAATAGTGATTGGAAAAAACCGCCGAGTTATTACGCTCGCCTTAACTGCGACCATAACGATTAAAATTCAGCCCCCACCAGCCCTAAATTGAGCCCTTCCAGAATTTTTGTAAAACCCAAAGCTCCTTCCGTGACTGTCTGATTAATTTGGAATAGGCTAGCAATGTAATGACGAAGCGACTTTTCAATCTCACCAACGCCGGCCTTTTGGCCATCGTTGCGGGGATAATAGTTGCCGGGCTTAAATTCAATTCTACGAAGCGTGATAACGAATTCCATAGAAATGGATTAACTCGTCAAGGACGCCTCATCAGCCTCAAAGAATCCAGCTCCCCTTCCAATTCCAAAATCCAGTACACCGCTCAGATTCAGGTCAATCTTGCAAGCTCAGAAGAAAACACTCTCGTTCGTATTGTGGAGGTTGATATCCCGCCAGATTTCTCCGCCGAGACCGAGGTCGGCTCCAAAGTCTCCCTCCTCATCCTCCCTGGAGATCGGCCTTCCATCAGGCTAAAAACCAAAAAGGTAAGCTTTGGGATCAATTATCTTATCGCGACTACTCTTGGTATTCTCGGTCTAATTCTCATCTGGCTCAGCCGTCATAACCGCGGCCTACGCCCAGACTGGCGTGGACGCACAGTAGCACTTTCCCGGGGGCCAGTCCTCACCGACTCTCTCCAAAAAATAGCCGTTAAATCCATCATTCTTTACGATGGCCCTTTCGAGTTTTCCTACGCTGAAGAAAAAACGCGGATTGAACTTAACGACGGAACATCGCTTCGCATTAACCAATATCGTCCACTAGCTGAAATCGCGCTGGAGGTTCCCGAGCAAGATGTCCTCAAAATTCTGCGCACTGCCAAGAGCAACTGGAATCTCCCAGCAGGAGCCAATGCGAGGACCGCCCTAACCCAACTTCTAAGGGAGGGAAAAATTACTAATACCGATCAATTCTTTATCAATCGCAATCATCTCGGAATTCTTTCGCGTGAGGAAGTCGACAATAATCGCTGGTATTCTTGGGTTCGTGGAGTTTGGCAACTTTCCTCCACCGGCCGAATTCTTGCTGGTCTTCTTTCCGCGAATCCAGCCTTCGTTCGAAAAGCAGCAGACGAAGTTCTTAATCATAAGGATATCTCTGTTGTCTCTTGTCTCGCTCCTCACCTTCCCCAAATTCGTAAGTCCACTCCGGGAACTCCTGATGACAAGCGAACTCTCGCTCGCGCAATAGTGCTCATTGAAAATCTGCAATGATAAGACATAAACAAGCTCATGATAAGATAGAGATGATCTTATCTCATCTGTTGCATTAGCCTAGACCTCACGATTAGGACGTCTTCTTTAGCTTCCGCCCACGCGCGAACTACCCACCCAGATAGGACATCGGAAGATAAGCCAAAAAAGATCTATAATCATAAACCAAACCCGCCCCCCTACCAAAAACACCATCATAATCCCCCCAAGGAAAAGAAGGCTCCGATCACCAAAGCTAATTTCATTTGATGGCTCAAAGCAATCTTAGCGGTGACAAATGAGATGCTTCGCCTCGAGAATTAGGATGCTCCTCTTCAGCCCTTCCAGTTTTGAAAAATCGGCGCCTTAAGGAATAATAATGACCATTGGGCCTAGAATGATGAGAGTCATATTCACCACGCTTCCCACGAGCAACCCGCCTATAACAGCAGGGGTATTTTGAAAAATTAAATTCATTTTCTTGGTGGAAGCGCTTTTTCCTTTTCGCCCGCGTTCAAGTGACGATCAAAAAGAGTAATATATTTCTGATATCCATTCCCCTTTACCGCCTCCTTCTTCCAGTGCTGAAGCTGGGCATCATACTTCGCACGCAAAGCTTTGAGCTGCTTCCTATACTCAGGTAATTGAACAAGATTGGTTAACTCAAGCGGGTCATTTTTGAGGTTAAAAAGCTCTTCAGTTGGCTTCATCTCATTATTCTCGAACCACCAGTACGTGTATTTGAAAGGCCCCGACACGACACTCATACAAGTTGTGGGCGCAGGCGGATAGGTATTCATCAAAGCCAAGGTTTCATGTCCCCCCTCCTTTGCGTTCTCAAGTAGCGGCAAAAGGCTTTTGCCATCCATATTTTCGGTAGATTCCAAACCCGCGAGCTCTAGGATAGTTGGAGCAAAATCGATGTTTCCAGTCAATCGATCACACCGAATCTTCTTCCCCGAAGTTGCAACACGAGGATCAAAAATAATCAGGGGGACACGAGACGATTCCTCCATGGGCAAGACTTTAGACCCATAACCATGGGATCCGCAAATAAAGCCATTGTCGCTAGTGTAAATGATGACTGTATTCTCAACAATCTTCTGCGATTTCAGTTCATCGCGAATCATGCCAAGAGCAAAATCAATCGCGTATATTTGCTGGTAGTAGGTCGCCATGACCTCGTCGTATTTCTTATCGTAATCCCAAGACTCGAAACGTTCAAACTGTCTGCCTTGCTTACTCTGCGGTGAGAGGTGCTCGCCATAACGGCGGCCATAATTTGCCGGCTTAGTAAATTTCTTTCCTTTATAAACATGGTCAAAACGAGGATCAGGAGTGGTCGGTCGGTGAGGCGCTTTAAAGCTAATGGAAAGGCAAAATGGTTTCCTTTTCTCAACCGACTTCCTTATCACCTCTTTGCCAAACGCCCCGTATGATAGAGTCGAGTGAGGATACTTTTTTGCGAAGCGTTTCATGGAAAAATTTTTTGACGTTGCGTAATTTGTTTGGCCCTTCGCCCCGCCATAAAAATCAAATTCATCTTCACAAATTCCGTTCCCATCTACCACAATCCCAAATTTTCCTGCAAATGCAGTCAAATATCCTGCTTCCTGTAAACGCACCGGGTAAGACTTACTCCAAATTTGCTTCGACATGTCTCCGTGGACAAAATTGCACCCCGTTTTATATTCATACATGCCTGTGAAGACATTGGCCCGGCTCCCCATGCAGATTGCGGTAGTGTCGTAGTGGCGATCAAAGATCATCCCATCATTTGCAAGCCGATCCATGTTCGGCGTTTCTACCTCGGGATTGCCATAACACCCCATCGACAAGGTATTCTGATCATCCGCCATCAAGAAAATGATGTTGGGTGGAGCTTGCTCATGACCAACTAGCGAACTAACAAGTGCGAGAATCAAAAAGGCCGATTTCATAAAGTCTGGAAGGCGCAAGCAGTAAACCCTCACACGACAAAAGAGAAGGCTAATAGCCCACTGGCTTTCAAACTCCCTCTAGACGCCAAAGTGCGAACGGAAAGCGGCGGCATCCTGCCCCACTCCATTGATCTCTCTGTCGACTGATTCTAACTGGGGCTCCAATCCACCGTCTTCAAAAGTTTGGCGAAGCTTCAGCAATTTCATGAGATAGCTTTGTCGAAGTGATTCCAACTTGGTATCAAAGGTCTTTTTCTTGCGAGCTTGGCGGCCCCTCGCTCTCTCAAGATCCTGCAACACCTGAGCAGGAAATTCGCTAATGTTAATTTTTCCGGACAGATCACCATTCTCAGGAAGCTTCTCTTCTAAAGACTGATAGGGTATTTCGTAGTCAATTCGATTATTGATCGAAAGCGTTTTAAACCAAGTGTCCACGTCTGAGACGAAAAAATCACGATTACCAACAAGATACTTGTTATAATCGGCAACTTCCTTAGTGACTAAGCGGCGGCCAATCCCACGGAGTTTGGCCAGTTGGCCAGATGCCGCACTTGGATTATCTTTGGTCACAGCCGAAGCGCTTTTGCCATCGGAACTCCATTCAATAATGAATCCGTTAGCCTCCCCCGCTTTGGGACTGGCGTCATCCCAGCCAACTCCAGCAGAGCTTTTGAGATAGCGGAGTGCGCGAGCGGATGGGCCTCCATCAGGTGAGTTTGGAGCCCATGAGGCTTTTGTCCAAGGCTCTCCATTTGACCAATACCAAGTGTCGTCCTTTTTGCGACCGCCCAACCAGACTGATTGCTCAAGAAGTAGGGCCGAGTCGAAAAATTTTTGCAGAAAACTTCCTTCAAGTGGCTTGGAAATAACCGCGAGGTGGCCATCGGCCGACCCAGAAATCAAGTCCGCTTCATTCCAAGACACCGGCTTTTGCACGAGCAAGAAATGGCGATTTTCATGAGCCACCGTACCAGGCGGCCAATTCGGACTAGGTGAATCTAGAGTAGGAACAAGACGCTCAAGTTGTGAAGCAAGAGCTCCGGAATTCTGACCATCCTTAGACCACTGAATGACGAAAGGGTTTTTCTCACTATTAGGTCGAGCACGAATCACTCCGCTACTACTCAGGGAAGCATAAGGACCCAGAGTCGTTCCAGGGTCTTTAAACTTCCAATCTTCTCCGGTAACCCAGGTCCAGCCCCTTTTTCCCTGAGCACCACCACCGATCCAGACACGGAGTAATTCGAGATCACTAATATCTTTTGAGAGAAGATCGATCTCCGCTTGGGCGGACGGGGTGGCAAGATGGGCACCATGCATCTCAGCGAATTCCGAAGCTTTTGTCCACGTCATCGGAGTATTTACGAAAAGCAGAAAATGGCT
>DIHU01000084.1 GCA_002420315.1 Akkermansiaceae bacterium UBA5688
TTGGTTACGGGAGTAGGATTTGAACCTACGACCTTCAGGTTATGAGCCTGACGAGCTACCTGGCTGCTCCATCCCGCGATTTTGCAAATACCTCTTTCGAGGCGGGCGGAAGCTAGGTCGATCCGACGAAGACTTCAAGGATTATTTGGCAAAATTGTATTGATTCGCTAAGACAGCGTCGTCCATGCCCCTTCCGTTTCAATCTCCTGCCCCTATCTCGCTTTCCCGGTGGCAAGAATCTTCGGAACACCACCGTCAGGAAGTGGAACAGATTACAATCCCGATGCGCGCCCGAAAATCCAGAAGCGAAAAACACCCCGTCTACGATTTTTTACACACCTATTATTCCTTTCCTTTGGGCCGGCTCGAAAAGTGGCATCCCGGATTTGCGGTGCCCATCGAAATTAATCAAACGATCGACCTACCCGAAAAATATTATCATCAAAAAGGTGGCATTGCTTGGATTGATTCCGAAAAACTTACTCTCAAATCCAAGGAAAGATTACTGCGAATCCATCGGCTGCTGACCCTCACCCAGTCCCGCCCCCCTAATTTCTCATGCCACGGGCTCCACGAATGGGCCATGGTTTTCTCCGGCTCCGACGTCCGCCATCGCGAGAGTGCTCCACTTCGACTGCCACAATCTAAAATCGACGAGCTAGTTTCTAGTCGGCCGCTCTGCTGCTCACATTTTGATGCCTTCCGATTTTTTGCACCAGATACGATACCACTTAATCGCTTCACTCCCACTCTCCTAACACGAGAAGATCACGAACAGCCAGGCTGCATCCACGCCAATATGGATCTTTATAAATGGGCCTACAAAAGCTCTCCGTGGATCTCGTCCGAAATACTTCGAAAAACCCTCTTTTTTGCGATCGAGGCCCGGATTATCGACATGCGAGCGTCACCCTACGATCTCTTGGAATACGGCTACTCTCCGATTCCCATCGAAACCACGGAAGGCCGACGAGAATATGAGCGAGAGCAAAGCGTCCTCTACCGCAGGGGACTGAAGTTGCGGTCAGAATTGATAGCAGCGCTCGATATCATTCTTTAAAGTTCATCACTTGAGGATAAGTCAATCCCAAGAAAGTTATCCCTCAAACCAAGAAAAAGCTTATTCTTAAGGCAATCTGCAGGTAGACTAAATCGCTCAAATCGAAGACTTCTTTCGCTCAAGTTGATTTAGTGTTTCAAATTGAGTCATTTACGGTTTTCCTCTCGCATGATTCCGAACGTCCTCGCCGAGCGATATGCCGCAGCCAAAATCCGAGAAATCTGGTCACCTGAGGGCCGCATCATTCTTGAGCGTGACTTTTGGATTGCCGTAATGAAAGGACAGCAAAATCTCGGCCTCGATATTTCAGACGAAGCCATTGCGGCCTACGAAACGGTAAAGGATCAGATCAACCTTGCCTCCATCGACGAGCGGGAACGACTCACCCGCCACGACGTGAAGGCCCGAATCGAAGAATTTAATGATCTCGCAGGCCACGAACATATCCACAAAGGGATGACCTCCCGAGATCTTACGGAAAATGTTGAGCAGCTTCAGGTTTACCGGTCACTCGAGGCCATCCGTGATAAATCAGTGGCAGTTCTGGCCCGCCTTTCCGAGCGCGCTAGTCAATGGTCCGAGCTCATGATTACGGCTCGCACCCACAATGTCGCAGCGCAGCCGACAACTTTTGGCAAGCGAATCTCGATGTTCGGAGAGGAAGTTCTCTGTGCTTATCATAACCTTGATTCCATTCTTCAATCCTATCCAGTCCGAGGCTTAAAAGGTGCGGTGGGCACTCAAATGGATCAGGTTTCTCTTTTCAACGGAGATACTACGAAGGTCGCCGAATTAGACGAACAGGTCAGGGTCCACCTTGGCTTGCCAAAAGCTTGGACCAATGTAGGGCAAGTCTATCCACGATCGCTCGATTTCCGAGTTGTAAGCGCCCTAGTCGACCTAGCCTCAGGCCCATCCTCCCTCGCAAAAACCCTCCGTCTCATGGCAGGTCATGAAACCGCATCGGAAGGTTTCGCCAAAGGTCAAACAGGCTCATCTGCCATGCCACACAAGATGAACTCACGATCCTGTGAGCGGGTCAACGGCTTTCACGCCATCCTTAAAGGCCATCTCACCATGGCCTCAAACCTCGCCGGCGATCAATGGAACGAAGGTGATGTCTCCTGCTCTGTAGTCCGCCGTGTCATGCTTCCTGATGCCTTTTACGCGATCGACGGGCTTTACGAAACCTTCCTTACTATCCTTGGTCAGATGGACGCCTACCCTGCCATCATTGAAAAAGAAAATACTCATTACCTACCCTTCCTTCTCACCACGACGATCATGATGGAGGCCGTGAAAGCAGGCGTAGGCCGCGAGACTGCGCACGAAGCAATCAAGGAACACGCCGTCGCAACCGTTCACGACCTCAGAAATGGTAAGGCGAGCGAAAACAATCTTCTGAAACGACTTGAGGAAGATGCCCGCCTCCCATTGGATGCCAACGCTCTCTCTCAAATCCTCTCACAAGGCCGGGATAATGTCGGACAGGCGAAAGTTCAAATCGCCCATTTTGATGAGCAAATCAGCGCTCTCAAAGCGACCCACCCGGAGGCTGCCAACTACTCTCCCGGGTCAATCCTCTAGATTGAATCCACCTTCCAAGGGAACCAATAGACTCTAGACTACCAGAGCTGTTTTGGGGAAATGACAAAGTTAAAAATCTCAGCCTAGGATCTTTTATTTAACGTTGATTTCTCCAACCAATTCCACATCGGGTTTGACACCAACCAGCCAGTTGCATAATCCCGCAACGACATGGCACAAGAAACGACATTGATTCTCTTCAAACCCGACGCGATTAAACAGGACCTCGTTGGCACCGTCCTCGCCCGCTACCAGGCCGAGGGATTCAAAATCCGCGGCATTAAAATGATGGCTCTTTCTAATGAGATTCTTGCCGAGCACTACGCCCACATTGCAGAAATGCCCTTTTTCCCATCCGTCCGTGGCTTCATGCAGGAAACTCCAGTTGTAGCCCTCGCCCTTAGTGGAGAAGACGTCATTACCCGCGTTCGCGATCTCCTTGGACCAACAGACTCTAAGGAGGCCGCCGCAGGAACAATCCGCGGTGACTTTGGCGAAAAGGCCGAAAACTCTAAAATGCGAAATGTTTGTCACGCTTCCGACAGCACAGAAGCTGCTGAAGCGGAGCTCAAGCGCTTCTTCAATGAAGGCGAAATCGTCAGCTACTAAGCGTAAGATCTCTTCGATTCTAATTTCTAAAAGCCGCTCAAATTAGAGCGGCTTTTTTGTAAGAATATCATTCGCCAAAGTGATTTAAAATCGCCTGAACTAGACCGTCAATGTCGTGCTTCTCAGATTCGATTGATGGCGACTCGCAATGGGACTTAAAAGCCTTATGAGTCACCGGACCAATGCAGGCCGCCTCACATTCTTCAGGCCAATCGATATCCATTTTGAAGAAATTCTCTACTGTCGATCCACTTGTGAAGGTAATCATATCTGCCCCCTCCTCGCGTAATTGCTTTGCGGCCCCGGTGGGATCAGAAGTTTCGGGAATCGTTCGATAAGCAAGACAGGAATCAACGATTGCTCCTTGGTCCATCAGTCCATCATAAATGACATCACGAGTTTCCTCTGCCTTCACCCAAAGAATTTTTTGGTGCTCAATACTTTCATTTTTGAAAGCGTCCAAAAGTCCTTCGGCCACAAATCGCTCGGGCATAAGATCCACCGCAAAACGGTAGTCGCGAATCTTTGCTTCAGTGCTAGGTCCGATCGCAGCAATTCGGCATCCCCCCAAACTTCGGGCATCCTGATAGGTTGCATAAAAAGCATCAAAGAACCTCTCCACTCCATTCGGGCTCGTGAAAATCAGCCAATCATAAGTGTGGGATTCAGAAACTGACTCTGCGAAATCTTGCCGATCCTGTGGGTGTTCAATGCGAATCGTAGGGAGCTCGATCACATCTGCGCCCAAATCACCCAATCGCTTACTCAAGCCACCGGCTTGCTCACGCGTTCGAGTCACTACAATTCTTTTTCCAAAAAGAGGCTTAGTCTCAAACCAGTTAATTTTTTCTCTTTCTTTTACGACATTGCCAATCACGGCAACCGCTGGTGATTTGAACTTCTTTTCCTCAACCACCTCAGCGATAGTCTCCAAAGTCCCCTGGACCGTTTGATGCTTTCCCGTGGTCGCCCAACGCGTCAGTGCAATCGGCGTCTCAGCAGACGCTCCACCTTTAATAAACTCGTCACAGATTCCACGAAGACGAGAGACTCCCATTACAAAGACCTTTGTCCCTGGAGTTTTAGCAAGATGCTCGAAGTCGAGCGAAGTCTTCCCTTTCGTAGGATCCTCATGACCGGTGAAAATTGTCAGCTGCGAGCAATGATCGCGATGAGTCACTGGAATACCCGCGTAGGCAGGACCAGCAATAGTAGATGAAATACCCGGGACAATTTCGAACTTCACTCCAGCCTCGGCTAACTCGGCAGCTTCCTCGCCACCCCGCCCAAAGATCATGGGATCTCCACCTTTAAGCCGAGTTACGACCTTACCCTGAAGAGTTTTCTCCACAATGATTGCGTTAATTTGATCCTGTGGAATAGCGTGATCAGCAGCACGCTTTCCAGCAAAAATTAACTCACACCCTTTCTTCGCCCACCCCACCAATTCGGCGCTGGAAAGAGCGTCGTAGACCAGCACATCACACTTCTCGATACACTCCTTAGCCTTCAAAGTGACTAATCCTAGATCTCCCGGGCCTGCGCCCACCAGGTAACAAATTCCCTTTTCTTGCACTTCGTTCATTTTAAATTTTCAAAAAGTTGATGGGCTACCTCCATAGGCACCACGCCACTTGCATTAGCCTTTCGGAGCATCCCACTTCCCTCGGGGAAAACTCTTGCACCCATTTCTAGATGCTCACCTTCAAGAGTGGACCATACCCCAATCGGAGTAGAACAACCAGCGTCGAGTAGCCTCAAAAACTCGCGCTCCGCGAAAACCCGATTCCAAGTTTCTTCGTGATTCAAAGCGTCGATAATAACCCCAATTTCTTCATCGCCACTGCGGATCTCAAGCCCAACCGCACCTTGGCCAGCTGCTGGAAAAAAATTCTTTTCGGCAAGGCACTCCACAAAAAGTGGATGACGCTCAATTTCAAACATTCCTTCGGTAGGGTAGCCCAAACGGTTCAAGCCGGCTTCCGCTAAAATAATACCATCGTAATCTGCATCAAGCGCCGCTTTCTTTATGCGAGTTGGCACGTTTCCTCGAAGGTCCACGATCTTTGCTCCCGGCTTAAGAAACTTAACCTGCCTTTCGCGTCGCACCGAACTTGTTCCAACACGCGACTCTTTTTTAACTTCGCTCCAAGGGATTTTACCAATCCAGGCATCCGCCACCGGGGCCCTCTCGAGAACCGAGCGCAATTGGAATGGATCTTCAAGAATCGTAGGCAGATCTTTCAGCGAATGCACCGCCACGTCAATTTCTCCAGCTTCAAGAGCGACCTCGAGCTCTTTAATGAAGACACCTTTATCCCAAATCCCCTCGGCTTTCGCAACCTCATTGAGAGCAACATCCGTTCTTCGGTCCCCGGTAGTCTTGATAATGATCCGCTCTACCTCTAGCTCCGGAAAAGTCGCCGACAGCAAAGCCTCAGTCATCTCCGCCTGCTTTAGCGCGAGAGCACTTCCCCGCGTTCCCAATTTTAGAGTCTTCATTGTTTAATCGTTCACCGCTGGTAGCGAAGCCTTATCAATCTCTTCGCGAATGATTTCTTCGCAAAGACGGAGTTGTTCCTCACGACGTTTCCTCGCCTCATCTGCCATTTCTTGCAAGGTATCAATGTCGTAAAGATAAACTTCCTCGATCTCTCCCACCTCCGGATCAATGTCACGAGGGACAGCAATATCGACCATGATGAGTGGACGAAATTTACGCTTTCGTCGAACTGCTTCCACATGCTGGGGCTTCACGACAAAGTGGGGCGCTCCTGTCGCGGCGATCACCACATCCAAATGGGACAACTCCTCTTCCCATCCGCTGAATGGCACGGCACACCCTCCAATCTCTTCGGCAAGATCCGCTGCCTTATCAAAAGATCGATTGGTTACCATAACCGAAGAAGCGCCTCGTGATTGAAGAGCGCGCGCTGTTTTTCGGCTTATTTCTCCAGCTCCGATCACCATCACCGAACTTCCCTGCAGGCGTCCAAAAACCTTCTCGGCTAGTTCCACCGAAGCTCCGGCAACTGAAGTTGCTCCTTCCTGAATCGCTGTGTGAGTTCTTACTTTTTTTCCTACTCCGAATGCACGCTGGAACAATTTATTAAGCACCGACTTAGTTGCCCCACCTTCGAGAGACCGCTTATAAGCTTTCTTAACCTGCCCGAAGATCTCCGTCTCACCAAGCACCATCGAGTTCATCCCACTCGCGACTCGACAGAGGTGTTCTGCGGCATCCCTCGCCTCGTAGTGGTAAAAAAAACCTTCCGTTGAGCCATTATACTCGCGCCGTTGACAGATCCAATTTGTAAGATCGGTGACCCCACTTCCCCCATTCACCACTGCGTAATACTCCGTCCGATTACAGGTCGAGAGGACAACTCCTTCGAGGACATCATCGGAAGAGACCAAAGACTCGGTCTCCTCGTCAAGTGCCCCATCCAAAATCGCAAATCTTTCTCGAACCCCAACGGGAGCAGTTTCGTGATTGAGTCCTAGACAAACAAGTTTCATCACAGCTTTGCAAAGACCACGAGTGAAAGGACAAAAAGAACGGTCAAACCGGTAGCCAATTGCCGGCCGGGAAGACCACGAACAAAGTAAACTCCAAGTAAAACAGCATAGAGCACCCAAGTGATGGTCGCTACCATCAAGTGGATACCAAAATTGCCTTTCGGCATCAGTAACCCCGCAATAATACCCGCGGTTAGGATCACCCAACCGACCACCGCAATGCGTGCCATCGCCTGCACAAGGCGACTTATCGAGGGCATCCCTTGAACCAACCCTCCGCCAAACTTGCGAGCCTTCAGTTGATAGTTTAAGACAAAGAACATAACCCCAGCAACTGCAGCGAGGGCAAGTGCTCCGTATGAGAGCACGGAAAGAGAAGTGTGAGCTTCGCGCCAGGCGTCAATCGATTCCGCACTAACCACATTTTTTTCAAAGGCCCCTGGAATGAGTGAAATTACCTGTAAAAGAAAGACGAGGGGGGCCGTGAAAACGCCCAAAAGTGAGACTCGATATGTTGTTCCGGTCACGAGATAGAACAAAGTTAACGACCAAGCCATGAAGAGGCAAATTTCGCCTAGGTCACCCAGCGGACATTGGCCTCTCAATTCACCACGCCAACCAAGCGCCATAAGCTGGGCTCCGAAGGACAACGCCATGCAGAAGAGAGCTGCCCAGCCCACCTTCTCCGAACGGAGTGCCATCACCCCGACAACACCTCCTGCAGCCGCAAGAACTGTCGCGATGATCACCCAGCTGATTCCCATAACCATGTAACTGCCCTTCCCTAGCCAACCTTTCAAGTGCAGATCGGGAGATTCTTTGATACCGGGTTAAAAACAACCCTGAAGAGTTACTATATCAATCCAGCTTCAAAACCATCAGCTTCACTATCGCTACTCTCAAAATCAACCTCACGAACCCGCTTTTTGTCCCGAAGAGTTTCAACTTGTTTACGCAGTTTTTCGCGTACCTCAATCCCGTTACGGACAGCACAGATATTAACCTCAGGAAGAGAGCGATCCGACGTCTGCAGAATAATGTTTGAAAGCCCGAAGATGCGAAGCCACAAAGGCCTTTCGAGACGAGTGTCCTTAACGCGATAGAGCTCAACTTCGTTAATTTTCTGATTTAGGATTCCCTCGTAAATCCGCATCCGCTCGCTCGTGAATTCAAAAACCATCAGCTTGGTTCCTAGCCAGAGCCAGCCAGCGTAAAAAAGAGGGATAACGGTGGCAAATCCAAGCCAGCCAGACCAAAAATAAGACGCCACACAAATCAAAATGATAACTAAAAGCGAGACAACAAGAGGCCCGAAATTGACGATTTGATGCGAACAACCTTTCCAAACAAGTTTTTCTTCTTCGGCAGACATAGTTTCAGATTGCCGTGAATCTGATATCTCCGCAAGTGCAGAAGATTATCACAGACAACAACGAATCGACTCACGAACCATCGCTTGATGGCAACCCACTCTCTTTTCAAGCGCCATGCTGCTAGGAGTCTCGAAAGTAAGCGAAATCGGACAACCCATTTTTGCTAAATAAATTGCCTCAGGCCATCCCTCGGGTAAATCTGGATGTTCTGAATGATGAATCCACCCCGGCTCGGTGACCTTATGATTGTCGATTACAGATTCGGGCTCGGGGGGGAAATACGGTGCAGCTGCGGCAAGAAGATTTTTGTAGTCTGCCACCGCGCCCCCGAGATTGATCTCGTAGTAATAAAATCCAGAACTTTCCCAGTCTTCATGCAGGGAAACAAAAAGCTGCGGAATTACCTGCTTTTCTAACCAAGCAATATGCGAAGAAACCTCCTCACTTTCACAAAGACAGTAATCACGATTCAGATCAATCCCTCCAAGATTTTCACGCGTGCCAGCCTCAAGACCGGCGGGATTAAGAACCGGGCAGATCAACCAATGGAAACGATCATCAAAAAAGTCCTCATTCAGCAATCCAAACAGAGCCTGAGGGCCCGAAGGCTCATCTCCGTGTATCCCTGATGAAAGATAGATGCACGGCTTTGATGAGTCGCCCTTCGACGAGGCTACCAAAGGAAAGCCTCCGATCTCGCCAAACGTCTTGCTTTCAAAGCCCCGTGAAGCCGATGCATGCGACCAATCACGGAGAAAAGCGTGCCAGTCCATTACTTTTTCACGGGCATATAGGGCCACTTTGGAGTGCCTTTGGGCTCAGGAGCGGTTGGAGTCTTAGCCAAACCAAAATCGTCAGCCTTTAGACCACGCTCTTTCCAGATTCCGGCACTTTTACCATTCCAGAAGCCATAAAAGCTCGGGTAGAACGCATCAACAAAGTCGACATTTGCCTTCTTAGGAACCTTCAAATCAAGAAGATGAAAGCTGGCATTTACGATCAGACGACGAAGATCCTCACTAAGAAAGTCCACTGAAGCCCCCATCGTGGTGCAGAGCGAGCGACCAGTTGTTTTAGCATCAGGCGACTCGTATGTGTGCAACCAAGCAAGGGGCATCATGGGGCTATTTTTAGGCCCATCAATAGGCTTAGAAGCAGGATTCAGCGACTGGGTCACTGCCCCACGAAGCAAAACTGTGTCTTTGTCTGTGAGATGCCGAACTCCGTATACATCACTAGGGCCAAAAACATCTTTCACCGAATTAAGGACCGGATGCTCCTCACAACCTTCCGCTATCACTCCCCGAGCTCCCTGAGTCTTATGACCGCCATGGTGATTCACCCAGCGCTCTCCAAGAACCTTCAAACCCCACTCACCTGCACCGATGTTACCCATTTTACCTCCACCCTTGAAAGCGTGAGTCGCAGTGCGAAAACCTATCACCGGCTTGCCAGCATTCAAAAATCCACCCAGATGCTTAATCGTCTCAGGTGTGTAAGCTCTCATTCGAGTCCCAATGATCATGAGGTCCGCTGAATCGAGCTTCTCCCAACCAGTTACGCCCTGAATGTTGTTTGGATCGATATATGTTCCATCGGCACTCCACGAAAAAAGTACAGTCGTATCAAAGCCGTGCCTCTCAGAAAGAATTTTTGCTAACATCGGGGCACTCTCCTCGGAGCGATACTCTTCATCCCCGGACACCAAAACGATATGCTTTCCCTTCCCGGGACCTTCCTTGCCTTTAAAGCTGAGCCATTTTTCCTGAGCCAATCCCGTCATCGAGGTGAGACAGAGCAACGCGAGTCCAAGTTTTTGTTTCATCCCCATCATTAATAAAGGGATTCTGCGGCGTGAAAAGAACGAAAGCTCGACGCAACACTCGGTCAGCAAGCACTCCTTGATCAAAAGACTTTTTGATTCACGAGTTATTGAACTATCCTGTCCTCATGAGACAAATCGCAATTTTAGCACTTACAGCCTCCTTGCTATCCGCGGAAAACACCTTTCCGATGAAATTCCATAAGGCCCCGAAGCCCTTGGCCAGAACTGCGATGGTAGAAAATTGGCCCCGCTTTTTTGGCCCACGAGATAATTGCACTACAAAAGAGGGGCCATTATTGAATAAATTCCCCGAAGGTGGACTTCCAAAGGTCTTTGAATTAGCTCGCGGTGAATCATATAGCTCCCCAATCATCGTTAATGGACAGCTCCTTCATTTTCATGCCATTGACTCGAAAGAAACCCTCGACTGTCACCACGCTGAAACTGGGAAGCGCCTTTGGACTTTTCAATACCCCATCGAATATCGGGATCGCTACGGGTTCTCAAATGGCCCGCGCTCCAGCCCGGTGGTCCATGAAGAACGGGTCTATTTAATCGGAGTCACCGCCCAGCTCCACTGCCTCGATCTAAAAACCGGCAAAGTTCTTTGGAAGCGGGATCTTCAGGAAGAGTTTAAAATCCCGCAGTATTTTTTCGGGTACGGGCCAAACCCCATGGTTCATGGTGCTAATCTTATTATTAACGTTGGAGGGAAAGAGAACAAAACCAGCGGAACCTGCGTAGCAGCGCTAAATCTTGACGACGGAAAAACAGTCTGGACCCACGAGGACGAATGGGGAGCATCCTATGCCTCCCCAATTATTGCAAAAATCCACGACCGGGAGGTTGCTCTAGTGCTTGCTGCTGGAGAATCCAGACCAGCCCACGGTGGACTCCTAGTATTGGATCCACAATCCGGAAAGCTTCTTTCGCGCTTTCCCTGGCGCGCTGATATCTATGAATCAGTTCTTGCTTCAACCCCGCTATCGATATCTCACAATCAGGTTTTCATTTCAGATTGCTATGAATTAGGAGGGGTCCTTCTTAATTTTTCGAAAGACTTCACCATACAGCCGGCTTGGAAGAAACGCTTCTTTGGAATGCACATGATGACACCTCAAAAAATCGGGAACTATCTCTATGGCTTTGCCGGAAGAAATATTCCCGACACTCAGCTGAAATGCCTCAATTTGGAGAATGGAGAAATATTAATTGAGGACGATGTAAGATGGAAAGAAGGTCAGCGCGTTACGGGATTATTCCGTGGATCCTTCCTTCAAAGTAAAGATCGCACATTCTCTTTAGGCGAAGACGGAAGCTTCGTTGAACTCAAAATGACTCCAAAGAAAATTGAAATCGTCCAAAGAACCCGTTTATTTTTCGCGAAAGATTCGTGGACCCCTCCAGTTCTAAGCAATGGCCTTTTGTATGCTGTTCAAAATCTAAAAGGATTTGATGGAACTCCATCGCGCCTCATTTGTTATGACTTTAGAGGAGAATAAGAATATTCTTTCAAAAAAATTATTATTTTTATTTGACACAAGTCGTTGACGGAGCACGCTTTACAAATGGCTAAAGTTAAAAAAGCGAAGAGAAAAGTAAAGCGTTACAGCGCTTCCGAAAAAAAGGCGATTCTCGACTTCATCACGAAACAAGGCCGTGGTGGGCAGACTAAGGCTGTCACAAAATTTGGGGTCACTGCCGCAACAATCGCATCATGGAGACACAAAGACGGAGGCTCGGGAGTCAAAACAGCGAAAGGCGCATCCAAGGAGCTTCGCGCAGTGGAGGAACTTGCGAGACTGATCAAGGAGATTTCAACGGTCGAGGCTCGTCTCGAGAAACTCAAAAAATCTTATCAAAAAGCAAAGGCTAAACTCTAGCGACTCATTTGAATGTGAGGGCTAATGGTCCTTTCACTCACTCAGCTTGAGAGAATTATTTCTCCGGGCTCACTAAAATTCTTGCTGAGTCGGAATTCTTTACTGCCCAAAAGATAGCCTTCTTTTCGCCTGTGGCATCTAGCCTCCTAGGTAGCTCATTTCTGCCTTTGGCCTTCCGACCTCTCCACGTTCTTCGGAGTAACGATCTTTTCGTGTTCCCCACAGGCCTCGGATGAAGTCACTCACGTCTGAATCCAATGATGATGAACGAAGGGAATTCCTAAGATCGGCCCCCTCACTCGCAAATAAGCAAGTAAAAGCCTTTCCCTCGGCTGATACCCTTAGACGCGAACAATCGCCACAAAATGGCTGGCTCACCGAAGAGATCGTCCCGAACTCCCCCGCGCCATCAAGGAAGCGCCATCGCCTTGCGACTTCCCCAGGATAAGCCGCTGGAACTTCTTCAACAGGGAATTGCCCACTCACAATTGCCAAAATCTCCTCGGCGGTGACTACCTCTTGCTTACCCCAACCGTTCGTCTCCCCCACATCCATAAATTCGATAAATCGGAGAATCACACCAGCATCATGGCTCCAGCGGATCATTGGAGCAATCTCCTGCTCATTGACTCCACGTTGGACCACCATGTTGACCTTCACCGGAAGACCATGTTCCTGGGCCGATCGAATCCCCAAAAGAACTCGGTCAACTTTGGCCCCCACACCGTTCATTTTGGCAAAGGTCTCCTCATTCAGAGCATCAAGACTAACAGTCACTCGGTCCAGACCCGCTGCAACTAAGCTTTTAGAATGATAATTCAGCAAAATGCCATTCGTTGTCATGGCCAAATCCTTAACCCCCGGTACTGCTGCGATCATTGCAACTAGGTCCTCAACTCCGCGGCGTAACAGGGGCTCTCCACCAGTCAATCGAACCTTCCTCACTCCCAATTCAACCGCTACCCTTACTGTCCTAACCAGTTCATCAAAGTTCAAAATCTCATCACGTGGCAAGAACTGATAACCAGGCCCAAATACTTCGATGGGCATACAATAACGACACCGAAAATTGCAACGGTCAGTTAAAGATAGCCTCAAATCGCGCAAAGGCCTCTGCAGTTGATCTAGCACTCTGGAACTTTCTCCCCTCTTCCAAAAATTGCGAGTTCAATTCTTCTTTTAGGCGGACTCAGGCCGGCCCAACCGCTCCTCGGCCCAGTCCTCAGGCTCCCTCGAAACACGCCTACAAATTCTCTCTAGGCACTGCTCCCAAATCTCTTCTCCTTCGAGAATACGTACTTCAATACGCAGGAAATATATCGGAACGTCGATTTTGTTTGGTTTTGGAAATCGAACAGCATCTTTTTCGGTCGTTACGATCATATCCACCCCGCGGTTGATACATCGATCCATAAACGGCTCGATCTCTTTGGAAGTAAAAGCGTGATGGTCGGAAAAGGTCGTATGAAACATCACCTTTCCGCCCAGCTGCTTTAAAAGTCGATCGAAGCTTTCGGGCTGGGCAATACCCGAAATCGCACCGATATACTTCCCCTCGAGAGCGTCCAATGAAAGCTCATCATCATTGAAAACTCCCTGAAGATGCTTGGGCCCGTGGGTACATTGTACAATTTCGGCCTCTTGATTGTATTTTCGAATTCGCTTGATCAAATCGTCTTGCGGCTTTCCGTCACACTTAGTAATAAAAATATAATCTGCCCGGCAAAGATTGGGAGGAGGCTCTCGCATCGTTCCTCGGGGCAAAATATAGCCATTTCCAAATGGAGCATTCTGATCCACGAGAATCACATCGAGTGAATGCTCAAGATCAAGATACTGTAATCCATCATCCAACAACAACGTATCCGCTCCCAATTCCTTTACTGCAAAACGGCCACCACGCACCCGATCACGATCAACCACTACAGAGACACCAGATAGGTTTGTAGCCAACATAAACGGTTCGTCCCCAGCATACTTCGCCCCAAGAAGAACTTCATGACCATCACTCACAATTTTAGGTGGACTAGTCACAGTTTCCCCAGTTTTGGGATTGGACCATCGCTGCCGTTCTTTAAGTTCGGAACTCTTATAACCGCGACTTAGGATCGCAACTTTCCGCCCCCTCGCCGTAAGCTCCTTGGCAAATCTTTCCACCACCGGAGTTTTTCCGGTTCCGCCAACCGTTATATTTCCAATACTTACCACCATTGTGCCTAGACTAGACTGGTTTTTCCAACCGTTACGAAAAAGGCGGAGGCGCAATTTAACCCCAAAACGATAAACCCAAGAGAGCCCGCGGAGAACGACCCGCATTAAACAGGATCCAAACCCTCGGGCCCGACCAAAAATGACGTCAGTCGCCCACTTCTCGAGCTCATTATTATCACTCGCCATCGATGGGTCTTTATAGTCAAAATTTTTCCGAGTTGCTACCTTCTTTATGAATTTGAACTCTTCATTAAGACCTTAAGATCTTGGAGGAGGGGCAATATTCTGACCAAAAACTCTGAATGCTAAAAATAATGCATTTCTTCATGGTATTACCTAAAAAATAAGGCACTCTTGAATAATCAACCTCTAACCCACGTTAAACGAACCAAATGAAAACATCCCAAACACTTGTGGTCGCACTTACTGCCGGGACCCTTGCTCTAGTATCCTGCACTCCTAACCAGCAAAAGTATGGCCTCGGTGGAGCCGCAGCCGGTGCAGCACTGGCAACAGTTACTGGTGGTAATAGAACTGACAT
>DIHU01000017.1 GCA_002420315.1 Akkermansiaceae bacterium UBA5688
AGCCTGCTCCCGTTCAACTAACACCAGCTCAAGCTCCGGCCCAACCTGCTCCCGCGCCTCAAATCACCATTCCTCTGGGTGGATCAGCTCAAACTCCAACTACCGCGGCAGCTGCCGCACCCTTTGGCTCCGGGACACAAACCAGAGGTATTCCAGGTCAGCCCCAGCCCGGAGCAGTCGGGATCGGTTCAGTCGCCCCTATGAAAAAACAGGGAATGAGCAACGCCGTGAAGGGTATGATTGCCATCACCCTGGCAGCAGGAATCATTCTCGCTGGCTTCATCTACAAAGGAAAATCTGATCAAACCGCCAAAAATGAGCGCATCAACGAAATCGTGGCTGCATTTGGCGACCCTGACAATCTCCCGACCGATATTCCCTTGTCAACGGATGACGTCCAACTTCTCTTGGACGAACTTCTAAGCGGCGGAGTTAAAGATTCCATGGCTCGCCCCACCTACCTGCAAGCCCTCAATATAGGTAAAGCAACCGACGACGTTGATATCAGCTTACAAGTCGCAAACTACGCCCGTGACGTGGAAATGACTGGTGCGCTTAGGGTCAAACTCTTTCAAGTCGTTGGAGCACGTGGCGATGAAAGTGCCCTTCCAGCCTTGATCGAGTTCGCCCAAAAAACCGATGATACATCGGCAGGACAAGGAGCTCTCGATGCTGCCAAACAAATGGCCTCGGCATCTAACTTCAAAAGCCTCCTCACCATTATCACCAACTCGGAAAATGCCTCGATCAAAAACTCAGCTGTCGATGTTCTCACCAAGGTGATCAGTGCCTCCGAAGATCCCAGCGCCTACTCCAAGGCGATCATGGGAAGTTATAATAATACGGCTGATACCGATGCTAAGACCGCACTCCTGCGACTCATGGGCTCAGCCGGTGGGGATGAAGCATCTAACCTGATTTCCAAAACACTCGCTGCCGATGATCCCAAGATGAAAGTTGCCGCCATCTTTGCGCTTCGCAATTGGCCCGATGACTCCCAATTCGATACACTCTTCGAATACGCTTCAGAGGAACAAGATATCCGTATCCGTACCGAAGCCTTCCAGGGACTTGTCTCATTTCTCAAGAGTCATCCTGAACTCGATGAGGACGATAAGTCCATCTATTGGGAAGACGTTGCTAGCATCGCAACCGGTGAAACAGAGCAACGTATGGTAGTCGACGCCATGGTTAGCCAGACCGGAGGCTGGGCCGACGATGTTCTCGATTACTTCATTGAGAGTGGCGACACCGATAAGGTCCAATTTCGCGCCGAGAGAGCCAAGCTTGCCTTAGCCGACCGCCTAAAACGCGCCGAGCGAGGCGGTGCCTCCGAAGAGGAGGAAGAAGAGGAAGATTCTGATACGGACGAATAAAAACCCTCATGTTCTATCAATTTTAAAAAGGCGACCTTCACCGGTCGCCTTTTTTCATTTGCTGTGCTTCACTCTCCCGTGGATTTGATCCCTCTCATACCTCCGATCGTAGCCTTGTCTCTCATTCTAATTACGAGACAGGCTGCCCTCTCTTTATTCTCAGCAACTGTGGCCGGCGCATTCCTTTTGGCTGGCCCGTCCCCGGTTCTTGCCGTTCGTTGCCTCTTTGAGGACCATCTCTTCCCTAAAATTGGGGAAAGCAGCTGGAACCTCAGCGCGATTATTTTCACCCTTACCTTAGGAGCATTTGCCACTCTTCTAGAGAAAGGAGGAGGTTTCACCACGATCCTTAACCGTCTCCTCGCCAACAAAAGCCAAGATCCGAAAAAGAAACTCCTTTTTGGCGTCTATGGCCTCGGACTTCTCTGTTTCTTTGATGGCCTCGCAAATGCTGTCCTTCTCGGCCGCGTTGCCCGCCCACTCACTGATAGTTTGCGAATCTCCCGACAATTTCTCGCCTATGTGATTGATTCTACGAGTGCCACGGTTGCTTGTGTCGCTTTCATCTCAACTTGGATCGCAGTTCAACTTTCCTTCATCAAACAGGGCTTAGAAACGGCATCGTTCGACGTCAATCCGGCCGCTCTATTTTTTAACTCTATCCCGGCAAATCCCTACTGCCTCCTCAGCCTTATTCTCATTCCTCTTGTCATCTTCAAAGCATGGCAAATTGGTCCCATGAAAAATGCCAAGCCGGTAGCGCTTGATGAACAGTCCGAAAAAAGTGAAGCCAACTCCCCGTGGCTCGCCTTACTCCCTCTCATCGTACTCGTCACTACCCTCCCTGCCTTCATCTACTTCTGGCAGGACGGCGAAACTTGGTCATGGCGAAACGCTTTCATCTCCGATGGCGTCCCTTACGCCATGGTGGCAGCAGGCTTTGTCGCTCTCACCACAGCCTACCTTTGCTTTCCTAAAAACAAGAGAACCGAAGCACCGCAGCACATGCTTGATGGTGCGGCCTCCCTTTTTCCAGCGCTTATAATTTTGATCTGCGCTTGGACTCTTGGCAGCATGTTCGAAAGCCTCGGCACGGCTGATCTTCTGAAGACAATGCTCGGTGATCAAATCAGCCCGATGTCCGTCCCTTTGGTGATTTTTTTAATCGGCGCGGTCATGTCTTTTATGACCGGTACTTCTTGGGGAACCTTCGGACTTCTCATGCCCATAGCTCTGCCGCTTGTCCTAAAATTAGGAACCGATCTTCCCGAAGACGAACTGATAAACCTAATCTCGATGACGATTGGTGCTGTTTTTGGCGGCGCTGTCTTTGGTGATCATTGTAGCCCGTTCTCCGACACCACGATCGTGTCCGCCCTCGCTTCCGGATGCTCTCCCACATCCCACGTGGCAACCCAACTTCCCTATGCGCTCCTAGCAGCCACCGGAGCTACCATTGCATACGCTTTGATGTGGATCGGATTACCAGCCTGGTTGTCCACCGCAATCCTAGTTGCAGCTCTCGCTACAATTGTCCTGAGTCGTAAAACATCCACCTCTTAAAACTCGCAATTTCCAGGCGTCCTAGCAAAAGGGATGACGTCGCGAATATTTTGCATCCCGGTAACATACATTAGGAGGCGTTCAAATCCGGCGCCGAAACCAGCGTGAGGAACGGTCCCGTATTTTCTTAGATCGAGATACCACCCATAATTTTTAAGACTTAGGTCATTTGCTTCCATCTCCGCTTTCAGTAAATCATACCGTTCCTCCCTCTGGCTTCCACCAATGATTTCGCCTACTCCCGGCACCAACACATCCATCGCCGTTACCGTTTTACCATCATCATTCGCCCGCATGTAAAACGGCTTAATCGATTTGGGATAATTATACACCGTAAGTGGCCCCTTCACAACTTCTTCGCAAAGGTAGCGTTCATGTTCGGACTGCAAGTTAGCCCCCCATTGGACCGGGTAATCGAACTTCTGACCCGAAACAATCAGCTGCTCAACTGCCTCGGTATAACTCATCCGCTCAAAGCCTCCCCCTACCAATCCCTCAAGCCGCTGACGTAACCCCTTGTCGACAAATTTCGCAAAGATCTCCAAATCACCCTCGTTGTTCTCCAAGACATCTTTCACTAGAAATTGTATGAAATCCTCCGCGAGATCCATATCGCCCTCGAGATTACAAAAAGCCATCTCCGGCTCGATCATCCAGAACTCCGATGCATGGCGAGAGGTATTCGAATTCTCCGCCCGGAAGGTCGGGCCAAAAGTATAAACATTCGAAAGCGCACAGGCAAAGGTCTCCGCTTCCAACTGGCCGCTCACTGTCAAATAACTCTTCTTACCAAAAAAATCTTCCTCTGCCTGACCCGCATCATTTGTTGTCACCTGGAACATTTCACCCGCGCCCTCGCAATCACTTGTGGTAATGACAGGCGTGTGAACATAAGTAAAATCACGCTCATTAAAAAATCGATGCACCGCATAAGCCAATCGACTCCGCATCCGAAAAGTCGCTCCGTAAAGATTCGTTCGCGGACGCAAATGAGCAATGGAGCGCAAGAACTCCGGCGTATGCCCCTTCTTCTGCAGTGGAAAATCATCTGGGACTCCACCCACCAACTCCACCTCGGTCGCTCGCACTTCCCAGCTCTGCCCCTGACCAGGGCTTTCCAATAATTCACCAGCAACTTTCACTGCCGCCCCCGTATTCATTTTCCCGACCTCCTCCGATCCAGGAGTTCCTAAATCAATGATCACCTGAATCCCCTTCAGACAAGATCCATCATTCAGCTCCATGAAGGAAAATTCCTTCGAATCCCTCCGAGTCCGCACCCAACCCGCTAATTCCACCGAGTCCAGAGCCGTCGCACTATTCAAAAGATTTTTCACCGAGGTCCGCATGCAAAACTCCTACCGTCTCGCACGAAGTGAATCGATAGGAATTTACAGGAAAACTCAGATGCGACCTAATTAACTTAGGTCAGTTCCCCTCTTCCCGGAGAAGTTTTACGAGATTCTTTCCATTCCTAATGAAAAAAGCTTCTCCATTAGACGGGATCGTCACCACGTTCCAAACCTTAGTCCCTTCTCTAAGGATCTTGCGCAGATGCTCCACCTTTTGCTTTTTATTATTTTTCACCCTTATAAAAGTAAGCTCTAGGCCCTCGGCGATCTTCTTGATTTCAGCGCGAGGGCAATACCACATCGATTCCGTAATCGTCCGATAGACGATTTGGACCGAGGTATCCTTCATCCTTTCAACATCTTTGACCGTAATCTGCTCGTTTTGGCAGGAAACCTTGGCCGCAGAACTAGAAATCACCATCCCCCGAAAAACAGAGTAACGATGAGAGCCGCCAATTTCGCGCAAGAATGGTTCTTTGTCATAAATCGTGACTCTTGTTCGACGGAACCAGTGGATCACACTCTAGCATCCTGTCGCTTCGATTAAAGCAACACCAACATCAATCTGATCGATGATCCAGACGGGGAAAAAGCAGCAGTCACTTTACAAAAAATCTTGCATTCGGCACCGCGAGCCCTAAAACGCCGCTCCCATGGCCCGCAAAGCTTGCAAGTCCAAAACCAGATCGTCCGTCGCCAAGCGCTTTAAAGTGACTGGCACCGGTAAGATTTTGCGCCGCAAACAGGGCAAACGTCACATCCTCCAGAAGAAAAACCGGAAACGGAAAAGAATGCTGGGTAAAGCGACGCTTGTCTCCGACGCAGATATTACGAACGTGAAGAGGAATCTTCTCATGAAGTAAAGTCTTACCGTGCATACGTGCACGATGCCCCCGCCTGCAAAATGGGCGGCCTCTAGATAGCCAGCCTTCTCCGGAAGGACCACGAGCGAGTGAGACTATCAGAGTGAAATTAAAACCCAACGACCCGCTCATCCAAAAGAAACCATGCCAAGAGCAACTAACAGTCCGGCCAGTAGAAAACGCCGCAAGCGTATTCTTCTCCGCGCCAAAGGATTCCGAGGCTTCCGTTCCAAGCTTTATCGCTACGCGAAGGACGCCGTCTACAAAGCCCGTCAATACGAGTATCGTGACCGTAAGAAGCGTAAGGGACAGTTCCGCCGTCTCTGGATTCAGCGTATTTCCGCTGCTGTCCGAAATGAAGGAATGACCTACTCTCGCTTCATCGAAGGTCTAAAGGCCGCTAACATTGAGCTCGACCGTAAAGTCCTTGCTGATCTCGCCGTCGTTGACGCTACCGCTTTCTCCGCAATCGTGGAGCAAGCCAAAAGTGCCCTCGAAAAGAAGGCCGCTTAACATCCGATTAGCTTTAGCTAAAAGAATTTCATGGTCGTATCTGCAAGGATACGGCCATTTTTTAATTGAGAGGATAACCATTCCTATCGATAACCTGATTCAAGTGATCATAATCATAGGCTCAGAGCCTAAAGCCATCATTGACCGCCATCGCCCTTTCCCGTAATTCCCAATCAACAATATGACCGAGCAAGCAGCCCAAATTCAAACCGACGCGATCGCCGCAATTGATGAAGCCTCTAGCGAAGCCGCTCTGGAAGAAGCTCGCGTCAAATTCCTCGGTAAAAAATCCCCCCTCAACTCACTTGCTGCTGAAATGCGCCACTTACCCAAGGAAGATAAACCAAAATTAGGAGCCGCTCTAAACGCCGCCCGACAAGCCATTACCCTCGCCCTCGAAACTAGCAAACAAAAACTCCAAGACGCCGCTGACGCCACCTCCATCGAAGGAATTGATGTCACCATGCCGCCCCGCGAACTCCCGGTTGGATCCCTCCACCCCCTCACTATCGTCAAGGATCGCGCAATTCAAATCCTCCGCCGCCTCGGCTTCGCACTCGCAGATGGACCAGAGATCGAAACCGAATTCCACTGCTTTGATGCCCTCAATACTCCATTTGACCACCCCGCCAGAAACGACTCCGACACCTTCTATTTTGATTCAGGAAAACTCCTCCGAACACACACCTCCTCAGTACAGGTCCGCACGATGGAAAAACAGTCTCCTCCTATTAAAATAATCGCTCCCGGCTCCGCCTATCGTCGAGACGAAATAGACGCAACTCACCTCTCAGTCTTTAACCAACTCGAAGGCCTCTACGTTGACTCCGACGTTCGGCTCTCTGATCTTAAAGGGACTCTAGAATTCTTTTACCGTGCTATGTTTGGTGATAAAACCGAAGTTCGATTCCGTCCCCACTTTTTCCCCTTCACCGAACCCTCCTTCGAAATTGATGTGAAACTCCAAGTCAAAGGCGAAGAACCAAAATGGATCGAAGTCGCTGGCTGCGGCATGGTTGACCCCGCCGTTTTCACCGCTATCAACAAAAGCCGAGGTGACGATGCCTTTGATCCCAACAAGCTGACAGGGTATGCCTTCGGCATGGGCCTAGATCGCCTCGCTATGATTCAATATGGCATTAAAGACATTCGTTTGCTGATCGAGAACGATACTCGTTTTCTCAGCCAATTCGCCTAGACAAGATTAGGCCTACTTTTTATCCCCTTCAAACCAGTTTACTCCGAAGTTGGCCGGGACAATGGGAATCGAAAGTAGCCATCATTCAGATTTAGCGCTTTGATAGAAGGACGCCTACCTTGTAAAAAAAATCGTTTAATTTGTAAGTCGTTCTTTAAATAGGGGCATATAGGTCCATTATTTACAATTCTGATCGGGTCTTGGTAATCTAAAAGACGTAAGCCTCCGAGGCCTTCCTGACGCGCCATGAAGTCACTTATCACCTTCATCCTTCTCTGCCATTTCACTTGGGCTGCCACACCAGAGGAGCATGCTACTCTCAAAGCCCTCCCCATTATCTCCTCTAAGTGCATAGCCTGCCACGGCGAAGACCCAAATGATATCGACGGCGAACTCAATCTTCTAAGCCGTAAAGGATTCCTCAAAGGAGGCGAATTTATCAAAGACCTCCTCATCCCTGGCAATCCTGGAGAATCATTTCTCATGACTGTCATCAAATGGGAAGACCCTGACTTTGAAATGCCTCCCAAGGAGAATGATCGCCTCACTCAGGAACAGATCCTCGACATTGAAACTTGGATTAAAAACGGCGCTCCTTGGCCGAGTCAAGCGGCCCAAAAAAAGATCCTCGCATCCGAAAAAAATAAACGAATTACCAAGGAAGGCCTCATAATCAAAACTTCCGGTGGCCTCACAGACGACTGGACCTTCCGCCGTTATAATCCTGAAACGGTATGGGCATTCCTGCCAATCAAAAAGCCGACCCCACCAATCGAGGGAATAAACCCAATTGACGCGTTTGTTCGCGCCAAAATTAAAGCGACTCAATTTGAGCCAGCCCCACGAGCTGACCTTCGCACTCTCATTCGTCGTGTTTCCTATGACCTTATCGGCCTCCCTCCATCTCCAGACGAAGTCGCTGAATTCATAGCGTCCGCCCAAGAGGATTTCGACAGTGCCTACTCCACTCTAATTGAACGACTCCTCGCCTCGACCCAGCATGGAGAACGCTGGGCCCAACACTGGCTTGATGTCGCTCGCTACGCTGATACGGGAGGACTTTCCAACGACTACGAACGCTCAAATGCTTGGCGCTATCGCGACTACGTCATTCGAGCTTTAAATGAGGACAAACCATACAACGACTTCATCATGGAGCAGATAGCAGGGGATGAGCTAGCCGACAAATCCCTTCGCGAACGCGTAGGTAATAATGATAATTACAAAAAACTTCAGAGAAAGGGCCAATACTCATCAAAAGAGGCTGAACAAATGATCGCTTCTTCCTTCCTACGTATGGGCCCTTGGGACCCAGCTATGGTAAAGGCTCCCGAAGCGCGTCAGCAGTATATCGATGATGTTGTCAATGCCGTGGGACAAACCTTCCTTTCCACTACGATGCGCTGTTTCAAGTGTCATGATCACAAGTTCGACCCTCTTCCGACCAAAGATTACTATCGTATCTATTCCATTTTTGCAGGAACCCAACTCGCCGAGCGCCATGTTTCATGGCAAAAGTATGACAACAAGATCGGCTTTGAAGAAGAAAAGGCACAGGTCGAGCTGCTTCATAATTTCGCCGACTCTGAGGCAAGGCGCCTCCAGCAAAAAGTAGAGGAATATGCCCACACATGGTATACCACGCACCAACTCCCCTACAAGAACCTCAAAGACCGAAAAAACGACCCGGTCGATCAAAAGCCACCTCGCCACGGCGGTCTCAGCGAAGCAGAAAAAGGCCAACTGAAAGTCCGCGAACAGGACGAATGGATCTGGAATCGACGGACCGAGCGATTCCTCCCCATGGTGCAATCAGTATACAACGGGCCAGACCCCAAATTCCTGAATGCACGCAAGCTTCGCATGCCTACGAAAATCGATTCTAGCTGGAGACCCGCCTCACATATTCTCACGGGAGGTGCTTTAGAGGCACCTGGCGAAAAAATCACCCCGGGTGTTCTATCCGCTTTAGGTCTTCCTGTTGAAGGCAGCTCGCAAGACGACCCTTTTGCAACCCCGAAAGATCTCGGCGGCCGCCGCCTTGCTCTTGCTAAATGGATTTCTCACCCTCAAAACTCACTCACTGCTCGTTCCATTGTCAACAGAATCTGGCAGTACCATTTTGACAAACCCATTGCCGGGAATCCCAATAATTTCGGAGTCAAGGGAGCACTCCCAACCCACCCAGAACTCATCGACTGGATTGCCGCCGACTTCGTAGAAAATGGCTGGAGTATCAAACGCCTTCATCGCCTCATCCTGACCTCAAAAACTTACCAGCAATCAGGGCGCCATCCTAAACAATACGAGCTCGCTCAGGAAGATCCCAAAAACGATCTCTTCGCTTTCTTTCCTAACCGCCGCCTCACGGCTGAAGAACTTCGCGACTCAATGCTTCATATCACCGGGGAACTTAACACGGCTGCTGGCGGCCTGCCCATTCGTCCCGAAATGAATATGGAAGTCGCCCTTCAGCCGCGCATGATCCAATTCTCGATCGCGCCTACCTACCTACCAAACAAAAGCCGAAATCAGCGAAATCGGCGTTCTATTTATGTTTATCGCATACGTGGGCTCGCCGACCCCTTCCTAGAGACCTTTAATCAACCGAACCCCAACGACTCTTGTGAAGGGCGTGACTCCGCCTCTGTCTCCCCACAAGCTTTCACCCTAATGAACAGCGATCTCCTAACAGACCGCTCTATCGCGCTGGCTCTTCGGCTGGCAACTGAATCGAAAACGCTCGCCGAACAAATCCAACGAGCTTTTCAGCTCGTGTTTAACCGAAACGCCAGCCAATCGGAAGTAGCCAAAATTGAACCCTACATTAGGGAAATGCGAGACTATCACGCAAAACACACACCAAAGCCCCGCGAATACCCAACCGAAATCACTCGCTCGCTTGTTGAGGAATTTTCTGGGCAAGCTTTTGAATATGAGGAAATCCTGCCGGTCTTTAACGACTACGAGCGGGACGAACAGGCCTCCGGAGTGAGCCCAAGAATACGAGCTCTCGCTGACCTGTGCCTCATTCTCTTTAATTCGCACGAATTCGTATACAGTTACTAATAACGAATTTGGAAACTTGACCGGAAAGCTCGATCTCCTCATGAAAACCCCCATCTGTTCCCGCCCCCTGGCCGACGCATATTCTCGTCGAGAATTTCTCTACGGTCTTGGATCCTCTATGGGCTCCGTGGCCTTTTCATCCCTTCTCGCCGACGAGATTGCAGCCAATCCCATGGCCCCAAAGAAACCCATGACTCCGGCCAAAGCCAAAAATGTCATCATGCTCTTTATGGAAGGAGGCCCAGGGCACATGGACACATTCGATCCAAAACCAAAGCTCACCCAGCTCCATAAAACTGAATCTAAAAATGATCGGGGCCTCGCTGCCGGAAACTATCAATTCTACGTCGGTTCTCCTTTCAAATTTAAAAAAGCCGGGCAGTCCGGCATGGATATGTGTGATCAATGGAAATACATGTCCGATCCCGAAGTGGCCGATGAGCTCTGCAACTACCGTGGTTGTCAGGCCGAGTCCCTGAACCACCCCGAGGCCTTATTTCACATGAATACTGGCAGCCGCCTTGGTGCCGACCCTAGCCTTGGCGCCTGGGCCACCTATGGTCTTGGATCAGAAAACCAAAATCTTCCCGGCTACGTCGTCATGACTGAAATGGCCTTGCCCCAGGGTGGTTCGAAAAACTGGTCCAATGGCTTCCTCCCAGCTCACTTCCAAGGAACAGCCCTCCGACCCAAAGGCTCTCCTATTCTTGATCTCGAATCACAGTCTTTTAAATCCCGCGCCCACCAACGCGCCTCTTTGGATCAACTTGCCTTTCTTAACGATCAACACGCCAAGCGACATCCTGAGCACGCCGACCTTACCGCACGTATGGAATCTTATGAACTCGCCTATCGCATGCAGATGGAGGTTCCAGAAGTCGTCGACCTCGGGGACGAACCTGAATACATCCGGGAAATGTATGGAATGGACAACAAAGTCACTCATGACTTTGGGCGCCAATGTCTCATGGCTCGGCGTCTCGTCGAGAAAGGCACGCGCTTTGTACAAATCTTTGCCGGAGGTTGGGATAGCCATGACTACCTTGAACGCGGTCATTCCTCGAGAATTTCTGCTGTCGACAAACCATGGGCCGCGCTCATTAAGGACTTAAAACAACGGGGCATGCTCGACGATACTCTCGTCATTTGGAATGGCGAATTTGGCCGAACGCCGGACAATAATATGCGAGGGGGCGTCTACGCCATTGGCCGCGGCCACAATGCCGACGCCATGACTATCATGATGGCTGGTGGTGGCATCAAAAAAGGTGCCATCGTCGGAGCAACAGATGAGATCGGAGCCAAAGCCGTCGACATTGCACACCCCATTCGAGACTTTCATGTCACTCTTCTTCACCTTCTTGGGCTGGATGATAACAAACTCACCTACTTTCACGCCGGCCGCTATAAACAGCTCTCCCAATTCGGCGGAACAGTAATTAAGGAATTGATTAGCTAAATTCCTTCAGAAAAATGAAATTCGAACCCATCCGGAAGCCTTTATTTAATCGACTAACTGTTAAAGCCATGGAATCGAGAAAATCCACTCCTTACCACTTGTCATTTCAAGGTTGAGCGATAACATTCAACTATCACCCGAGGGGTGTTCAAGTGAAACATGAGTGCTTTTTCCTGCTCGCTGTGTGTCTTCGTAAAATCCTCTATTGGCCGCAAAATCATCGTGGCAGTAACAGGACTTGCACTTGTTTTATTTCTAGCCGGTCACCTAACCGGAAATTTGCTAATTTTTGCGGGGAGAGACGCTTTTAATGACTATGCTCAATTCCTTCACGAAGTTTTTCACGGGGCGGGAGTGTGGATTGCACGAGTTGGGCTCCTAGCCTGCTTCACTGCTCATCTTTGGTTCACAATTCTCCTCACAAAACAAAATAAGTCTGCTCGCAAAAAGTATTCTCATCAGGCGACCGTCCAAGCTCCCAAGTCATC
>DIHU01000232.1 GCA_002420315.1 Akkermansiaceae bacterium UBA5688
GGCGCCAGTGTGATGATGGCCTTCAGCGATTATGACCGCGATGGCGATTTAGACGGCTACCTTTTAACCAATCGTATTCCGCCCGGTGAGGAGCTTAAGGACGTGCGTTTTCGGCTCGTCAAAGGTCCTGACGGCGAACCCGTAATTTTACCCGAAGAAATGCAGCAATATGCCGGGCTCATTAAGTCGCCCAGCGGCTACAAGCAAATCGCCTCCGGACAATTCGACCGGCTCTATCGAAACGATGGCGGGAAGTTTGTTGAAGTGGGAAAAGAGGCTGGCGTCCGAGAATCTGAATATGGCCTGTCTGCGACTTGGTGGGACTATGATGCTGATGGATGGCCGGACCTCTACGTCGCTAATGATTTTTATGGAGCTGATCACCTTTACCGAAATAGAGGAGATGGCACTTTCGAAGATGTCGCTCCTCGAGCATTGCCCCACACTCCTTGGTTTTCAATGGGGTCGGATGTGGCCGACATAAATAATGACGGGCTTTTTGACTACATGGCTTCAGACATGGCCGGTAGCGATCATTATAAGGAAAAGATGTCGATGGGAAATATGACAGGTAAGGAGAGTGATTCTTGGTTTCTAAATTGGCCAATTCCAGCTCAATACATGCGTAATGCGGTTTACCTCAATACGGGAACTGGTCGTTTCAATGAAATTGCTTTTCAGACTGGGTTGGCAGCGACTGATTGGACTTGGGCAATCAAATTTGGTGATCTTGACTGCGATGGGCGGGAGGATGTTTTCATCTCCACTGGCATGAGCCGGGATTGGTTTAATAGTGATTTGCGGAATCAGGAGGAGGCCTTAATTCTCAGCAAAGGAAGCGCTTCGGGGCGGGCTTTTTGGAATGACAAGAAACCACTAGCTTTAAAAAATTGGGCCTTTCGAAATGAGGGCGGCTTAAAGTTTAGCGACGTGGGTCGTGAATGGGGGCTCGATGTGAAAGCAGTCAGTTACGGAGCCGCCTTGGGCGATCTCGATGGGGATGGAGATCTTGATTTAGTGGTTAATAATTTTGGTGGCGTGCCTGGCGTTTATCGTAACGGACAGGAGAAGGGTGAGCGATTGACCTTAGATCTGCGCGGTGCCGGGAGAAATCGCTCCGCTCTTGGTGCGGTGGTGCGGGTTGAAATTTCGAGTGAGCCATCTGTCTTAATGCGAAGCGTAACGGCATCACGTGGTTTCATGTCTAGCAATGACACCTTACTGCACTTTGGTCTGGGCGAGGCTAACAAGGCAAATCGAGTCGTCATCGACTGGCCAGATGGGGGACGACAAATCCTCAAAAATATGACTGCTGGAAGGCGTTATGTGATCGAGCAACCCCGGAATCTACCACCCCGAAAGAAGAAGGAGGCAAAGACTCTCTTCACTGAGTCGAGGATGCTTTCGCGGGTGAGACCGAGCGAAGATATTTTTAACGATTTTAGTCGGCAACCCCTATTGCCCTCGATGCATTCACAGATGGGGCCCGGAATTGCAGTAGGTGACATCAATGGCGATGGCCGAGAGGATCTTTTTGTTTCGCATCCGGCAGGGCAGGAAGGAAAACTTTACGAAAAAACCGATGGCAGTGGCCGGGCGACTTTCTCCGAGCTGGAGAATCAGGTTCTTGGGGTGGATGCTGCGAGTGAGGATATGGCTCCTCTTTTCTTCGATGCAGATAATGATGGAGATCTCGATCTCTTCGTGGTGAGCGGAGGAGTAGAGGGTGATCCAGGACAAGGAGTTTATCGAGATCGTCTTTATCTGAATTCGGGTCAAGGCGAGTTTCAAAAATCTCCTGTTGGAATGCTGCCGGGAAGCACCGGGAGTGGCTCCGTGGCCTGTGCGGCTGACTATGATCGGGATGGCGATTTGGATCTCTTCGTGGGAGGGCGGTTGGTTCCGGGTTCTTACCCTGAGTCACCGCAAAGTGAGCTCCTTCAGAATGATGGAGGGAAGAAGTTTGTTGATGTGGCTGCGGGACGATTCGGGGGATTGGTAACCTCGGCCTTATGGACTGATGTCGATGCCGATGGCTGGCTGGACTTACTCGTAACGCGGGAATGGGGAGCGATTGCTCTTTTCCGAAACAACAAGGGTGAGTTGATTGAGGACACTCAAAAAGCTGGTCTTGCGAATCGCGCCGGATGGTGGAACAGCATCGTTGGAGGAGATTTTGATGGTGATGGCGACCTCGACTACGTGGTTGGAAATAACGGGCTCAACACTAAGTATGAAACGCCAGCTCTTCTCTACTATGGTGATGTCGATGGCACTGGTAGGAAGAGGATTCTCGAAGCCGAGATGGAGAAGGGTAAGTGTTATCCGATTCGTGGATTGAGCTGTTCCAGCAATGCCATGCCTTTTTTGAGAAAAAAGACTCCCAAGTTCCATGACTTCGCCTCGGCAACGCTATTCGATTTGTATTCAGGTGGCTTAGACAAGGCGGATCGTTACGAGGTCAATACTCTAGAAAGTGGGCTGCTGATCAATTCAGGTGATGGAATTTTTGAGTTCCGATCACTGCCTGCGATGGCGCAGGTTGCTCCGATTTTTGGAATGGCAGTGAGTGACTTTGATGGCGATGGAAATCTCGATGTCTTTTTGGCGCAAAATTCCTTTGCCCCACAGGTGGAAACTGGCCGGATGGATGGGGGAACCGGCGCGCTTTTAAAAGGGCTCGGCGATGGTTTCTTCGAAGCGATTCGCGCGGACCGGAGCGGTATTATTGCTGCGGGCGATGCCAAAGGTGTGGCGCTTGCCGATGTGAACAGCGATCGTTGGCCGGACCTTCTTGTCGCGAATAATGATGCTGCGATGCAGGTCTTTGAATCAGTTCCTCCATCAGGAGCACGAAGTTTGACTGTCGAACTCAAGGCGCCATGGGTCTTGGCCGTAGGGGCGCGTGTTAAGGTGAAGCTCGAAAGCGGGAAAACATATATTCGTGAAATTTCGGCAGGTGGATCATATCTCTCCCAGTCATCGAGTATCCCGCAATTTACCATCCCGATTGGTGAGTCTGCCAAGTCGATCTCAGTGAGGTGGTCGGATGGTGAGATGACTTCTGCACTAGTGACTCGTGATGCCATGACGATTTCACGTGGTCATTGAAATCAATAAGCTGATTCGACTGATAGACAGGATTCTGAAATTCAGTAAAAATATCGGAGTGTTTGGACGAATCATCAGTTGTCTCGGTTTGTTAATCGGTCCTCATTTGGGAGCTGAGACGGACTGGGCGTATGCGCTGATTGAAAATCCCGAACTCCCCAAGGTCGATACTGCAGATTGGACCCGGGAAGAGATGGACTTCTTTGTTTTGGCTGGGATTGAGAAGCGGGATTATCTCCCGACCAAGCCCGCCACAAAGCGAACTCTGATAAGGCGAGCTTACCTTGATCTACATGGGCTACCTCCCTCGACTAGTCAGATTGAGGCTTTCCTGAGCGATGAGCGTCCTGATGCTTGGGGTCGGCTGATTGATGAGCTTTTACAATCACCGAGATATGGGGAAAGATGGGCACGACATTGGCTTGATGTCGCCCGTTATGCCGATACCAATGGAATGGACGAAGACATTGCCCATCCATCTGCATGGCGTTACCGGGATTATGTCATTCGTTCCTTTAATAAAGATAAGCCATTTGATCGATTTATTGTCGAACAGTTAGCTGGCGATTTGTTGCCGGCGAAAGATCTTGTTCAAAAGCGGGAGCAAACAGTGGGGCTCGGCTTTCTTTCGGTAGGTCCCAAAATGCTGGCTTGTGACGATCCGGACAAAATGCGACGCGATATTGTTGATGAGCAAATGGATACGATGGGGCGGGCTTTCTTAGGAATGACGATTGGCTGTGCGCGTTGCCATGACCATAAGATTGATCCTATTTCAATTAAGGATTATTACGGGCTCGCAGGAATCTTTATGTCTACGAAGACGCTCACGAAGTACTCGGTAGTGGCTGAATTTCATGAGCACGATCTGACAAAGGAAGAGCATCAAAAAAAATGGCTTGAGGTAAGACGGCTTGAAGGTGAGCAGAAAAAAAAGGAAACTCCGAAGGATAAGAAGGATAAGCTCGCCGAGGAAATTACTGCTTTAAAAAAAGGCCTCCCGGCCCCTTTCAGAGTAATGGGCGTGACGGAGTATCCCACTCAAGACGTGAAGGTTCATTTGCGGGGTGATTATTTGACCTTGGGTGAAGAAGTTCCGCGCGGGGTGCCAGCGATTTGGACTGAAGGGAAAAAGGTCGCCATGCCGGAAAAGCAAAGCGGCCGACTGGAATTGGCGCGATGGATCGCTTCGGCTGATAATCCTCTGACAGCCCGGGTGATCGTCAATCGTCTTTGGCGCTGGCACTTTGGGCGAGGAATCGTGCCGACTCCGGATAACTTTGGTGGGCTGGGTGAAAAGCCAACTCATCCTAAGTTACTAGATCATTTGGCTCGAAAGTTTGTCGAGTCCGGGTGGTCCGTGAAATCAATGCATCGGCTTATGATGAACTCGGCGACTTATCGTCAGTCGGCTGAGGCAGAATTGGCGTTAGTTGAATATGACCCGGAGAACAAACTCTTCGCGCGTTGGCAGCGTCGGCGAGTTGAGTCGGAAGTGGTTCGCGATAGCATTCTCATGAAGGCGAATCGGCTCGACTTGGACATGGGAGGCTCAATGTTGGTGGTCCAACCGAACAAATACGTCAATCAAGGGAAGCTGACGGAGCATTCCATGGTTCCGAGGCGAACGGTCTATTTACCGGTTTACCGGAGCTCGGGATATGATGGTCAAAAGGCTTTTGATACGGCTGATCCGGCGGTGTCAAATGGCAATCGTCGAACCTCCACGGTTGCAGGGCAGGCGCTTTATTTAATGAATAGCGAGCTGATGCACGCATCGTCGAAGGCCCTAGCTGACTTCGTCATTTCAAAAGCGTCCGATAATCGCCCGGCTTGGATGATTAAACATGTTTTTGGTCGCGATCCGACAAAAGATGAATCTGCTCGAGGTATCACTTTTGTTGAGAGCTATGGCGATGAAAAAGCTGCGTTGGCTGCTTTTGCGAGAGTTCTTTTATCGAGTAATGAATTTTTGTATATGGAGTAAACCACTATGAATTTATGTAGTCATCGTGCGGGGCTTCCACTTTCCCGTCGGGAAATGTTACAGCGATCCGGAACAGGGTTCGGGGCGATGGCTTTGCAGGCGATGTTGGCCCGGGAAGCAAGGGGAGAAGCAAAGGCGCCTTTATTGCCCGGCACTGCTAAGCGAGTAATCTTTCTCTTTATGCACGGCGGCCCATCGACCGTTGATTTATTCGATCCCAAGCCGCTTTTGGCGCGGGATAATGGGAAGCCTTTCCCGCTCAAAGTCCCTCGGATCACCTCACATAAATCAAAGAATCTCCTTTTAAAATCGCCTTGGTCTTGTGCGCAGCATGGCGAAAGTGGCGCGCAGGTCAGCGAGCTGCTTCCTCATATCGCGTCTATGGCAGATGATCTTTGTTTTGTGAGATCGATGTATGGTTCGAACTCTCGTCATGGCGGGGCTTTGCTGGAGTTACACACCGGATCAGATACCTTCACTCGCCCTTCGATGGGATCTTGGATCAATTATGGTCTTGGCTCGGAAAACGAAAATCTTCCTGGCTTCATTACCATTAATCCCAGCGGAAGCCACGGGGGAGCTGGCGCTTGGTCCTCTGCTTTTCTTCCTGCCAAATATAGCGGAACAAGAATTGGTGGGAAGAGCGGCGGGATGAAGGTCCCCTTTATCGATAATCCGTTGCAGAATCGCGAGAAGCAGCGTAAGGAGTTGGACTTATTGGCGTCGTTCAATCGGGACCATCTCGCTCAACGTGGAGTCGATAGCGAACTCGAATCACGAATTGCCTCCTATGAATTGGCTTTCAAAATGCAAATGGAGGTGCCTGGAGTACAGGATGTTTCGAGTGAGCCGGATTATATCAAAAAGCTTTATGGGGCGGATGTTGATCCGACTAAGTCCTTTGGCGAGCAGTGCCTCATGGCGCGTCGTTTTAGCGAAGCTGGAGTGCGCTTCGTTCAGCTCTCTCATAGATACTGGGATTCTCATGGAAACCTGAAAAAGGAACACGAGAAACTGAGTAAGGAGATGGATAAGCCGGTTGCTGGACTGATTTCGGATTTGAAACAACGTGGTCTTCTTGATGAGACGCTTGTGCTTTGGGGTGGGGAATTTGGTCGAACACCAACCGCCCAGGGAAATGATGGTCGCGACCATAATCCCCACGGCTTTACCATGTTCATGGCCGGAGGAGGGATAAAACCAGGGACGGTCTATGGCTCAACCGACGACTATGGCTACTACGCAGAAGACAAGCCTGTTCACTTTCACGATCTTCATGCCACGATCCTTCACTTGATGGGAATCGACCACGAGGAATTTACCTATCGCTACGCCGGGCGCGATTTCAGACTTACGGATGTTGAAGGAAAGGTGGTCCATGAAATCCTCGCGTGATTTTGGTGCTTCGATGGAGGGTTGATTGTGGAGGTAATCTGGACATGCTCCGCGGATGTCGATTGGGGATATTTGCGCTGTGGCTTCGGCATTGTTCTGGTCGATAGCAGTGATCCTGATGCGGGTGTCGGGGTTGAAGGTTCCCCCACTGCCGCTCACCTTTTTTAAAATCTGGGTCGCGGTCTTGCTTTTAATGGGAACCCTCTTGTGGGAAGGGAGCCCATGGGTTCTCGATTTAACAGGTCAGGATTATCTGCGGCTTGTGGTGAGTGCGGTGTTGGGAATTACGCTGGCGGACACCATGATTGCATCGGCTCTAAATCGTCTGGGCGCGAGTTTGCAAGCCTTGGCGGACTGTGTCTACTCGCCGGTCATTGCATTCGTTGGCTTGGTGATGTTTGGGGAGTATTTGAGTGCTTGGGAAATGATGGGTGGAGCACTTGTGGTGTCGGGAGTTTTTGTTGGTGCTACGCGGACGGTTGAGATTAAAAAGCCGAATGATCTTTGGGCGGGAATTCTTCTGGCTGCCGGGGCCCATATTATTATGGCGATCGGCATTTTGATGGTGCGTGATCTCTTTCGGGAGCACTCTTTGGTTTGGGTTTCGACTTTCCGATTTGTAGTCGCGGGGGTGGTGATGTTCTTATGGGTGGCTGTGGGAGGGAGAAAAAAGTTAAGGCATTTGTTCCTCGGGTTTCGGATGCGGGAGACTTGGAAGTTTATGATTCCGATGTCGATTCTCGGACCCTTCCTAGCGACCCTATTTTGGGTTGCTGGATTCAAGCATTTGAATGCCGGCCGGGCGGCTATTTTCAATCAACTTTCAACCGTCTTCATCGTAATATTGGCCTATCTCATCCTGAAAGAAAAGTTTACGGCACGCAAGATTGCTGGGGTCTTGCTTGCGATTGTTGGTTCATTGGTGGTTGCGATGCATTGAGATGAAGATTACGGGGATAGTTGTCAGAGGAATCATTGCCTGATTGACTGACTGGGCGTTAATGATTTTTTACCCTCATGAAATTGATCTTCCTACTCCTTAGTTTCCTCTTGTCCTCCGCTCTTGCCGATGATTGGCCACAGTGGTTTGGGCCGGAGCATGATGGTGTTTGGCGAGAGACGGGGATTATTGATAAATTTCCAGATGGTGGGCCGAAGGTGCTTTGGAGGACTCCTGTCAATCGTGGATACGCAGGGCCATCAGTCGCTGGAGATCGTGTTTTTGTGATGGATCGTAAGGCTCTCGATACTCAAGAAGCGAAGGCAAAGGGAGCGCGAACTGGAGAAAAGCAGGGAAACGAGCGGCTTCTCTGTCTCAACGCAGTCACTGGGAAAGTGATTTGGGAGAAAGCCTACGACTGTCCTTATACTATGTCTTATTCAGCAGGGCCCCGAGTGACTCCCCTTGTCGATGGCGATCGCGTTTACACTTTTGGTGGAGAGGGCGATCTCATTTGCCGTGCGACCGAGGATGGCTCAAAAAAATGGGCTCATGATTTCAAAGATCTGTTCAACGTAAAAACTCAGACTTGGGGATTTGCGGCTTCACCGCTCGTGCATGGCGATCTTTTGATTTGCCTTGCGAGCGGTGATGGAACGACTGCGGTGGCGTTCAATAAAGTATCTGGGAAAGAAGTTTGGCGATCTCTTACGGCAAAGCAGCCCGGCTATTGCCCGCCCTGTATCGTCAAACATAAGGGACGTGATCTCCTCCTGATTTGGCATCCTGAAGCAATTAACGCGCTCGATCCCTTAAATGGAAAAATCTACTGGAGGGTGCCGTGGAAGGTGCGCTACGGACTCACCATTACAGCGCCGCAGATGGTTGATGATGAGCATCTTTTCTTGAGCAGTTTTTACAATGGATCGACGCTTCTCAAGCTAAAGGAAGATGAGTCTACTCCGGATATCGTGTATCGCACAGAACGCGCAAGCGAGAGAAAGACGACCCATCTGCATGGGATTATGAACACGCCGGTTCTGCGCGACGGCCATCTTTTTGGAGCCTGTAGCTATGGAGAATTTCGTTGTATGGAAGCATTGTCTGGAAAACGGGTTTGGGAATCTCTCAAGCCGATCGCGCTTGAGAAGCCGGTTCGCTGGGGGACTGTTTTTGTTACTCCTCATGAAGACCGCTATTTTCTCTTTACCGAACAGGGGGATCTGGTCATCGCTAATCTCTCAGTGGAAGGCTACGAAGAAATTGATCGAGCTCACGTCATCAAACCTAATGGTCTCGATTTGAGGCAACGGGATATCGTCTGGTCACATCCTGCGTATGCCCGAAAGTGTGCTTTCATTCGTAATGATAGCGAAGTGATCTGTGTTTCTCTAGCGAAGCCGCAGTGAGGAAGGGATCAATGATAAGGTTAATTTTGAGATCATCCAAAATCGGGATGTTTGGTGAATGGCTAATAATCAATAGCTTATGATTACATTTTTTGATTTAGGGACGATTTTCAGGATGAATTCTCTTTCTTCGCGTCTATTTTGATTAGGGCTAAGCGATCTGGTTGCGATTTTGGGTAGGCAGGGCCAGAGCTTGGTTCTTTGACTGTGGAGGAAAAACTGATACGTCGCCGCATGATTCAAATTCGAAGAAGGCTTTGTCTTTTAAAAATCATCTGTTTCTCAGGTGTCACTGGGTTATTAGCTATCGCAAATTCAGGAAGGCCGGAGAAAGCCTTGCCTGTCTTCAAAGATGGTGAAGCGCAGATCGTGAAGCGCTTTGAAGATCCTGACTTTTGGATTCGCCATGATTTGTGGGTCGAAACAGAAAGCGATCTCGATAAGGATGACCGCCCCGACCGGGTTCATGTTGCAGTGACCCGCCCGCGCCAAACAGATACCGAGGGCCTAAAGCTCCCGGTGGTTTACGTGACAAGCCCGTATTTTGCAGGCACTGCTCCCGATGCCCAAGATACCATGTGGTCGCCACGTCAGGAACTGGGTGAAGAACCGCCAAAAAGGACGAAAAGTAATCAGATAGAGAGAAAAGGTGAGCGGCCTATTATCTCAAAGAGTCATGCAAAAACTTGGGTGCCTCGCGGATATATCGTGGTGCATTCCTCTTCGCCGGGGACGGGGCTTTCACAAGGATGCCCTACAATTGGGGGAATAAATGAAGCTTTAGCTCCAAAAGCGGTCGTGCAGTGGCTCACCGGAAAAGCTTCCGGATTTACGACTCCTGATGGGCAGGAAAAAGTCGAGGCGTATTGGTCGACCGGGAAAGTTGGGATGACCGGAACTTCATTTAATGGGACTCTTCCACTTGCGGCTGCGACGACTGGAGTAGAGGGGCTTGAGGCGATTATTCCGATTGCACCAAATACTTCTTACTACCACTACTATCGCTCGAATGGGCTTGTGAGGCATCCTGGCGGCTTCATTGGGGAGGACATTGACTGCCTTTTCGATTTTGTTAATAGCGGAAATCCGGAGAAGCGGGAATTGTGCGATTGTGCGATTCGAGATGAGGAAATGATTAAGAGTTTTGATCGTAAAAATGGTGACTACAATGATTTCTGGGCGGGTCGGGATTACCTCAATCAATTGGATAAATTAAAGGCCGCTACTTTGATGGCTCACGCTTTCAACGATTGGAATGTGCAGCCGGAACATAGCGTCAGAATTTACGAGGCTTTGAAGAAGAAGGGCGTGCCAGTCCAGGCGTATTTTCATCAGGGTGGGCACGGTGGAGAGCCACCCCTGAAGCAGATGAACCGTTGGTTCACACGTTACCTTCATGGTGTAGTGAATAATGTCGAAAACGACCCCAAATCTTGGATCGTCCGTGAGGGAGCCAAGCGGGAAGAGCCGACTTCTTATCATGACTATCCGAATCCGGCAGCACGGCCTGTCGAGTTTTTCCTAAGTCAGGGTGCGCCGGAGAAAGGGGGAATGAATATCCAAAAAGGAGAGAAACCGGGAAAGGAGACCTTGGTGGATAACTTTTCTTTTGATGGCATCTCGTTAGCAAAAGCGGAATGGACCAAGCATCGCTTGATTTATACGACTCCTATTCTAAAGCAACCTGTCCATCTTTCGGGGACCTCAACGATTAAAATTCGTTTAGCGAGTAGCAAGCCTGCTGCAAACCTTTCGGTGTGGATGGTTTCTCTTCCTTGGAATGATAAGAAGAAGGCTCTGATCACTGATAATATTATCACGCGTGGTTGGGCCGACCCGCAGAACTATCGTTCTATGCGGAAGGGTGAGCGACTGAAGCCTGGTAAATTTTACGATATGACCTTTGACCTGCAGCCTGATGATCAGGTGATTCCGGCTGGGCAACAAATTGGGTTGATGATTTTCTCAAGCGATCGTGAGTTTACTTTGTGGCCTGACCCTGGAACCGAACTGACGGTCGATTTGGGTGCCACTTCAATTACCTTGCCGATTGTTGGCGGGCGTGATGGATGGGAGAAAAGCCAGACCGAAAAAGTCGAGGAAGCTGAGGAGGAGAAGGCCGAGGAGAAAAAGCCGTCTGATTCAACTGGCGGCCCCAATTCTGGGAGAATGTGGTTCAACTCAGATGATGAAGTCTTGCCAATCCGCTTTGATCATTGACCGTTATCAAGATTGCGAATCCACGACTCGTGGAGTGCGATGAGCTCCCGGACTCGTGCTGGATTCTCTTCCGCATAGTCGGTTACTTCCGGTTTTTCGTCGGTGAGATGATGGAGCGTATACCGCATTTCATTCTTCGGTTTGCCTTGCTTATTTCCGATTAATTTCCAATTACCTTTCCTTACAGCCCAGCTATTCCTCCATTGAAAATGAAGGACTTCATGAGCGGCGGGCGCTTCGGCCGAATCAATGACAGGTTGGAGGCTGTGGCCGTCTAGGACAACATCTGGCGTTTTAATTCCACACCATTCCAGCAAGCTTGGATACCAGTCCATGATTGTAATGATCTGATCTCTAACGATGCCTTGGGGCAGTTTGGCAGGCCAACTGACAATGGCTGGAACGCGGATACCACCCTCGAGGAAAGTTCCTTTTGCGCCGATCCATTTTCCGGTATTACCGCCACCACCATGGGCCATATAGTAGTGTCCCTTGGGATGACCACTGCTGTGATCTTCGTATTGAATATTCAGGCCATCTTCTGCTGAGTGACCGTTATCACTTTGAAAAATGACGATGGTATTTTCAGTCAGGCCAAGTTGAGATAACTTTTCTAAAACTTGCCCCATGTAATGATCGGTGGTGGTGATCATGGCGGCGTAGGACCGCCGTGGCATATTCAAATCCTGGTAGATGGCAGTATGCTCAGGAAGAGCTTGCTCGGGGTAATGGGGAATATTGAAACCTAGGTAGAGGAGAAAAGGGGTCTCCCGGTTTTCCTCGATAAAGGACAATGCTCGATTGGTGATTAATTCTGGGAAGTAGCTCCCTTTTTTGAATACCTCGGTCGTGCCTTCATAGAGATCGTGATATCCCTTACCGTGGAGGAAGTAGTGGTTGTAGTTGTCAATAAAGCCGTTACGAATGCCGAAAAATTCATCGAACCCCTGCTTCATTGGTCCGTGATTTCGATGGGAACCGACATGCCATTTCCCAAATAAGGCTGTCCGATATCCACTTTCTTTAAAAGCCTCGGCAAAGGTTACTTCAGCGAGAGGCATGTTGAGGCCGTCAGGACCATTTATATTTCCTTGGGTCCAGTTATTGATCCCGGAGCGTTGTGGATGACGACCTGTCAAGAAAGCGGCACGCGAAGGGCAACAAACGGTATGCGCATAAGCTTGAGTGAAGCGGACTCCATTCTTTGCAAGTCGGTCCATATTTGGAGTTTGAAGATCTTTTGATCCGTAACAACCGGCATCAAGAGTTCCTTGATCGTCGGTATAGAAAATGACGACATTTGGTTTTTTGGATTGGTCGGCAAAGGCAAGAGATGAGACTGCTGCGAATATTATGAATACTATTGCCGCGAACCATTTGTGAGTGGAGACGCAAGCGAGAG
>DIHU01000136.1 GCA_002420315.1 Akkermansiaceae bacterium UBA5688
TGCATGAATACAGCCGAAATGGCCCGACGCCAATTTCGTTATGTCGCCAGAGTCGCCGGCCTCCTCATTCCCGATATGCCTGGAAAAAGAAAACCGACTCGTGATCTTCAAGTCTCAGCAAATCTCCTCTTTGAAGTTTTCACACGCTACGACCCCGACAACTTACTTCTCGAGCAATCACGCCGCGAAATCTTGGAACACCAACTAGAGCTAGGGCGATTGCAAGCAACTCTTTCTTCCATTCAAGAACGCCCCTTCCACCTCATCGAAACTCGGCGCCTTACCCCAATGGCATTTCCACTTTGGGCCGAGCGCTTAAGCGCCTTCCTTCCAGCAGGTGACGCCGCGACACGATTGGAGCGAATGCTAAATGAACTGCAGAAACCTGGATCCCACTAATGATGTCGCACCACTTTATTTCATCAGGGAACCGAGTAATGAATTCATTCCAGCAATTATGGAAGAGGGATCTTTAACCATTCCCGCTGCCATCAGAGCGTTATCGGCCAACTGCCCAGCAACCTGGGAGGCGACCTCTGAGTCTTCCTTCCGAAGTGAATTGAGCTTGGCTACTAGTTCATGATTGGGATTGAACTCGAGTCGAGCCTTGGGCTCTGGTGCTCCCTGCCCCATCGCTTCCATCATAGCACGCATCTGCCCACTTGGGGCATCCTGAGGAGTCAGAGCCACCACGGGGTGTGAAACGAGGCGTTTACCCATATCTACACTTTCAACCTTATCGCCTAGAGTCTTACTAAGCCACTCGACGAGCTCTTTGCTTTCCTCCTCGCTTAGTTTGGCTTCCTCATCAGGTAATTCATCAAGATCAATCTCAGCGCGGTCGGCACTAACTAACTTCTTCCCCTTGAACTCACGAAGTGTCTCCATGATGTAATCATCAATATTATCAATAAGGAAAATGACTTCGATTCCGCGTTTTTGGAAAGCCTCCAGATAGGGTCCAGCCTCCATCGACTTACGATCAATCCCTACCAAATAGTAGATAGAATCTTGATCTTCCTTTGCACGAGTTAGGTAGTCGTCGAAGGAAGTTTTCTTACCCTCATCAGTCATGCTCGACTCGAACCGAAGTAACTCTGCGAGTGCTTCATGATGTTCAAAACCTGTTGCGATACCCTCTTTGAGGAAGCGGCTAAAGCGTTCATGAAACTCTTCGTGTTTTTCAGGACTAGCCTTCGCATCCTTAGCGATATGCTTAATAAAGCGTTTTGTAAGCAGAGTGTTGAGCTTCTTCACGAGGGCACTGTCCTGCATCGACTCCCGGGAAATGTTAAGAGGGAGGTCTTCAGAATCGACGACCCCTTTCACAAAGCGCATCCACTCGGGAAGAAGCCCTTGCGGCTCGGCATCAATCAAAACCTTGCGACAATAGAGGGAAACCCCAGCCTTCATTTGACCAAAACCAAGGCGCTCATGGTTTTCGTCAGGTGTGAAAAGAAGAGCGTTAATGTTAATGGGAGCATCAGCACTAAAATGCAGAGTGTGGCGAGGTTCATCAACCGCATGGGCACAGTATTGATAGAACTCTTTATAATCCTCTTCTTTAATGTCGCTTTTCGACTTTAGCCAAATTGCCTCGACTGTATTCACACGCTCTCCGTTCAAACTCAGCGGGAAGGACACGAAGCGGGAATGTTTGTCGATAATCCCTTTCAAAGTATCTTCCTTCGCGAAGTCTTTTTCGTCTTCTTTAAGATGAATAACGATACGGGCACCCCGCTTCTCGTCCTGAGCTTCAGAGATCGTATATCCGCTTTGGCCATCGCTTTCCCACTTGAGACTTCCTGCAGATTCATCCCACGAGTGTGTATAAACCTCGACCTTTGCAGCCGCCATGAAAGCAGAATAAAACCCGACCCCGAATTGCCCAATCACTGAAGCATTACCATCACCCTTTTCTTTAAGAGCTTCCAAAAACTCCTTGGATCCAGAACGAGCAATAGTTCCTAGGTTGTCAGTCAACTCGTCACTAGTCATTCCAATGCCATGATCAGTTATTGTAATAGTCCCTGCTTCCTCATCGGTAGCAATATTGATTTCAAGAGGCAGATCCCCCTGATAAATCCCTTTCTCAGTCAATTCCTTGAGGCGGAGCTTTTCGAGAGAATCGGAAGCGTTCGAAATGAGCTCGCGGACGAAAATTTCCTTATCGGTGTAAAGAGAGTGGATAACGATATCAAGGAGTTGACGGACTTCGGCTTGAAACGATTGTGTTTGAGGTTCGCTCATAGTATTTGATTGAAATTAAATAGCGCGGAAAAATAGCTCTCAGGCCCACCGTGTCAATGCCCGCAATTTGCATCCCGACACAAAAAAGCCGTTCCAAAACTAGAACGACTTTCTAAAACCAGGACGGGAGGCCGCTAGCTTTCGCCCTTTGCACGGGGCTCGCCTGACTCACGAGTCGAACCAGGGCTCGTCACAAATGGCCCTCCCTCAAGCGGAGCAACGCCGCTAAAAGCGACATCCGGCATCTCACTTTCCTTACCAGCAAGGGGGAAATCCTTCCGGAGCGGGAAATAAGGGAAGCCCTCCCACATCAAGATTCTTTCCATATTGGGGTGATTCGAAAATTTAATACCCATCATGTCGTAGATTTCCCGCTCGTGCCAATTCGCAGTTTTCCAAAGAGGGACCGCAGACGGAACATCGACTCCTTCAGCCAACTTCGTCTTCACGCGCAGGTGCTTTGAATCGTCGAGCGTTGCTAATTCGTAGACCATCTCAAAGCGAGGTTCTTCACCCAGATGATCGAGGCTGGAAATATCGAGCAACATTTCATACCCAAGTTCCTTGCAGCGCTCGAGGATTGGATAGAGTGCAGAGAGACCAACATTAATCGTAGTCTCACCACGAAATTCGACATGCTTTTTCTGCCCGAGAGCTTGGATGTCAGTTTCGATACTCATGGGTTTGTAAATTAAGCGGTAACTGGTTCCTGCTTCTGACTCTTGAGTGACTCTTCACTCTCGATCTTCCGCTGAAGCTTCATCAGACCTTCGATTAAAGCCTCCGGACGGGGCGGGCATCCAGAGATATACACATCAACCGGAATGAGACGGTCAATCCCCTGAAGAACCGCGTAGCTGCGATACATCCCCCCGGAAGAGGCACATGCACCCATCGCGATGCACCACTTGGGTTCAGGCATCTGATCCCAGATCCTCTTTACCGCAAGGGCCATCTTGTAAGTCACAGTACCAGCGACGATCATGACGTCGGCTTGACGAGGCGAAAAGCGCATAACCTCAGCCCCAAACCGAGAGATGTCGAATCGAGAAGAAGCAGTCGCCATGAGCTCAATCGCGCAACAAGCGAGCCCCATTGGCATGGGC
>DIHU01000066.1 GCA_002420315.1 Akkermansiaceae bacterium UBA5688
TGGTTTCTCAGTGATGATGGTAGCGACCTCACCAAATATCGTATCCCCTTTGATACTGTTCTCCCGGCAAATGGTTACCTGACTTTTTTCGAGGACACCAATTTTGGCCCTGAAAGTCCTGACCTAAATCGGATCACGGGCTTCGGACTCAGTGACAATGGCGAAACCGTGCATCTCACATCGGCTATTAATGACGTTCTGACAGACTACCGGTTTAAGGAAAACTATGGGGCTTCGCTTGAAGGGACTACGCTCGGCTACTATTACAAACCAGGATCTCGGACTTACAACTTTATTGCCTTGCAAGAGCCCACTCCGGCCGCGCCCAACGCTGCGCCTAAAATTGGGCCCATCATCATTTCTGAGATTATGTATAATCCGTCCATCGATGGGGCTTCGGAATATCTTGAATTACTAAATATCAGTGACTCTCCGGTTTCTCTTTTCGACAATACTACTGGTAAAGCTTGGCAGTTTAGTGATGGAATTGACTACGAATTTCCTGCTGGTTCTCCTCTCGTTATGGCTCCGGGTGAGCGGGTTGTTCTCACTCGCAGTCTTACCGCGTTCAACACGGAATTTACCACACCAGAAGGAACTCGCGTTTTTGAGTGGCTTACCGGAAAACTTTCTGGGGGTGGCGAGACTGTTCAACTCGCCCGCCCTGGCCCCTTTAACGATCTCAATGAGGTTCAATACGTTCGTGTTGATCGGGTAAAATTTAGCAACAAGGCTCCATGGCCGATTGGTCCGGATGGTAATGGCCCCTCGCTCACAAAAATTATCGAGAATCAATATGGAAACGACTACCTCAATTGGCGTGCCGCTGCCAGTAGCCCCGGAGCTGGGGCCCCCGGGCTCACCTATGACGACTGGGTGATCTCTAATAATGTCACTAGCCCAAACCTCGACAATGATAGTGATGGTCTCTCTAACCTTATCGAATATGCTTTGGGCACCGATCCTGCGGTCTCGGGGAATCAATCTCCCCTCGAAATTACTTTAAGCTCATCCTCCGTAATCGCTTCCTATGCTGTAAATATCCTAAGGCCCGATGCCGATCTGCTACTAGAATCTTCCTCAGATCTTGTTAAATGGTCCCCTGTCAATTCACCTCCTGTCGCTATTCGGGGTGACCTCCAGCTCTACTCAGTCATTCAACCGATACCTAGTGGCCGAGTGTTCTACCGCCTCGGCGTGCGGCTTAAGCCGTAACCATTAGATTCGGTCTGAGTTAAGAACACTCCCCAGGAGGTTTAAAATTTAAAGGGAGCCTGAAACTGACTTTTCGTTCGCATTTTCGCCACGAAAGATTAACTCCCATCTCCACACTATGAAATTAATTACCATCATTCTTGCTGTTACCGCTTCTTTCTCCTTTGCCGGGGAGTGGATTAAAATGTTCGACGGGAAAACCCTCAAAGGTTGGAAGGTCAATTCTGAAAACCCAAAAACCTTCTCGGTTGAAGACGGTGCAATCAAAGTGGAAGGTCCTCGTGCCCACCTTTTTTATGGGACAGATGGTAATGCCAAGTTCAAGAACTTTGAGTTTGAGTGCGAAGTTAAGACTGCCAAAAATGCGAATGCGGGTATTTTCATTCACACCAAATTTCAAGATAAAGGATGGCCCTCACAGGGTTACGAATGCCAAGTCAATGCCACCCAAAAAGACTGGCGCAAGACGGGGAGTATTTACAGCTTTCAAGACGTCAAAGAGCCCGGCCACAAGGACGATGAATGGTTTACATACAACATCAAAGTCGAAGGGAAGAAAGTTACCGTCACCATCAATGGAAAAGTGACCAACGAATATACTGAGCCAACCGATCACAAGGAAAAGACCAAGCGTCTCAGTAAAGGCACTATTGGACTACAGGGCCACGATCCTGGAAGTCTTATTTACTTCCGAAAGCTACGGATCAAAAAGCTCGACTAAGTCATAGGCTCTCCAGAAAAAAGCTGCTGTCTCTATTTCTGCGGATTGGCGGCTTTTTTATGGGATTAAAATCTCACCTGCTCCCTTGATGAGCAGCGGGGTCACAAGTATTTCTCTAATCCCAAGATGCAAGTAGTTACACTCAACCTGGCTTTGAAATTTTGAAGGCTAGGGCAGCTTCTGCGGCCCGCGTTCCGCTTGCAAAACACCCCTGCAAAAGATAGCCGCCAGTTGGTGCTTCCCAGTCGATCATTTCACCAGCGACAAAGATCCCTGGGAGGGCTTTGATCATCAGTTGATCATTTATTGTTTGCCATGGAACTCCTCCAGATGACGAGATTGCTTCTTCAATCGGACGTGTTTTGGTAAGTGCAATTCGACATGCTTTAACATGTTGCGCAAGATGCTCTGCAGATGAAAATGGACCATGAAAATGGTCTAGGATTAGACGCATAGACTCGCTGAGCTTCCAACGGTATTGCGATTCAGCGAGGAAGTTCTTTTTTGCCGATTCCATCTTCCCCACCAGTTTTTCGATCGTAAAAGTTGGTTTAAAATCTAAGGTGAGGAGGGGTTTATCCATTCTACGGAGCATTGGACCTAGTGTATAAAGAGGACCACCTTCCATTCCGTAACGTGTGATCATGATCTCGCCCGGAGCGATCTTGTCACCGGCTGAAGCTACTACATTTTTTAGGGGCTGGGCTTCGAGTTGTTCAGCCAAGTCAGAAGACCAAGCCACTTCCCAACCACAATTCGCGGGCGCTAGTGGATTCACTTGTACCCCAGCTTTTTCAAGCGTTTCAACCCAAGCTCCATCTGATCCGGTCTGTGGCCACGACCCTCCCCCAAGAGCCAAAATAATGGCATTGGCTTGAATTTCTATTTTCCCCTCTGGGCCCTCGAAAGAGGCTTTTCCACTCGTTAACGAAACAAGGCGATGACTCATACGAAAATCCACTCTCTGCTTACGGAGTTTTTCAACCCATCGCCGTAGGAGTGGAGCAGCTTTCAAAGCTTTCGGGTAAATCCTCCCAGATTTTTGCACAAAGGTTCCAACGTTAAGCCGCGCGGCCCAAGCTCGTATTTCCTTGTTGTCAAAATCGGCTAGAGCTCTGGGCCAAAAGTCATGCGGTTGATCTGGTCCTTGATAGCGAGTGGCAAAAGTTTCTATTTCCTCCGAGTGCGTAAGGTTGAGCCCCCCTTTTCCAGCTACTAAAAATTTCCGTCCTACCGATCGCCTCTGATCACATAGCGTGACCTTCATGCCGGCGTTGGAAGCAACTTCCGCAGCCCGTAATCCTGAAGGTCCTCCTCCGATGATAAGAATGTGTGACACGGAATCTTATTTCTGAGACTTGGTAAAGACGCCAGAAAAGTTTTTAAGATAAGCTATTCATGAATGCGGAACAGGTCCACAGTTTGGACACGGGCTGGTCCACTCTACTTCACCCGTCGCATAGGTTTCCTGCTTCCAAATGGGCACGCGGGCCTTTATGGAGTCGATCAAATAACGGTTGGCGTCAAAGGCGGCATCGCGATGAGCCGAAGATGTCAAAGTCACCACAGCACACTCGCTGATTTTTAATGTCCCGATGCGATGGATGGCGAGAGCCTTAACCATAGGAAACTTTCTCATCGCTTCAGCAACTATTCTTTCCCCTTCCTTCTGCGCGAGAATCGGATGTTGGGTGTAATGCAGTTTTTCAACATTACGACCTTCATGATGGTTGCGAACTAAGCCCTCGAAAACCACGAGGGCTCCGCAGGTGGGATCGGTCATCTGGTGGCGAAGGGCCATCACATCGATTGGATTTTCTTGGATGCAAAACATAAATTTTATCCGCCGGCAAAGGGTGGCATGAAAGCGATAGTTTGTCCGGAGGAGATCAGATCAGTCCATTCGGCAAACTCGTTATCGATTGCCGGTTTAACATGTGGAAGATCCAGCGAGAAGTGATGCTTGAGCCGCAATTCTTCCCAGAGGCCGGCAATGGTTGCAACGGAAGTATGAAGAACATCGGATTCCATCCCGGCTTCCTGGCTAAGCTTTGCAAAGAATTCCACCTTCACTTCTTTCTCGATTGCTCCGTGTTCGTGGAGGTGCTGCAACTCCACGAGGTGCTCGGGACGATTTAGATTGAGCAAAGTACGCGGATCTGGAGGGACTAGGTCTATGCGATCTAGCGATGCCATAAAACGACGTGCACAGCGTTGATTGTTCTCGAGCACCTTTGCTAGCTTGCCAGCTGCCGATGGCGAATAATGAGCACAAAGAGGTTCAGGATGATTATCAAGAGGATTAAGAAAGCAGGTGGCGTCCTTAGAGAGATCGCTTTGCCTGACGAGGGATTCAAGATCTTCTTTTTGGATCATAGGAAGATCGCAGGCAATGACGAGCCATGACGATTTAGGGTCAGCAGAGAAAGCTGCCTGAAGCCCTCCTAGCGGGCCGGGAGAAGGCTCTAGATCTGGAAGCGTGGGTAGCGAGCGCTGGGCCTTATCGTCATGTGCAACCGAAAGAAAAATTTGATCTGTGAGTGGTTCGATCAATGGAACGATGCGCTCCAATTGGGTGACGCCGCCAATCTTAAGCGACGCCTTGTCTTGCCCCATGCGGGATGATTTTCCGCCGGTAAGAATGAGTGCTTTCATGCTTTGTAGTCAGACTTGCCTCCAGTTTTTTTAGCGAGTTTTAGATCTGAAATTATGATGGCTGGGTTTACGGCCTTACACATATCGTAGAGTGTCAGAGCAGCTACAGAGGCTCCGGTAAGAGCTTCCATTTCAACACCGGTGCGGGAAGTTGTTTTGGCGGTCGCTGTGATGAGTAGTGACTCGTCATTGTGCGGCGTAATCTCGATTTTGGCGGAGTCTAGCGGAAGCGGGTGACAGAGCGGAATTAGGTCAGAGGTTTTCTTCGTTCCGGTGATCCCGGCTAAAATGGCGGTCTGAAGAACAGGTCCCTTTTTGTTGCGTAGCTCTCCATCGTTCATTTGCGATAACAACTCACGACCTAGAGTTACGAGGCAGGTGGCGGTGGCGACCCGGACGGTTTCGGTTTTCGCCGACACATCTACCATGCGTGGTTGGTCGGAGTCATCAAGGTGAGAGAGGTCGGCCATTGAGTAGAGATTGGAGAGAGGATAGCTCGAAGTCAATGAACAGAGAACTCATCAAGAAAATTATGATTTGGAGAGCCTGTCTTCTCAGCGATAATCGAAGTAAGTCCGTTTCCTGATTTGAGTTTTGATTTTAGGTGACTCACATTGAAACCAGCATTTCAAAGTTGTAGCGAAAATATTTATGGATTTAAAAGAGGCCTTCAATCTGCTTCAGGAAGAAATGGGAGCACATGGGTTAATCGATTTGGGGTGGATCGGGAAAATGGATTCTGCCAAGACGCGTTTTGGGCTTTGTAATATGAGTTCCCGGGAGATTTCGCTAAGTGGGCCGCTTACTATTTTGAATGCCGATGACGAAGTGCGCGATACGATTCTCCACGAAATCGCTCACGCTTTAGCATGGGAACTATACAAGGAAAATTGTGGACACGATGAGCGGTGGAAAGCCATTTGTCGCCGTATCGGGGCGAGACCTGATCGAGCTTATGACGAGGACGTGTTACAGCCCGATTTTCCTTGGGCGCTTTATCATGTTGAAACCGGCGAGATTTTTGCAACTTACCAGCGTAAACCTTCAAGCGATCCATCTCAAATGTGGTGGCGCGGGCGCAAGGAGGAAACCTATGGCAAGCTTTCCTATGGCCTAAATCCCGAAGTCTACCCTCTTGGCAGGGTGGTCAAGTTTGATCGTAATCTCGTCAGGGAATTTCAAGTTGAAGTGCAAGAAGCAGTTCGCAAGATCGCCACCAAATGGGGTATTCAAATCGGAAAGAGCAAAGGGAGATTTGATGAAGAGAACTTCGATCTCAAGTTTAGTTTTACACCTGGGGAGGTTGATGAAAGGGAACCACAGGAAAAAGAATTTGAAAAATACGCCGGGCTCTTTGATTTGAGCAGGAGCGATTATCGTCGTTCGTTTTTAAGTGATGGAGACATTTATTTTCTCGTGGCTCTAAAGCCACGTAATCGTAAGTATCCGGTTATTGGTGAAAATCAAAATGGCACTCGCTATAAATTTCCTCGTAACGTTCTTGCAACTCTGAGTTAGTGTTTGGAACAAAGGGATGTGGAAAGTCATTCCCCATTTCTTTGAGCGAGGAGTTAAATGTTGAATGACAGGTTTGAAGAACTAGCTTTCTTCCTGAATGAAAGTGAGCGCTTACATCTCTAAGTTTTTAACTTTGGGAGTAATTTTTTTGCCTCTGGCTGCACAGACTCTTCGTGTTGACTTCAATGCCAACGCAACGACTCAGAGTGGTTGGCAATCGTTGTCTTCGGGCAATTCAGATCTTGGAGATTCTTGGTCCAAAAATTTTACCGGTGGCGTGAGTCTTGATGTGGACGCCATTGGCAGTGTCACTCTTGATAACCGGGATCGTTCGAACAACGGTGGTGGTGGAGAAGCTTTGATGTGGCGAGATTTTCTTTTTGCGTCCGGCAGTTTTTCAAGCAGACCTGGAAGTGGCCTCCGCCTCGCCTTTACTGGGCTTCAGCCTAACGCGGAATATCCTATCAAAATTTGGGCCTACGATGCGAGCTCAACTGGTGGGCGAGCTGCCGACTGGAGTGGAGGTGGATCGAAGGTGCAGCGGCTTACCTTCACGAGTCGACCCGCTACTCTAACAGACAATGTCATTACCTTGAATGTCGTTACGAATAGTGCCGGTGCGGTAACCTTGAAAGGAATTGTCTCGGTCACTAGTCCAAGTTCTTCCCACAATGTCTTTATTAATGGACTGGAGATTGGTGCGCCGATTGCAACCGATGGACCTAATGATCTCGTGCTTTCTCGTCTTATTGTTGCCAAGGCTGCAACGATTGGCTCGGCTGTTGGAAGTTTTACGACCACTGATCCTACGCCGGGTGATACTTTTACTTACTCTCTCCGAGAAGGCGAAGGTAGTTCGGACAATGGGCTTTTTGAAATTACCGGAAACATCTTGCGGGTCGACCGTGATCTCAGTGCCTTGGTTGGTGGAGCAATCCTGAGCGTTAGAGTTCGGACGACCGATGCCGCGGGAGCATTTTCCGAAGAAGTCTTTAATATCGAGGTTGTCAATGATTCTGACAATGATGGGTTGGATGATGATTGGGAGCTCCTCTACTTCGCGTCGCTGACTACCGCTTCGGGCAGCGATGACGGCGACATCGACAATTTGACTAACTTGGAGGAGCAAAGTGCCGGAACTAATCCTACCCTCGCTGACAGCGACAGTGATACCTTGAATGACGGACAGGAGCTTAAGACATTCGGTACTAATCCTCTGCTTGCCGATACCGATGGGGAAGGTCTGAGTGATGCCGATGAACTCTCGGGAGTCGGTGGATTTGTCACTGATCCCAATCTTGCCGACACGGATGGTGATGGCTTCAACGATGCCCTTGAAAACAGCGAAGGCACTGATCCAACTAAAATCACGGACTTTCCAAATACCCTTCTTCCTTTACGTCTCAATGAGATTCTAACTCGCAATGTTACGGGGCTTCAAGATGGCTTTGGCCGACGCGAAGATTGGATTGAAATCTACAACCCTAACAATAAAACGGTCAATCTCGATGGCTATTACCTTACGGATAGTATTGGGAATCCGACTAAATGGAACTTCCCCAACATTTCTATTTCCGCACAGGGCTATCTCGTCGTATTTGCCTCTGGTGAGGATACTGTGGATTCCGATGGCTATGCCCACACCAATTTTGGGCTGAGTACAGGAGGTGAGTATCTAGCCATCGTCCGGCCAAACGGCTCGGCGGTGGATGATAGTTTCTCTCCGACTTTCCCCGAACAATTCACAGACACTTCTTATGGGGTTTTATCGAGGGCAGAGTCTCTCGTCTTTTTCCAAAGTGCGACGCCAGGAGCTGTAAATAGCGCTGCGGCTTTCCCTGGGGTGGTTAAAGATACCAATTTTTCAAATGATCGGGGATTCTACACTGATCCTTTCCAGTTGGTGATCACTTCGGATACGCCGGGCGCGATTATCCGCTACACCTTGGATGGCTCCCCACCAACGCCAAGCTCGGGAATTGTTTACTCCGAGCCTATCACGATTAATACAACGAGCACTGTTCGCGCAATTGCGACCTTCAGTGATTGGCTTCCAACCAACGTGGATACACAGACTTACCTATTTATTGAGGATGTCGTGAAGCAACCCACGGATCCCCCTGGATGGCCCTCTAATTGGGGATTCGATAGCCAGGTCGGTCAGAATGTCGCTTCGGACTACGAGATGGACCCGCGAGTGGTGAATAACACGAATGGACTTGGAATTTATACGGTGCAAGAGGCCTTGCTCGATATCCCGACTATGGCAATTTCGATGAGACAACAGGATATCACTGGTGGAAATGGAGGTGTCCTTACTAATCCAAGGGGTCGCTTCGAGCGGGAATGCTCGATCGAATATATTTTCCCAGATGGCACGAAGGGCTTTCAGGAAGACTGCAAAATCGAAACTCAAGGGAATTCAAGTCGAACCCCCAACCGGATGCAAAAGCATTCAATGCGTCTGACTTTTAGTTCCTCGGTCGGAATTCCAAAGTTAAACTTTCCACTTTTTGAAGACTCGGAAGTTGAGACATTTAACAAGCTCGTGTTGCGGGCCTGCTTCACTGATTCTTGGGCCTTAAATACTTGGAGTAGCGGTCGCTACCGTCCAAATGATTCGCAGTATACTCGTGATGTTTGGATGAAGGAGAGTATGACCGATCTAGGCCACGCCAGCGGACACGGCCGATTTGTTCATCTCTATTACAATGGGCTTTACTTTGGGATTCACGACTTAACCGAGCGAATTGAAGATGATTGGTATGCCGAACATCTCGGGGGTAGAGAAGAAGATTGGAAGGTAAATAAAGATCACGCCGTGACCGAAGCTAGATCTCGTTGGAATGCCATGACCAATCTTCTCAATAGTGACATCACTAATAATAGCGTTTATGATAAGGTGAAGGACTACCTCGATTTCGACAACTATATCGATTACGTATTTCTCCACTTATACGCGGACGCAGAAGACTGGCCGGCTAAGAACGGCTATGGTGCGGTCAATGAGATTAGTGGTGATGGTAAATTTCGCTTTCAGGTTTGGGACCAGGAAATCGCTTTAGACAAATTTAGCTGGAATCGTTATAATAGTAGCTCGGGTGCGGGGGGCCCTTTCCAGCGGCTTCGACGGAATGATGAATTCCTGCTACTTTTCGCAGACCGTGTTCACAAGCATATGTTTAATGGTGGCGCGCTTAGTGAGAGCGAGTCGGTCGCACGCTACCAGAAGATTGCCGATGAGATTGATAAAGCGATCGTTGCGGAGTCCGCACGCTGGGGTGACACCCAAGATAACACGCCTTATGGAAATACCGCGTCAAGTTCGACCAACATTGATGGTGATTATTATCCTCCAACCATTAACAACCCGATTTATTTTACCCGTGAGCAGCATTGGGTAGTCGAACGTGACGTTATCACTGATCACTATATTCCTATTCTTCATGATGAGAGTAATAGTCGCTCTATCATTCGTGAACTCCGCTCTCGCAATCTTTATCCTTCCATTGATCCCCCGATTTATTCGCAGCATGGAGGAATTGTTCCCAGCGATTTTGATCTCGCTGTTACTGCTGCAGAGGGAAATATTTATTACACGACTGATGGCAGCGATCCACGATCGATTGGAGGTGGAATCAATCCAGACGCTGGGATGCTCGTAGGCGGGGTGATTGGAGATACCTTCCTAGACTTCGAGGCGAATGGCTGGCGCTTTCTCGACAACGGGGTTGCTCAGAGCAATAGTAACGTTGTAGTTGGTAATGCCGCCTACAGTTCCTCTGATTGGAAGCATCCAGACTACAATGAGAGTGGCTGGGGAACTGGGCAGGCCATGTTGGGATATGGTCGGGTTGGCGGAATTTCCATCAAGACCACGGTTGGGCCGGCAATTACTCCGCGAAATATTACAACCTACTTTCGTAAGGAATTTAATGTTACGGGCGCATCTGATTACACGGAGCTAACTTTTGATCTAATTCGCGATGACGGAGCCATCGTTTACCTCAACGGAAAGGAGATCGACCGAAGTAATCTCACTGACGGAGTTGTAACTTTTAGTTCTCTAGCGAGTAGTGCTAGTCCCGAGGATGAAATTGTGCGATTGAAATCTCTGACTCTTTCCCCAGGTGATCTTTTGGAAAGGATCAATGTCATCGCGGTAGAAGTGCATCAAACTTCTAGTGGCAGTAGTGACTTAGGGGTCGACCTTAGAATCCGTGGCTTCAAGCCTAACCCTGGAGCTTCGGAGGTCACCCTAACTCAAACTGGTCCGCTTAAGGCTCGCTCGTTCAGCGGAGGCGAATGGTCGGCTCTTACAGAGGCTGATTTTATCGTGGGGATTCCGGCCTCGTCCAGCAACTTGGTTGTCTCAGAAATCAACTATAATCCAGCGGGACCTGATGACACAAAGGAGTGGCTCGAGTTGATGAACATCTCGCCAACCGCCATAGATCTTACCGATCTTTCCTTTGCCGGTATTACTTATACTTTTCCAACTGGAACTACGCTTTCAGCAGGGCAACGCATTGTGATCGTGAAGGATCAGGCGGGCTTTGCAGCTGATTACGATACTACTGAGATTCTTATTGCTCCTGGAGTCTTCACCGGAAGCCTCGATAATAGTGGTGAAGAGCTTGCGATCATCGATGCTACCGGAACAATCGTTATTCAACGTTTCTCTTATCTTGACGATACTCCTTGGCCCGCTGCACCGGACGGTACGGGAGCGACTTTGGTTTTGGTTTCACCGCAAACTTCACCTGCTCATGATGATCCTTCTAATTGGCGCGCCAGCACTGCGCCGGGTGGTTCGCCAGGTGGCAGCGACGGGCAAACCTTCACGGGTGATCCCGATGCTGATCAAGATGGTGACGGCCTCACCGCTCTTCTCGAGTACGCTTTTGGCTCTATCAATGGTGATGCTGGGCCGAGTCCGGAGTCTGCCATTACTCTTGGTTCGGGATTTTTTGGGAATGCGGCGGCTGAGAGTCTAACGGTCACTTTTCGTCGTAACTCTGCTGCGGAAGATATTGTCATCTCGGTGGAAAGTTCGGCTAATCTTGTCGACTGGAACTTGATTCAAACCGAGGTCGTTTCATCCATTTCAAATGGTGATGGCAGTGATACTGTGACCTATCGATCCCTTTCGGACATTGCTGTGACTACTCGTGAATTCATCCGGGTGAAGGTCACGCAATCTCCCTAAATCTGGCCACTTCTCGTAGCCTCAAGTAGAAAAGAAATCGTCAGGGGGAAAGTTGCAGATGCATTTATGCTCTTTATAGGAAGCTTTGGTTTTTCTGACGATGGTATCCCTCCAGCTTGATGGAGCCATCATTGAAGAATCGCAATAGCGAATACGAACTGTTCTTAATTCCTTCTCCTTCCACCATAGCCGCTAGAGTGCAATAAGGGATTTCATTCACTTCTACCAATTCGTTCTTATGGCTATGCCCTTGGAAAACCACTCGCACTCGTTTGGATTCTTCAAGAATCTCGCGCACTTTAATGGACTGCTTGATGGCGTATTTATTCGGGCGGTCAACATCGAGTCGCTGATGGGTAAAAACCACCGTAGGAAGCTTGGTTTCCACGAGATCTTTTTTTAGCCACGCGATTTCTTGCGGAGTCATATTGGAATCATGCCAAACAAAATTGTTTCGGCCATAGGGCTCCATCTTGGAATTGTAGCAAGCATCTAGGACGATGAAATGCGTCCCTTTAAGATCAAAGGAATAATGACCTTCTTTGTTGGCCGATTCGGCATGCTTAAAAAACTCCTCTTTGTTGAGAGTGGCCACACAGTGATTCCCAAGGACGTGATGCCTCGGAATCCTGGCAACATTGAGAACCTTACAAATTGTAGTGAGATAGGAGATTTCGGTTTCCACTGACGGCGCGGCATCGATTAGATCACCTAGGCAAATAATGGCGGCGGGTTTGTTTATTTTGAAGAATTCAGCAGCGTCTTTGCCCTTAAGAAGACTGTCGCGATAAGCCCGAGTGCCCAAGGTGTTCTTATCAGCGTAATGGACATCGGTTAAAAGTCCGAGCGAAAGGACCTCCGTTTGCTTCGCATGAGCTGCCTTGAGAACATTGCCAGAGGCCAAAGTGAGAGAACTTATCAGGGTAAAGCGGCGACGGTTCATTGTGTTGGAGTCTGGGCAAAGAAATTCCCCTGGTCACTCTGATTTTCTAAAGTAAGTAGCGGAGGTTTGAAGATAAGAGTTTCTAGAGCTCTTTTAGATAGAGGTTTTTCCAGAGAAGATCACCCGAAGGTCCACCGTGGACCTGAAGTGCAAAAAATCCCTTGAGGTCGGCATTCTTCTTGTCGGTGTCGGTGAAGTCCGCACGTTTTTCGCCATTCAAGTAGGTTTCAATGCGGTTACCTTTGCATTTTATCACGATGGTATTCCAGCCAGCCCATTTGAAGAGGCGATTACCCTGCTGAGTGAACGCGTCTTTGACTTCAGCCGAAGCCTTTTTGTTGGGGTCTAGCCATCCACGACGAGATTCATCGTAAATACCAGCAGTCCAAGCGCGTCTCCCATTCTTAAAATTGTCATGCTCGCACTGGTAACCGGTGACCCGGCCATCAGGGTTTCCACCCTTCTGAAAGGCTCGGAACATACAGCCTGAGTTTCCTGATTTATCGATAAACTTAAATTGGAAGATGAAGATAAAGTCACCATATTCTTCTTTGGTGCGTAGAAAGGTGTTTCCTCTAATTCTATTTCCAAACCCGCGGATCGCACCATTCTTGACTTCGTAATTCGCGGTGCCGCCGACCTTCTTCCATCCAGTAAGATTTTTGCCATTGAAGAGGGATTTGAATCCAGCTTCTTCAAGCGC
>DIHU01000082.1 GCA_002420315.1 Akkermansiaceae bacterium UBA5688
ATGCCCAGTGTTATTGGTGCCAATCATAACAACGGCTACTTTTGCTTTTTTCTGGTTTCGGAGATTTCCATTATCGAGACGCCAGATCACGTGTTCGGTACGGTCGCCGGAAATTCCGAGGTTGAGAGCCTTGCGATTGGCATAGTATTTTTCCCATGTCCCTTTACCTGAACCTTCCCAGCCTTGGGTGATGGAGTCGCCGATGAAGAGGAGATCGTGCTGTTTCCTGGCGTTTTTATTCATCGACTGGTGACGTTTCATCCACCATTCATCCTTGCGCGGCTCGCCGATAATAGCGGAGTGGACGCGATATTTTTTACGGGCAGTATCAAGTTCTTGCTTCATTTTGTTGAAGACGACGGCGTAGGCAGGATCATTGTGGACCGATTTCATTTCCTGTGGATCCTTCTTCATGTCGAAAAGTTGGTATTCTTTGGTCTTGGGGACCCAGAAGATCTTGTGATCTGCAGTTCGGACTCCGTCGTGGGCCGCTACGTTATGAGTGCGCTCGCCGGAGTAACGGTAGTAGATGGAATCACGCCATCCTTTAGGCTTTTCACCGGCCGCTTTAAAAATAGGAACAAGTGATTTGCCCTGCATGCTTTCCGGAATTTTGGCACCGGCGAGTTCTAGGAAGGTAGGGCCGTAGTCGATATTTTGGATAATGGCATTGGATACAGAGCCTGGTTTAATTTTTCCAGGCCAGCGGACAACAAAGGGCATCATAAGTGATTCTTCAAACATCCAGCGTTTATCGTACCAGCCATGTTCGCCAAGATAGAAACCCTGGTCTGACGAGTAGATGACAATCGTGTTTTTAGCGAGCCCGGAATCATCGAGATGCTTTAGGATCTTGGCGATCCCTTCGTCCATGGACTGAATAACGGCGAGGTAGTCCTTTATATATCGCTGATACTTCCATCTTGTGATCGCTTTTTGGTCGAGCTTTCCAGCTCTCATATCTTTGATAAATTGCTTGTTTTCGTCTTCGTAAGCAGAGATGACAGTCTTCTTATCTTGGTCCGTGAGCCGATTGAATTGGCCGTTACCACGGCCAGTGAAGTGGCTTGGGAACAGGTTCTCACCTTGCATCTTCATGTCATTTCCCCAAGACATATGGTCTTGGATTCCCATCGCGTGTTCCTTGAGGACGGAAGAACGGTTCTCGTAATTATCAAAAAGAGTCTCGGGTTCTGGCATGGTTACATCATCAAACATGTTAATGTGACGGAACGCGGGTGCCCAGTTCCGGTGGGGAGCTTTGTATTGGACCATTGCCATGAATGGTTTTTTTGAGTCAGCAGCCTGCTTGAGCCAGGTGAGGCCTTTCTGGGTCACTAGGTCATTACAGTGGCCTTGAAATCGCTTACGCGTATTGTCCATCTGAATGAAGTCAGGATTGTAGTAAGCTCCTTGTCCGGGCAAGATTTCCCAATAGTCGAAGCCGATAGGGTTCGAATGGAGATGCCATTTGCCGATCATTGCGGTGGTGTAACCGGCCTCGCGGAGAAGATCGGGGAAAGTGGTTTGGAGTCCGTCAAAGTAGGAAGAATTATTATCGATAAAGCCGTTTAGGTGGCTGTGTTTTCCTGTGAGAATAGAGGCACGCGAAGGTCCGCAGATAGCATTGGTGCAGTAGGACCGGTCAAAGCGCATTCCTTCTCTAGCGATACGGTCTATGCCTTTGGTAGGGGCGATTTCGTCGAAGAGTCCGCCTGGATAGCATGAAATGGCATTTGGGGCGTGATCATCTGAAAAGATAAAAAGGATGTTAGGACGATCCGCTCCTGAGAGGGCGAGCGTGAGTCCGGCAGTAAAGGTGAGAAGCTTTTTCATAGAAAGTTAGAGGTTTTGATACGAACTTAACTGTGAAGATCTTAAAATTAAGATTCCCGAATTCAAGGTCGGAGCCTATTTTAAGGTATACCTGATGTTTTTTGGTGCACATAGAGAGACGATGCGTGCGTCTTGGGCGGCTATTCTCGAGGCTATCAAAGTCTCCGAGGGAATGCCGGTCTCGGATTTATCTAGGGAGCTCAAAATGAGCTATATGGGAGTGAAACAGCATTGTTTGAAGTTAGCGGAGCTAGGTTTTTTGGAAGAATGGCGGATTCCGCGAGCGAAAAAAGAAGTAGGACGCCCTGAAAAGCTCTATCGGTTGACTCCGAAATGTAATGCTCTTTTTCCGGAAGCTGGAGTTGGTCTGACGCTCGCGGTTTTAGAGGGAGTGAAACAACTTTACGGTGACTCGGCACCCGAAAAGCTTCTATTTCATCACTTTCAGGTCCTGAGAGAGCAATGGCAACCAAAGGTTAGGGCTGGGAAATCGTTGGTCGAAAAAGCAACCCGGCTGGCTGACGTCCGTGATAAGTCGGGTTGGTTTAGCAAGTGCCACTACGATGCAGAGACCGGTTTTCGAATTGAGGAATTTCATAATCCGCTGAAGAAGATTTATAAGGAGTATCCCAACGCAGTGCGAATGGAGGTCCAAATGATGGAGCAGTTACTAGGAACGAAAATTGCGAGGACTGAGGTTTCAATCGGGAAGGGTCGCAAAAGGGTGGTTTATGAAATCGCCACCCTTGGAATTCGACAGGAAGGATTGAAAACTCCAAATGCTCCGGCCCGCAATGATAATGAAGGAGACCAAGGGAGCCTATTTTAAGGTGAACCTAAGCGGGTATTCCTAGGAAGAAAAAAGAGTGAAGCGAAATAGTAGGCGACCTAATATTGAATCAGAAACGACGAAAATCCCATCGATGCGTCTACTGAGAATTTTCCGATCAGCAGAGTTTGTTGGGGATTTGATTAAAAGATCTAGTTCAACGAAGAATGAATTTGCTCAAGAGTCATTACTGCATAGCTGGTGACGAGAACGGGGTCGTTTTCCATCCACCGGCTGGCTTCTGTATTAATCCATGAACCGTCCTCGCGCTGTCCGTTGATGACGGTGGCAGCTAGCTCAGAACGCCAGTCAATTTTCAGACCGTCTTTCCCATCTAGGATTGGCTTGTTAGCCGCCACGAGGCTCTTGGCCATGGCATGGTAGTAGTAGTAGAGTCCTTGCCCCCCAAGGCCTGGATTCTCTTTCAGAGTATAGTTATCGGAGAGCCAGTTGATTACGGCTTTCACTCTCTGATCGCTTTCGTCTAGGTCCGAGTAAACAAGCGAAAGGAGTCCGGAGTATGACATGGAGCCATAGCCGCGTAGGGCTACGCGTCCAGTTTTGCTATCCACCGCTTCCCCAGCTTTTGAGTTTCCAGGGTAGTAAACAAAGCTTCCATCGTTACCGGTTTTTTCCCCTTTGTTGGTGGTTTGAAGATTCTGGCAGCGGGAGACAAACTTGAGGGCGGCTTCCCAGTCGAGCTCCATGGCCTTCTTGTCACCGGAGTCGGTGGCAAGGGCGCGAGTGGTGTAGAGAGCTTCAAGAGCGCGGTGAGTGTTCGAAAGGTCAGAGTGGGCACGTGAGCCGCCGTAGCCTATTCCGCCGTCGAATTTGGTATCATTTTCGCCTTTAACTCCCCAATCGGTCTGGTGATTGATCAAGAAATTGCGAGCACTCATAATTTGATCTTTATATTTTTCGGGTCCGGCAATCCAGAGAGCCATAATAGACGCAGAGGTTGAGTAGGTGGCCATTCCGCGGCCATAGATTCCACCGTCCTCTTTTTGTTGGGACAAAAGCCATTCGATCCCCTTTTTGACGGGCGCAGGCACGGGTCCCTCGAGGTCGAATGAAGGATCGAGAAGAAGGCACTTGATCGCAAAGCCAGTAAAGGCCGGGAGGTCGGGGTCACCCCAGTAGCCTTCTTTGTTTTGCTGACTAATAATGAATTTGTTCCCTTTCTTGATGACTTCTTGAGTTTCAAGCTTAATCGAAAGATGAGCCCCTTTGAGTGGAGCCTTATCTTGTGCAATCGAGCTAAGGCTGGAGGTAGCGATAATTGAGGAAATCAGGAGCTTCTTCATTTTTTCGGAGTATGAGGTTTAACGACGACGGTGACAACTGTCCCTTCTTCTGGAACATTCTTTTCGTTTGGTATCCAAACGTCACCTAAAAGGCGATCTTTGCCAAAAAAGTTTACGATTGCTTGTTCATTTGTGTAGATCCCGAAGATAATTCCGCCAATTTCAGCCTTAAATCGTCCTTCGTGCATGTAAGATCCAGTTGAGAGCCAGGGGCCCTCCTCCATAACGCTCAAGGTTGCTTCATTGGTCTCAAATTCTTCGTTAGGCTTTGGGGTTGGTGCCTTCTTGGGCCAGTTGATATGGTGAATAAGTTCGTTGGCAGGAACCCTCTTTTTCTTTGCTCCTTTGCCCCATTCCACGAAAATGTCGACCAGCGATGCTGCATGGGTTTCTGGCGAAACAGCCGGGAATTTACCGGTTGGCTTCCAGGTTTCTTCATCAAAAATCTCGAAGAGTTCCTTTGATTCTTTGATGCCGAGAAGCTTCATCGCGATATTGATGTTTGTCGGCGAAGCATCAGTTAGAATTAGGGTTTCGTGGACCTTATCGCTCTTCGTGGTAGCCAAAAAGTATTCGATGAGGCCTTTTGTCATGTTGATACCACCTTTGAAACTGAGTTCCCGCTTCTTTTGATGAAGGTGGATTTTTCCAATCTTTACCTCATCATTGTTTAGACGCTCGATTTTTGGTTTTTCAGGGCTTTTAGGCTTTGCAGGGGAAGTTTCTTGGGCAATCGCAGTCCAGAAGAGCGATAAGGCGGCGGTGATGAGCAGTTTAATCATGGCTACGGGGGAGGGATATGAATTAATTTTCGCAGTGAACTTAGTCCGAATTCAAATCGGCCGACTCATCAGGGTATTCTCTAGCGGCATCGGGAGCGTTTTGTGGTTGATGAAGTGATTGCGCAAAATCCCGCCACATCAAGCGAGTGATTTGCCGGGAAAGATAATCCCCTCCCTTTATGAGGTCTTCGGAGGCTGGTGGGTAGCCTAGTTGGGTAAGGTGATTACGAATCACCTTGAAGACCGCCAACGATATTGCTTCGAGATGCTCTTTATCGTTTCTTGTAAGTCGAAGGGTAATGACTGCAGACGAAGTTGTGTTATTACCGGAGGCTGAAAGCCAAAGGGCGATAGAGTTATTAGTGTGGGCATCGGGATTGTCACTATTGTTGATTGTCGGGATGATCTTGAGCTGGTCACTTGAAGATTCACGAATTCGGGTTGCAAGCTCTTGAAGAACTTCTTCCAAATGATCAGATGGCTTATGAGCCATCTCAAGGTGTAGATTGAGAATTTTTTCGTTGCTGGGATCGATGTTCCAATTGGGTAAGTTCTTTGTAAGAGCAGAGATTCCTTGTGCCGCTTCGGCTCGGGAGTTGGGATCAGCTTTACTTGTATCGATGACTCTTTCAAAGGCCAAGAGGGCGCGTTGGAATTCACCTCGTGTTCGGAGTGCAGATGAAAGTTCAAAAAGCCGGTCGGGCGATTCTCCACGGGCGAACTCCCGGTAGGCGTCTAGTCCTGGCCTAGAGACTAAATCACCCAGTTCAAATTCGGTGATTTCTTTTATCTTTGGCGGTGTAATTTTATCCGAGGTTTCAGGTTGCTGGATGGGACTGTTGATATTCGGCTGATCTTTGATTTCCGGCTGAAGCACTACAGATAGGTCGATGAAATCCGAAGAATCTTCGGATTCTACGATTTCCACACCTGAGGGGGTCAGGAAATCCATGCTCTTAGTACGCAGATACCACGTGAGGAGGATGGTCCCGATCACTGCTAGAACGACAAATGCCCAGTGGATTCGCACAGGGGATAAGAGTGGGAAACGAGAGCGCGCAGGTGAAGCGCAAAAAACCGCAGCGAGAAAACTCTAACTGCGGCTTAAGAAGCTTGGGTGTTTACTTTTAATCAGTCTGCTGACTTCACCTGGATGGCGCGCTTGCCCACTCGATCACGGAGATAATGAAGCTTTGCACGACGGACTTTGCCGCGTGAGACCACCTCAACCTTTTCAATTCGTGGGCTGTGGACGCAATAAACACGCTCAACCCCTGTCCCGTATGAGATCTTACGGACCGTGAAAGCAGTGTTTAGGCCGCTTCCAGACTTGGCCAAGACAATGCCTTGGAACATCTGGATACGCTCTTTGCCACCTTCGACCACGCGATTGTGGACCTTTACGGTATCACCGACATTGAAGTCGGTAACGTCTGACTTCATTTGCTCTTTCTCGATTTTGCTGATGATATCCATGGTCTTAAAGTGAGTTGGCGGGGCGGAGGAACTACGGGAAGCCCGCGATGAATGCAAATCTTTTTTGAGGAATACAGCTAATCGGCCAAAAAAAGGCCGGGATTGTCCTTCAGGGTCAAGATTAGGGGCTTAGCGCCCTGAACTCAGGGTGTTTTCCGGGTTAAACTGTCAGCTGGTTGCCGGAGGCGGAGGAGTAGGTGAACAGGATGAGAATCCTAA
>DIHU01000057.1 GCA_002420315.1 Akkermansiaceae bacterium UBA5688
CCGCATCATTGCTTCCGGTGGTTACATCAGTGTCCGTACTGGCTCGGCGCCAGATGCACACGCTATTCAAATCCCTAAGGCTGACGCTGATGCTGCCTTTGACGCTGCAGCCTGCATCGGCTGCGGAGCATGTGTCGCCTCTTGTAAAAACGCCTCAGCTATGCTCTTCGTTTCTGCAAAGGCCTCACACCTCAACCACCTTCCGCAGGGACAATCTGAGAAGGATCAGCGCGTTCTTGGAATGGTTCGCCAAATGGACGAGGAAGGATTTGGAAACTGCACGAACCAATTTGAGTGCGAGGCTGTTTGCCCAAAGGAAATCAGCGCCAGTCATATCGCAAAGCTGAACCGTGACTACTTAGCTGCCAGCGCACGTGACTCAGTGTCATAGTAAGCGATTGGTATTTTCACCTAATCTCTCACTGGATTTTTCGAACAAGCCGGATCTTCTCCAGAACCGATTTTTTGGCTCCTCTAATCATCGCCCTAAGGTCCATAGCACGTCTCTAAATCCCTTTAAGACTGTCTGGGCATTGGTCAAACTCATTTTAGGCAATTGAACGATCTCAGGTTTAAGAATTCCCGTAATTGAAGTGCCTTTCACTCTTGGCTTTTTAGAAAAACGGAGCACGGTCACGATATGCTTCTACCGACCTGGTCTGCTCCTTCACGGATCCTTTCTTTTGGACTCCGCATGAATGCTGCCTCAATCGTTCTAACCTCTCTTCTTACAGGAGGTGTATCGAACGGCATGAGCCAAATCCAACTCCAATCTAGCGCAACTATTACTCCTGATTCTAAGACACTAGTATTCGCTTGGGCCGGCGATATTTGGACCAGCTCCCTGCAGGGAGGCAAAGCGAGCCGACTCACCTACCACCCTGCGCCCGACGACACACCCAAGGTCTCAAGGGATGGAAACTTTGTCTTTTTTAACTCCGATCGAACCGGCTCTGAACAGGTCTTCCGAATCCCCATTCAAGGTGGCACCCCAGATCAAATCACCTTCCATTCGGAAGGAAGCTCTCTAGAGGATCTTCACCCAACCAAACCAGTAATTCTTGTCCGCGGATACCGCGATCACAGCGGTCGGAGACCTTATCGCCTTATCGAAAAAAACCTAAATCCAAACGAAGACGAAGAGATTATCTTTGATGCAAATGCCAAATATGGCCGCTACTCCCCTGACGGAAAAAAACTACTCATTGTTCGCGATGGAGCACCTTCCTACCGAAAAGGATATGAGGGAGCACAAGCTTCTCGACTTTGGTTGTACGATTTTACAAAGGAAACCTTCACCGAGCCCGTGAAAGACAAGACTGGCTGCCGCTACCCAATCTGGGCGCCGGACGGAAAATCCTTTTACTATGTCACCAGTCGCTCCGGTGCGTATAATATCTGGCAACACCAGTTCAACAAAGAAGGTGATCGTCAAATCACGCAGTATACTGACGACAGCGTCTTCGCCCCAGCCATCTCAGCTGATGGGAAAACCATCGTTTACCGCCACCTTCTCGACCTCCACACAATCTCTATTCAGGGAAAAGCCAGCCCCGAGAAAATCGATCTTTACCATCGTACAACTCTTGAACATCCCGAGAGCGAGACCCTCACTTTTCGCTCCACTCGTGACGCCACTGTCACCCCAACCGGTCTCGAATGGGCCTTCGAAGCAGGTGGTGAAATTTGGGCTATGGACACCTTACTCAAGGAACCCAATCAACTGACTAATTCTCCCGCTCTTGAATCTGACATCTACTTCGCCAAAAACGGAAAGTATCTTTATTACAAGAAAGACAATGGCGTCATCGTCAACTACTGGCGCATGTCAAAAACTAACTCTAAAGAGTTCTGGTGGAATGCCGAATCATTCGACCATCAACCCATCACCAAGGGACCTAAGCAAAAATATAGCTTCTCACTAAGCCCCGACGAAGAGCAGATCGCTTACGTGGAATATCCTGGGACCCTTTATCTTGCAAAACCGAATGGCTCGGAGGCCCGAAAGCTCATCGAGGGGTGGGCCTCTCCTTCCTACGTCTGGTCACCCGATGGCAAACATATCGCTTACGCAGTCGAGGATTATAACTACAATAGCGATATCTACATTATCGCTACCGATGGTAAGAGCGAGCCAATCAACGTCTCGCGACACCCTGACAGCGACTACTCTCCTGTCTGGTCTCCGGATGGCAAGATCTTGGCCTTCGCCGGCCGCCGTCATTCCACTCAAACTGATCTATTCTTCGTCCACCTGAGGCGCAAAACCCACTTCCGCAGCGATCGCGACGCCAAGATCGAGTCGGCCCGTCGGGCCATGTCAAAGGATCCTCAATACAAAGAGGAAAAGAAGGAAGAAACTACAGAAGCCGAAACAGAAAAGCCCAAAAAAGAAGATGACGACCCCCAAGATCCTATCGATTTTGAAGATTTATATAAAAGAATCCAACGGATTCCCCTTAACGGAATGAGCCTCTCCCGGCTTCATTGGATGCCTGATTCCAAAAACCTAACCTTCCAGAGTGATGGCAGTATTCACCGTGTTGAAGCGAAAGCCGGTGCCAAGCCCGCGGTTATGGCAAAAGCCAGCGGACCAATCATCCGCTACAGCGACAACGATAAAATCTATTTGGTCGCAGATGGGGTGCCGTCCTTCTTCACCAAAGGTCGTCTTTCCAGCTACTCTTTCACCATCCCGATAAATCGGGACCGTGTTCAGTATCAGCGAATGGGTTTCAAAATAGCTTGGCGGGTTTTACGAGATCGTTTCTATGATGGAAGACTCAATAATCGAGACTGGGATAAGATCAGGACAAAATACGAACTAGCCGCCGCAAACGCACCGACTGCGAACGAATACGCTCGTGTCATGGCTCTTCTTTTAGGGGAACTCAACGCCTCTCATATGGGTTTCTATCCCAACGACTTTCCAAAACAATGGAAGTTCAACGAAGCATGGCGTAGCTTTACCCCACATCTCGGCGTACGCCTCGACAAAAAAAATGAGGTAACCTTCGTACACCCCAACGGTCCTGCTGACCGACCCGGCAGCCGGCTTCACATCGGTGACCGGATCTTAAAAGTTGATGACCAAGCAATCCGCTCTGATGTTTCACTCACTCGGACACTCAACGGACGACTTGATCGTGACATTCACCTGAGTGTGAAAGGAGAGAACGAAGAAGCACCACGTGAGGTAATTATCCGCCCCATTAGCTATTCACAAGCCCGGGCGCTTGCCCAATCGGCCCACCTTGACAAACGAAATACCCTCGTGAAAAATGCCTCAAAGGACAAAATTGGATACCTTCACGTCGCTCGCATGATGTGGGATGAATTCGAGAAATTCGAACACCATATTTACGAAAGGGGAGCAGGGAAAAATGGCCTTATTATCGATGTTCGCGATAATGGAGGCGGCTTTACCTGTGATCACCTTCTCACTGTGTTAACACAACCTATGCACGCTTATACCGTGGGCCGTAACGGCGCGACGGGCTACCCACAGGATCGCCACGTCTACGCGAGCTGGAACAAGCCTATCGTTGTAATTTGCAATCAAAATTCATTTTCAAATGCTGAAATCTTTTCCCACGCCATCAAAACTATCGACCGGGGAAAACTCGTCGGAACCCCGACTGCTGGAGGTGTAATCTCTACTGGCTCTGCAACCATTCTCGAGCTCGGTCGTATGCGCCTGCCAGGCCGCGGCTGGTTCCTCCCTCATAATGGCGAAGATATGGAGCTCTATGGTGCAGTCCCCCACTTCATCGTCGACGTGAGACCAGGGGATCTAAGTTCCGGTAAGGACCCTCAGTTAGACAAAGCCATTGAAGTTCTAAAAAAAGAAGTGAAAGAGCGTAGCCTAAAGTTGGCACCACCAATTTACCGGT
>DIHU01000140.1 GCA_002420315.1 Akkermansiaceae bacterium UBA5688
TCCAAAAGCAAATTCCTAGCAGTACTCATGGAAGAGACCGCACCGGCGGATAGACCTTGTAGAAACTTGCGGCGGTGGATGTTATGATCCGGAGAACCGCAGTTTTGAGATGGATCGGGCTTGGACATCAATTAGTGAAGCGAAATTCGGCACTGGTAACGAGAGCCCAGACGAATTGTTGGATTGAGGATTTATTCTTTGTTTTGACGAAGGAGAGTGAGCGTTCGAGTTCGCTGGGTTCTGGTGCGCGGGAGAGCACGGATTGGAAGATCTCCCGGATGAGAGCCTGCGGACTTTCGATATTTTGAAGCCGGCTGAGGAGGGGGGCTTCAGAGATGATTTTATCAAAAAAGGGAGCGTTGGTCAGAAACATTGTTTGCTGAACCGAGGGCGAGAAATTCTCCGGAAAAAGGTCGGGGAGGATCGTCGCGAAGTGATTCCGAAGGGTTTCATCGTTCGGGTTCTCATGGCCAAGCGCAACGCGAAGGGAGCGGGTGAAAGTTTCGGCAGAGAGTGGTTTGTCGAGTGCCCGAGCGAATAAAGAATCGAGCGGGGGTTGTCCTGCCGAGGGAGCCGGACGGGAGTCGAGTTGGTAGGAGGAGGATTTGGCGATTTGGCGAATAAGGCGGCGGAGATCGTATTGGTGGTTTGAAAAATCGCGTGCGAGCCAAGAGAGAAGTTCGGGGTGACTCGAAGGATGGGCGGAGTCCATTAGATCGACGGGGTGGACGAGACCTCGCCCGAACATGAGAGCCCAGAGCCGGTTAACAATAGCGCGGGAGAAATCTGGATTATCATTGGTGAAGGATTGAGCGAAGGCTTCGCGCCGAGAGAATTTTGGGACGGGAAGATTGGGTAGGTCTTTTTTAAGTTTTTCGTCCTTCTTGAGTTTGCGGAACCATTGCTCGGGAGGGCTCACGGAGTAGAGTTCTGCGGAATCATTAATTTTTTTGCCGCCAGTTTCTGTGATGATTTTGTTAGAGTAGAGAATGAGTTGGGATTCGTCTGCTTTACCTTCGAGGTTGGCGAATTTGTCGTAGCCACCACTGGCGCGTTCAGCGACGCGGGGCCCTTCGGGAGTCTTGACATTGAGACTGCGGTTAAAGAAGGCGACAAGCCCCCAATAATGACGCTGTTCAATCTCGGGTGCGACAGGATGATCGTGACACTGGGCGCATTGGACTTGTTTGCCAAGGAGGGTTCGGGAGACGCGGATGGCGATCTGGCTGTGGTCGTCACGTTGGTCATGAATGAACCATGAGGCGCCACGTTCTTGGTCCGATTTAGGGCGAGCTAGGACGAGGTCGCGGCCGATTTGGTCCCAGGGTCGGTTGGTTTTGAAGGCCCAGCGGAGGTAATCGAGCCAGAGTTTGCGATTGCTGTGGCTGCGCTTGCGGAGGTGAGCGCGGTCTAGGAAAACGATGTTAAAGACTTGGGCGAGGTGATCGGCGTAGTCGTCGGTGTCGGTAAGGTGGTCGACGAGGATGTCCCGTTTCTTTGGGTTTTGGTCGGCAAGGAAGGAATTAATTTCGGAAAGTCGGGGGATTCGGCCGAGCAGGTCAAGGTAGATACGACGCACGAAAGTGGTATCACTCGAGCGTCGTGCAGGGGCGACTTTTTCAGCCTGCCATTTGCTGTGAATTAATTGGTCAATGACTGCGGTGGGCTGTCTGCTGGGATCGGGGAGGACGAGTTGTTTGGGTGGGGTAATTTTCAGATCGGTAATCCAAGTTTTGAGCGCTTCGATTTCCTCGGCCGGGAGTTGTTTTTTTGGCGGCATGTGTGGATCGGAGTCGACTTGAACAACCTGGTAAAGCGGACTTGCCTTTGGATCTCCTGGAATGAGGGCGGTGTGGGTTTCGCCGCCTTCGAGAGCGGCAGTGATGGTGCGAAGATCAAGGCCACCTTTTTGTTTTACCCCACCGTGGCATTTAGTGCAGTTGTCGATGATGACAGGGTGGATTTGAGAAAACGCGAAGCCTGTCGCGCAGAGCGCGAGCATAATATGGTGGCTTAAAGTCTTCATTTGAGTGTGTTTTATACGCTCTGATTAGCAATTTTTTCCAAGAGAGATGACTCCTTTTTCTGTTACTGCTAGGAATTTTCTTTTGGCGGGAAGGTCCCGGAAACAGGAGGTTGGCGGAACCCTTGGGGGTGAAAGGGGGTTGTTTCACCAACCTAAATTGCGCTGGAGTCTTGAATCCAAGCTTGAAAAACGGGAACAGGCAAAAAACCGTCACGAAGACCAGTGTTTTCTACAGGCTGATCAAAACTATCCTGTTCATTTCATAAGTCAGAATCTGCCTGAATTAAGAGGGAAGGTCATGTCAGCGTTTGTTAGGCTCTTCGATTTCCATCCCAATCGCTTCACCTAGTAACTCGGCAAGTTCGCTGCAGAACGTTCGTTCGGTAGCCAGCCAGCGAAGCCAAGCTACCGGATGGGGCGATTACGCGGGTTGCGGTTTGCGAGCTTTTTGGTGATCAGGGTGGCCACGAAGACGATCCCACAAACAACTGAGATTCCTCCGGCGGCGTTTGTGGAGCCGACCTTTGGAAAGCCCATTGCTCCTGAAATGGTATCTCCCAGGAATCCGAGGCTAAGTAGGTAGCCGGTGACGGCGCAGAAGAGAGCAATGAGAAGAGAGAGCGCGACGAGGGTCTTTAACTTTTTCGTCAGGAGGGATGCGATCGCAGGCGGGACGATCATCATGGCAACCACCAGAATGCTACCAACTGCTTCGAAGGCGATAACGCAAGTGAGAGCAGTCATTGCCATGAGCAGGTAGTAGGTCAGGCGGGGCCGGGCACCTACGGTGTCACCATGTGCGGCATCGAAGGTGGTGATCGTCAGCTCCTTGAAGAAGAAGCCCACAAAAACCAGGTTGATGGCGAGTGCGAACAGGCCCCTCCAGGCTGCGTCGGGGACACCACCGCCTTCGAGAATCACCTGAAAGATGGCAGTCTCAAGATTACCAAAGAGGACATGACTTGGTTCAATGTGGACATGGTCTGCCAGCAGTCGTTGCATGATAAGGCCAATTGCGAAGAGGGTGGTGAAGGAGATTCCGAGCGCTGCTCCCTCCTCGACTCCACTGAAGCGATGAAGAAAGCGGGTGAAAACAGTGCAGAGGATTCCGGCAATGATCGCTCCGGTGAGAAGAGCGGGGGTTTCGACTCCGCCGGATACGAGATGCCCAATGACAATGCCCGGGAGCACGGCATGAGCAATGCCGTGGGCGACCATGCTTTGGCGGCTTAAAAGAAGGAAAACGCCCGGGAGGACACAGGCCATCGCAATCAAGGAAGCTGTTACGAGGAGCCAGGTATCAATGATGTTCCAGTTCATGATGTATCCCCTCCTCGATGGGGTTCGGCTGGAATCAGAGCTTGCTCGAGTTCGTTGGAGAAAAGCTGGTGGATATCTGAAGCAATCTCAGGGTTTGTGATCTCTTCGATTTTTTCGACGTATTGATGAACGCGCGCCGGAGCCACGTCGGCATGCTCAATGAGATAGAGTTCGGTAAGGCGGTGGGTGCGGGCTACTGCGATGGCTCGCTCGAGACCTCGGGTAGTCAGTTGCACACAATCGCCCCTTTCGAATTTGAGCAGATTTTGGCTGGAAAGCGATCGTGCTACGGACCGTTCTTTTCTTTGCGACCAACCGCGATCTTTGAGGATGTCGTGAACAGGAAGAGAGACCTGGGCCAGATCACGACTAAAATCGAGGCCCGCAAGAAGTCTCACTTTTTGCTGGGCCTCAAGCCGGTCGAAAAGGTCACGAAGAAGTTGGTTTTCTGAGAGTCGTTTTTCAAGGCGGGCTACTTTTAGCTGTCTCACGACCCATCCCTTTCTGCTGCCGAACAACATGCTGAAGCTAAAGAGAAGTGCTGAAGCGAGGATGATCGCGGCACCAGCGGGCAGACGAAAGATCACCGCGCTGGCGATGGCTCCGATAAGGGCCCCAGTCGCTCCAACGAATCCGGCAATGGCGAGGGTCCAGGGCATGGAGTCAGTCCACAGCCGGGCGGTTGCAGGAGGGATGATAAACGCAGCCATGATCATCAAGAGCCCGACGGTTTGCAAACCGGCGATGGTTACGGTCAGGCAGGTCAGCATCAAAACCTCGTCCAGCCAGCGGTGTGGTAGTCCCTGGCTGGCCACGAAGTCCTCATCGAAACTGAGGCAATTGAGTTCTTTGAAGAAGAGGGAAATCACGGTGAGCGCTCCGAGGGACACGATGGCAAGCATGATGGCCTCTGCCTGAATCATGGATGCCACCATTCCGAAGAGATAGTATTCCAGTCCCGAAGTACCCTGGAGATTGAGATTCGAATCCTGTACGACCGAGAGGAGAACCACCCCGAGCCCGTAAAGAACCGTGAGAGGAATGGCGAGGGCGGCGTCTTCTTTGATTTTTGAATTATTTTTGATCCATTGGACCGCTCTGACCGACAGCCATCCTGTGATGAGGGCTCCGATCATGAGCGCGATAAAGGACTTTCCGCCCGAGCCCCAACGGGCATAGAGGAGGAAGGCGATGCAAACTCCGGGAAGAGTCGAATGTCCGATGGTGTCGCTGAGGAGCGAGCGTTTCCGAAAAAGCAGGAAACACCCGCAAACCCCGGCGGCGAGTCCCAGTGAGGTCACGCCGAGGTATATCACTTTCAAATTGTAAGAAGGTGACCTCACTGCCTCGATGAGCCGGTCAAGCCAGCTTGAAGCAAGGATCCACGAATCGGGGGAGTTCATGAGAGTCTACGAGCGAAGGGCCTCCAGCTTGGCGAGGGAGTCGGCGAGCTTCGAGAGGAGGTCCAGCCGTCCACCGTAGCACTGCGTGAGCTGTTCACGAGTAAAGACGTCATTCATCGCACCGCTGGCAACGACGCGGAGGTTGAGAAGGACAAGGTGATCGAAGTAGTCGGCTACGGTCGGCAGATCATGATGGACGCACACCAAACTTGCTCCCGATTCCCGAAGGTCCCGCATGAGCTCGAGGATGACTCGCTCGGTCGTCGCATCAATCCCCGCGAAGGGTTCGTCCATCAGGTAGAGATCAGCTTCCTGAACGAGCGCGCGAGCGAGGAAAACGCGTTGTTGCTGTCCTCCTGACAGCGATCCGATTTGGCTGTCGGCGCGGTCAAGCATGCCGACGCGATCGAGGGCTTCGTCAGCCTTGCGGCGGTCTTCGCGACTCACCCGGCGAAAGAGGCCAATGCTACGGTATCGTCCCATCACAACAACCTCGCGAGCCGAGATGGGGTAGTCCCAGTCGACGCTTTCGCGTTGGGGAACGTAAGCGATGCGATGGCGGACCTTCCGGTAGTCTTCGCCAAAAAATTTGACCGATCCGGAAGTCGCGGGGATGAGGTCAAGGATGGCCTTCAGGAAAGTGCTCTTCCCGGCCCCGTTGGGCCCGACGATCCCGGTCATCGTTCCTTGCGGAATGGAAACCTGGGCCTCCCACAACGCAGGTTTGCGGTCGTAGCAAACCGTGAGATGTTTAACGCTGAGGCAGTTGGAATCAGGCACTGCGTCTGGGGATAACTCCTTTTGGAGAAATTTCAATATTTCCCGGAGAGTTTCCCGTTGAGGCCTTTTTCAGGTGCGGTGCCACCCAGCTTTCGGGTGATGAGAGTGACGTTATGATCGACCATACCCAGATAGGTCCCTTCGTAGGTCCCCGAAGGTCCCGTCGCGTCGGAGAACAAAGTTCCACCGACGGTCAGTTCGTGTCCTTGTGCCTTGGCGCCTTCGATCACAGCCTGCAGGTTGCGATCAGAGACGATGTTTTCGACGAAGATGGCCCTGATGTCATTCTCCACGATGTAAGTGATCAGACTGTTGATGGTGGCAGGATCAGGTTCAGAGGCGGTGGTAACACCCTGGACCGCCTTGACCTTGATCCCGTATGCCCGGGCAAAATAATTGAAGGCATCGTGTGCGGTGATCAGGACCCGGCTTTTCTCCGGAATGGTGGCAATCGACTTCTTGGCGTATCCGTGCACCTTTTTGAGCTCGGCAATGTAGTTGGCCGCATTTTTCTCGTAGGTCTTGGCATTGTCGGGATCGAGCTCTCCCAGGGCTTTGCTCACGGCTTCGGTCGCGTTCATCCACGCGCTGACATCATTCCAAACGTGAGGATCCCAGTGACCTTCAAATTCTTCAGGCTCCAGAAGGAACTCACCATCGAGGAGCTCGGTGACGGCAAAGCAAGGAATGGAAGAGCGGGACAATTTCGCGAAACTATCGGCCATCCGGCCCTCCAACATCAGCCCGGAGTAAAAGATGACGTCAGCATCCTTGAGCGTGGAAAGGTCGTCCCGTGTGGGCTTGTACATGTGTGGATCGACCCCTTCACCCATCAGTCCTTCGACCTCGCCTTTGTCACCCACCACTTGTTTCACGATGTCCGTGACCATGGTGCAAGTCGTGATGACCTTATAGGGAGAGGTCAGTTTGGCGTTTTCCTTCTCCTCCGTGTCACAACCGGTGAGGAAAAAGAGCGGGAGGGTGAGGAGCGAGACGAAAGTTGCTTTGGCGTTCATTATTACGTTGGGAATCTAATTTGTTGAGAATGGATCTCAATAAGAATTTTCAGGTGATTTCCGCAATCTTTTTGCTCCCTTCTTGTAATCGGAACGGGCGTGGCAGCGAGCGGGCAATGGCTTGTAAGAGCATTCGACCATGGTTGACCCTCATGGGGTTCAGACAATCATGGCTCCAGTCGGTGAGGGGGAGAACGAACTGGTTATTTTGGGTGCCGGAGTTTGTGGATTCTAAGCTGCGCTGACGGCCCTTCGTGCGGGTGGGTGTTGGCTGAGTTGCCAATTGGCTTAATCATACCCCGAGGCGGCCTTGGTCGCGACCTATCAACCCCCTTTCTCCCCCATGTATTCCGCCCAAATTCGTTCTTCACGGACTTTCTGCCAGAAGCAAATTCCTAGCAGTATTCCT
>DIHU01000125.1:0-10156 GCA_002420315.1 Akkermansiaceae bacterium UBA5688
GTCGGTTTTCAAGACCGGTGCATTAAACCAGACTCTGCCACCCCTCCGCGTCGAGCGGACTCTCAGAAACAAGGTGGATTTTGGCAAGCAACAAACTTTAAAAAATTATTTTTTTAATCCAATTTAGACTCCTGAATTGATTAGAGAGGTTGCTTCAAGTAGTCTAGAAGTCACCTTGGGTAAAATTAGCGTGAGAGAACCCAATCGTATTCGGCACTGATTTGATCAGTCAGCGGTTTCTGGAGTTGGTCGGGGAGAACTCCCCAAGTGTAGGTCTCGATCTCAAGGTGTGGGCATGTTTTAGGGTATTCCTTGAGATAGGTGAGAGCTGCTTCAGCGTGGTCAAGGGTGGAAGTCAAGGGCGAGAGGGGTTCCGAGTATAGCGGAACGTGGAAATGGATTCGGCCTTCGGTGGCCGTGGTGGCTTCTCTAAATTCCGGGAGGTCCTTGAAGCGGGTAAGAGGGTCGCTGTTGAGAATGACCTGGTGAAGGTAGGTCGGTTCGTCGAAGGGCCGTATCGCTTCGAGAGCTTCGGGATTTTGCGGGTCGAAAGAGAGAGCGTTGGAGAGATGAATTTTTGAGATGCGAAGTCCAGCCTCGGTGAGGGCCTTTAGCGATTGGTGGCAGTCGTCGAACTCGAGAGCGAAGTGGCAGGTGTCGTAGTTGATGCCGATGTGCTTTTTGATCGGGTTAGAATCGAGTTCCTCGATATCACACCAAGCAAAAAAGCGCTCAAAAAAGGCGATGGTTTCCTCAGTGTTTTCGAAGTGGCCGAGTGGTTCGGGTTCAAGGCCGAGGTGGAGGTCTTTGCCTGTTTCTTTTGCGAGGGTTTCGACGGTAAGTGCGCAAGAATAAAGGTTTGCGAAAATAAGGTTTTCGTCGGCTCCAAATTCCTTAAAGGAACCTGGGAGGGTTGAGACTGAACCACCTGATTCGGCCGGACAAAGGCGCGAAATGATCGTAAAAAGTTGCTCGGTGTAAACAAGCCGGCTCATGTGGGTCCAGTCCGGCTTGTAGACATTTTCTTTGACCCGAGTGCCGTGGAAGGCCCCATAAGGAAAGCCGTTAATTGTAAAAACGTAGCAGTTTTCTTGCGCCAGCCAGGATTCGAATTGATCGAGGTGATCGTCTTCGAGAAGTTCAGGAGCCGCTTGAGCCGAGAGCCGAAGGCCGATAGCGAACTTTTTGCCGGAAGCGACACGATCGCGCACCGCTAGGACATCAGTCTTGAGAACATGGAAAGTCTCATCCCAACTCTCGGCAGGATGAATGTTGGTGCAGTAGGCGAGGTGGTGGCTTTCAAACTTCACCCCCGCTTCATAGCGTTGGTGGCGGTTGCCGCAAGGAATTACCTTTCGATTACGACGACACGGTAAAACCGGAAGGGGTTCGCAAGTGGGTAGGAATGGCAGATCTGGGTGCTTGTCCTGTTGCGAGTTTCGACTGTCACCCATTGCCTCGCATAAAGGCCCGGCGGGCTGCGCTGATTAAAGCGCGAAATTTGGGCACTGTGAGAGGAAGGTTTTTGGATTTTCGAAGATGACTTTATCAATGATCTCAGAAGAATGCTGACGCTTTTTCATTTCAAGGGCACATTTAATCACGGCGAGAGGATCCGAGATGCCCCAGTCGCAGGCGGAGTTCATCCAGATGTTTTCCATTCCAAAAGTTTCAAGGATGTCGATAGCCCGGGCAGGGGAGCATTTCGATTCGGGGTAGAGAGTCATTCCAGCCCAGTAGCCCTGATCGAGAACGAGGGGTGCCGTATGCTCTTCAACGTGGTCAATGATGACGCGGCTACGATCTACGTTAGCGTTGTTGAGAGCGTCGAGAATAAGGCGTGTGCCTTTAAATTTGTCTTCAAGATGGGGGGTATGAATAAGAATGGCCTGATCGTATTTCTTAGCAATTTCTACGTGCTCTTCAAAAATAGCGAGTTCATTTTTAGTGTTCTTATTGAGCCCAATTTCACCAATCCCAAGAACTGTGGGCTTGTCGATGAAGTCAGGAATGAGAGACATTACCTCACGTGCGAAGACCGGGTCTTCGGCTTCCTTTGGATTGATGCAGAGCCAGCAGAAATGCTTGATGCCGAACTTAGCAGCACGGGCCGGCTCGTATTCGGTAAGTTGTCTATAGTAATCGTAAAATCCTTGTGGAGAGGCACGGTCGTATCCGGCCCAGAAGGCGGGCTCACAGAGAGCTTCGCAGCCGACTTGAGCGATTGCTTGGTAGTCCGCGGTCGTGCGGCTGACCATGTGGGCATGGGGCTCAATATATCTCATGATTTCACCTCCTCATTGTGCGCACCATACGCGAATTGAATTCCTGCGGATTGGGCGGGCTCGGTGGAATGATCTGAAAAGGCGAGATGAACAGCTTGTGCGCGTGTCGTGCCTTCTGGAGGGTTTTGCATGGCCGCGAGTGCCTTTGCAAAGGCGGGGTGACGAAAGTCTGCATCGCCTTCGTGGCGATCGACACGATCTAGGAAGGAGGCGATTTCAAGGAGCTTGAAACGCGCATCCATGAAATAGAGATCCTGAATTTCTTTCTTCGTCGGCATATCTAACGGTAGTTTTGATTAAATTAGTTCGCAACGCCTGTCACATGTGCGAAGAACTCAGGATTGAGTTCGGCGAGAGGTTCGCGAAGTTTGTCGAGTTCGTCGGCGGGGCCGTGGAGCTCAAGGCGAAAGAGCTCAGAGAAAGCTAGGGCTTCTTCGATACAAGAACCTACATTTTCGAGGTGTTTTAGGACACCGGCAGCACCAATATACGCTTCGCGGCAGAAGACAATATTTCCATTCACTGAAAAGTCGTAGTAGAGACAGGTGTCTTCAGTGCTGGTGCGGGACACGAACTCCTTCATGGTTTCCTTGAAGGCGTCGAGTTTGCCTTCTTGGACTTTAAAATAGGGGTGAATGCTGATGGCATTAGAAAGATCGCTCATGGAGTGGAGTGTGAACGCCGAACGCCGAAGGTCCAATCATGAATTTTGAATGATGGCAATCGGTATACGAGTGTGGGCGGTCGTGGGATCGCCTAGGAAGATCGTGCTTTTGTTAAGAGGAACGTCTTTCGGAATGGTCGTTAGGGTGAGAGAACGATTTGGGCAAAGTTTGAGGCGTAAATTGTGAGCGAGCCTTCCCATAGACCAACGGGCGTTTACTTCGCTGACTTGGTGCCATTCTAGGCCTTCCGAGGTGCGGTGCAGGAAGGAGTCAATGCAGACTGGGCCGTGGTAATTGTGGGATTCCAGTAGTTTGCTAAGGGCGTTCTTGACTTCTTTTTTTGCGGCGGGAAGGACTTCGTTGGCGACGAGGCGAGAGTATTCTGTAGGAAGGCCATTGGCGGGTTTGGGAACCGAGGTCGACGAGATCCATTTTCCGGTATGGCTAACCTCTTGGTGGCAAATGCCTAAGAAACGCAGGCCGCCTTGGTCGCTTGGATTTGATTGGTAAAGAAGCGAGAATTCCTGCTCTTTGTTCAGCCAAGGCTCTATGAGGTGGTCCTCTTTGATCGAGGGTATCAGGTCAGAGGTGAATTTGAGGAGGCCACGGCCTGCCGAGCTGAGAAGAGGTTTAGCAAGCCAGTTGGGGTGTGTGCTTTCCTCAATGAAGGCCTGGATTTCTTCTGAGTTGCGGCAGATTCGGGCGGAAATCGAATCGTCGAGCAGGCCACGGAGTTCGAGGCCGAGGTTTTTTGACAGGAGGGTTGGGTTTGGAATTCCCCAAGGCTGCTCCGCTCTTATTTTTCTATTTTTTCGGATGTGATTGAGTTCAGAAATCGGCGAAACTTCGGGAAATGTGAGATTGTGATGAGCGAGGGCTTCACGGTGTCTATCGCTGGGTTGATTGCGAAGAAGCATTAGATCGTCAGACGAGGGTGCGGCGAGTGCGAAGGCGAATTCGAGGTCGGCTGCGAGTTTTTCGAGACGTTGGGGTGCCTTCCAGTTGATGTCGTTGGCAGCAAGTTCAACATCTGGATTGAACCAGTAAAGATCTGGACTGCGACCACGAGAGGCCTGGTAACGTCTGATCGAGGCAATAAAGTGCTCGTCCATTCCAGCTTTGCGGCGACCTTCTTCGTTAAAAGGTGCTAGGCCTTTGGCGCGGATGGGGGAGAGAGGGAAGTGGAGTTGTTTATGCCAGGCGTCCCAATCGGATTGGGCCTTTTGCTTCCAGCGACGTAACCATTTGAGCCCGTAGCCGACGTGGGCAATTTCGTCCCTGTAGATTCTGGAAAGAAGGTCAGCGGTCTTATGATCTCCGGCTCGGGCCAGGACTTGGGAATAATGCTTCGCGTAGTCGAGGTTGGCTTGTTCGAAGGTGAGAGAGAGGCGAGAGACGTAATCAAGTGGACTTTCCATGGAGGAAATATGTGACCAGATCATGGGGCTGAGATGGTAATCTCCAAAGTTGAGCCCACAGTCCTTCATCCGCTCGAGATACCAAAGGGTATGGTTTTGTTCTTCTTGCAAGGTTCGCAGGATCCCTTTGCGGAAAGAATCGGGAGCATCTGGGAACTTGAGCAAAGCGAGTGCCATGAGCTCGACGGCAAGGAGTTCATGGTTGGCGAAGAAATGGAGTAAAATACCACGCTGTTCTTCATTGTGGATTTGATCAGCCGAGGGGAACGGCGATTTTCCGTCGTTCGATTTTGGTTTAAGGTGATCGGGACGTCCGGGAAGAGAAGGAGCGATAAAACTGCCTCGTTTTGGTGGATCAAGGGTCAATGCGACCGGAGCGTGGGCAAGTTTGTCCCCCAGCGAAGTGGACATCAGCACCCGTTCGGCGAATTCGAAGACATTTTGTGGTTCAGCCATTCCGCTAGACAAGACTTTGTTGGAATCGGCTTTCATGCAAAGAAAAATCCAGAGTGACGGTTGAGCTGGAATAAATATTCTTTTGTGTCATTATTTTTATAAGCGATATGAAAATTAGATTGATCATTCTTGGAGCGGTCGCAATTTTGGCAGTGATGTCAGGACTTGCAGAATCGCTCCCTAAAGCAGATGGCAAGGTTTCGGCTACAAGTCTTCCCCTTGATGCGAAGACTTCGAAGGTGAAGTTTGAGACTGCGACCTTTGGTTTAGGCTGATTTTGGGGGCCTGACTCCGAGTTCGGAAGTCTCAAAGGTGTTCTCCGCACACGTGTTGGTTATGCGGGCGGTAAAAAGTCGGATCCTACCTATTATAACTTGGGAAAGCATACCGAGGTGATTTCCATTGATTACGATCCTGAGATTTTAAAATACGAAGATCTTCTGGAGATCTTTTGGTCGGCTCATCGATGCGACCAGATTAATACATCTCGACAGTATATGAATGCTGTCTTTTATCACGACGAGGGGCAAAAAATCGCAGCTGAGAATTCTCGGGCTGGTGCTGCGTTAAAGCAGGGGCTTGAAGTCGATGACATACAAACAACGATTGCTTCAGTTGGAAAGTTCACTTACGCCGAAGGTTACCACCAAAAATATTATCTCACTCGGTTTGGGGAAATTCGTGATATTCTTACAAAGTCCTACAAGACGGAAAAAGAACTGGCTGATTCGACGGTGGCGACCCGTCTGAATGCCTATCTTGGATCTGGCATGAAGCGTGATTGGGCAATTTTCATTAAGGAGCTTCCCGATTACGGGATGCCGGAGGAACTGGAGAAAGCCCTTTCCAAGGCAGCAGTGCGGATGCTCGAAGGGGCTAAATAGGTTTTTCTTGGATTCTTTTGTTAGATTTTTTCCTGACTCTTGCAGAGGATGCCTAAATAGACATAGTTCCCTTATGAAGATCATCGTTATTTTTGCAATTCCAACGCTTGTGTGCTCTAGTCTGGTTTCCTGTGAGTCTGGCACGAATCGGCGTGCTGGTGGGGCAGCCTTCGACGATTCTGAGCTCGGTCGAAAGCTTGACGCAAATTCTCACCTTCCCGATCCAGAAAATCCGAGTGGGCAATCTTTTGCAGAGTGGCGTCAGAAAAGTCGTTGACCGCTTGAGATAAACATTTTGAGTCACAGAGTCTTTTCTGGTTGTCCAACTCTTCTTTGCACGGTTTGTTTCAAGTATGGATCCAAGGTATATTCAGCTTGCACAGCAACTCGTTCGCTATTCCACCGCTCTGAAAAAGGGTGAGAAGATCCTCCTCGACCTCGTTGATACGCCAGAAGATATGGCGGTCGCCTTAGTTCGCGAAGTTCGCTTGAGGAAAGGGGTGCCGTTTTTGCGACTTGGATCAAATCGTCTGAGTCGAGAAATGCTTATGGGTGCAACCGATGATCAATATCAAGCGACGTCTAAGCATCTCCTCAGTGAGATGAAGGATATGGATGCTTATATTGCGATTCGCGGATCTCATAATATTACCGAAACTAGCGATGTGCCCGCCAAGAAGATGGGCACGGCGATGAAATATCTTCGGAAGGTTTTGGATCACCGAGTGAAAAAAACGAAATGGTGTGTCCTGCGTTGGCCACATCCCGCAATGGCGCAGCAGGCGGGAATGAGTACAGAAGCGTTTGAGAATTTTTACTTTGATGCCTGCTTACTTGACTATAAGAGCTACCTCCCCTCGATGAATGCCTTAAAGCGATTCATGGAGAAAGCTAATGAGGTCCATATCTTAGGGAATGGAACTGACCTTCGCTTTTCAATCAAGGATATGTCGGCGATTGCTTGTGGAGGGCAGAACAATATTCCAGATGGTGAGGTTTTTACGGCTCCAATTAAGGATTCGGTGGAAGGGGTGATTTATTACAATGCGCCTACCATTTACCGAGGAATCAGTTTCGACGGTATTAGGCTTACTTTTGAAAAAGGTAAGATCATCAAGGCTGAGGCTGATGGTGGTATGACCCGTGAATTGAATAAGATTCTCGATAGTGATCTGGGGGCACGCTATATTGGTGAATTTGCGATCGGTTTTCATCCCATTGTTCGCGAGCCGATGCGGGATATTCTCTTTGATGAAAAAATTGCCGGAAGCTTTCATTTTACTCCAGGCCAGGCATACGAGGAGGCTGACAATGGAAATCGCTCTACAGTGCATTGGGATATGGTCAATATTCAGCGTAAGGACTACGGAGGAGGAGAGATTTACTTCGATGGAAAGCTTTTCCGTAAAGACGGGAAATTTCTGGCTAAGAGTCTCGAGAAGCTAAACGGTTGATCCAACAGCTTGTCCTTTTGATTATCCAAGCTTAGTAACCGCCATGAAGATTCTTACTTACGAGGACAAAGCCTACCCCGCTTTTGTCAAAAAGTTGTATCGCCGAGCGATCCCTAGCGATACCGTTTCGGATGCGGTGGCTGAAATTGTTTCCGAAGTGGCTCAGAGAGGAGATCGTGCTTTGATCGCTTTCGCGAAGAAATTTGATGGGGCGAGCCTCACTGCAAAGTCGTTAAAGGTGACCGATGCCGAATTGGAAGTGGCACGCAATTCTGTGAGCCGGGAAACGAAAGATGCCATCAAGTCGTCGTTGAAAAATATTCATGCTTTTGCGGCTCAGAGTCTTCGTAAGAACTGGAAAGCAAAGAATCCGCAAGGAGTAGAAGTGGGCGAGCGATTCGTACCTTTTGACCGAGTGGGGGTTTATGTGCCAGGTGGCAAAGCACCCTTGGTTTCGACTTCCCTGATGACGGCAGGATTTGCGCAAGCGGCAGGTGTGCCTGAAATTGTGGCGGCGACACCACCAGGACGAGATGGAAGAGTTAACTTCGATCTGTTGTATGCGCTCGAAGCCGCAGGCGCGACCGAGATTTACAAAGCTGGAGGGGCTCACGGAATTGCAGCGCTTTCGCTCGGAACAAGATCGATAGCGCCGGTTGACAAGGTCTTCGGGCCTGGCAATAGCTTTGTAGTGGAAGCAAAGCGTCAGATGTTAGGGGCAGTTTCGATCGACCTCCTTCCTGGGCCAAGTGAGGTCTTAATTGCGTCTGATGCGACCGGGAATGCGTGCTTCTTAGCATCGGATCTTTTGGCTCAAGCGGAACACGGACCTGATTCTGTCGTTGGAGTGGTCACACATTCCAAAAGGCTGTTTAAAAAAATTCAGCGGGAGCTAGAGTTTCAGCTTAGTGAGACTCCTCGTCGTGAGATCGCAACCAAGGCCCTGAGGAAGGCTGGCTTTCTTTTGCTGACGAAATCAATGAGTGAATCGATTTCGATTGTAAATGATTGGGCGCCAGAGCACTTGGTTCTGGTAGCAAAGAACGAAGATAAATGGCTAGATCAGGTTCGCACAGCCGGCGCAATTTACGTAGGGAATTACTCAGCAGTAGCCGTTGGCGATTTCCTGGCTGGACCGAGTCATACCTTGCCAACCGAGGGCTCTGGACGCTCGTTTTCGGGCCTGCGGGCCGATCAATTCCAGCGGCGAGCGAGCGTGGTTCGGATGGACCAGAAGGCGGTGCGTAAATCGCAGAAGGTAGTTGAACATTTCGCCAAAATGGAAGGTTTACATGCTCACGGTCGCTCTGTGACTTTAAGGGCGGAAAGTTGAAGTTTCTTGAAGCGCAGAGATGAGTCAAAGTGACGAAAAAATGAGGTTCCGATAGCTTTATTTGAGTAGTGACAATTTGTGAAATTGTCATGCGCTCAGGGTTAAAAGATTCACCTTTTTTTTAAAGGGAGCAACTTGGTTAGCGTTTGGGCTTGGCCTCGATTTCAAGGTGGCGGCCCCCAATTTTTAATACTCCAGGTATTGTGGTTTTGCCTTGAGGAGAGAATTCAGACCGAGCGATTTCAAGAGTGATTGATCCATCTTTTTCTGCTATGAACCTTTGTTCTTGATCGGAAGAGATTTGGCCGTCACTGGAAAAGAAATAGGCTTCTTCTAGCGGTTCCTTAAAATCACCTTGAAAACTGAGCGTAATCATTTTTTTGTCCGGTCTGCTTTTGAGGATGCCTTTGATATTATGATTTTGTAAGGGGAGTTCGCTGAATGCTTTTGATAGATGAGCCTTAGCGGACAATACAGCTTTTGGCTTCTTAGTTACTGGAAGCGTTATCGTAAAGGTCTCAAAGCCCGGGAAGCAGCCTTTGGCGCAGCACATCCACGCGGATTTTGCTTTAAAGTTTACCTCTTTGGTCGTGATTTGGTCCGGCGGTGTGATCTCTACGATTAGCGTCACGTCCCGCTCGTATCCATGGCAGGGGTATTTGGACATAAAGGTCTTCTCCGGATAGGGCCAACGGATTTCGGAAGCGGTGAATCCTTCGGGGAGTTGCCATTCGATTGAAGTAGCCATACCAACAATTCCGGGACTTTTCCAATAGGTATGGAAACCGGGAAGATGATGAATGTGCAAGCCAAGTGTCAGGGGTGTTCCAGGTGCTACTCCAGTAGCTTCTGATATAAGTCCAATTTCAAGACCCGGCCCGGTTAATTCAGGGTCTTCTTGCGCGCACGTAATATTTGCGAGTAAAAAAAAGTAGGCTGAGGGGGAAAGGACTTTCATCTTTTCCTTACTATACTTGGTTCCACTACCTCTAATTTTCAGGAATCGGGTTCTATTTTGGAATCAGATAGGTTTTCCCTGCCCGGATCACGTCACTCCTGAGTCCATTTGCTTTTTTGATCTTTGAGACCGTTGTGCCATATTTTCGCGCTAAACCCCATAAGGTGTCTCCTTTTTTGACCAAATGTCTGATTCTTTTAGGTTTAACAACGACAGGTTTTGGTTTTGGTCTTGTTGTAGGAGCAGGATTTGGATTGTAAATTGGTTTAGGATTGCTTGTAATGGTAGGTGCCGGTTTTGGGTCTCGGCCGCTCAATACTAGGGCAGGTTTTGGAGGGTTATCCGCCCACGCTTCGATGTAGTTTCCGTCTTCATCAAACGGCCCCATTTCCGGATTATAGGTCGTTCTAGATTTGGAACAGCTCACCATGCCAAAAATAACGAAAAAGGAACAGGGGATGATACAAATGCGCAGGCTCATTGAGGCAGAAAGTCTTTTTGGAGATAATCGCAATTTCAGGAAATAGCGACGTTCGAGAAGTTAAACCAGCAGTGGGCCTTTGTCGATCTGTGATCCATAGAAAACGCAAAAAATTCTTCGAGCAGGGGTGCTCTGATAAGTCTTAGTTTCTCGATTGGCGTTTAGGTTTGAATGGATGTTTAACTAGGTGATGAGATAATAAGAGGTGGCCCGCTTTATTTT
>DIHU01000125.1:10569-26711 GCA_002420315.1 Akkermansiaceae bacterium UBA5688
CGGGCAGGAAATTGATGGGGAATCCGGTGAAGTCGAATTTGACGTATTCCGGAGCGGTCCCGCCACTGTAAGTTTAATTCCTTAGGGAATTGAGCGAGCCAGATCGCCAGCCTGAAGTCTTTTGACAACAAGGAATCTGCGGAGTTCAGGTTCCCGTCTTAGAATAGTAAATGAACATAAAAAAACTCGTCCTCATCGGACTGACGGGATCTTTTGGCGCGGGAATTTCTTCCGGCCAAAAAATCGAGGAACTGGATCCATTAACTGTGCTTGCACGAAGGATTGAGTCATCCAGTGATGAAAACGTCTCATCAGTGGGCATTATCACTGGCGATGAATTGGCAAGGATGCAACGACATCGATTGCTAGAATCGCTTGATTTAATTCCGGGAACGCAGCTGCTTTCGACTGCCGGACTGATGGGAAATACCGGGTCAGTGATTATTCGTGGTCTTCCGAGCCGATACCAACAGATCATGGTGGATGGTATTCGGGTTTCCGATAATACTAATCCTTTAGGGAATTTTCTCGGAAATGGACAGCTAGGGCAGATTACAAATATTGAAGTCCTACGTGGGCCGCAAAGTGTTCTTTACGGAACGCGTGCTGGTGGTGGAGTGATCGGCTATGAAACTTCGGTAGGCTCGGGAGATCCTGAACACCAGTTTTTTGCTGAGGGTGGCAGTTTCGAAACATTTCGGACTGGATTGAGTTCACGCGGGCAGCTTGAGGATTTCTCCTATGGGATCGAGGTGGGTTCTCAACTTTCTGGGAATGATACCTATGAAGCTCTTTCGCTTCATGATTATGATCAGGCTTTTATTAACTTGGCTCTGGAATGGCAGTTGGATCGTGACCTTCGCCTAAAGGTGAGTTACCGAGGGACTGACAACTTACTCAAAACTCGTGCGTCTAACGTTTTTGGTGTTTCGAATTCGGAGATTGAAACTGAGACTGCTTTACTTTCAGCAAATCTTTCCTACCAGCCTAATTCTGGTTGGAAATCACTCCTGACCACGGGTGTTTATTACGAGAACTATCGAGGGGATTTTGGGACAAGCCTTTATGGAACAGACCAAGAAAGATGGACCATTAATTGGAGTAACGAGTTTGTGCTTAGTGAAGGGATGACCGTAGTTGGCGGACTTGAGAGTTCAATAAGCAGCTTCGAGAATTCTAGTGATCGGAGTGTCGATGAAGACATCGTTGGCGCTTATGCCAATTTGTATTATCGGCCGATTGAGGCACTTCTTCTGGAGGCAGGAGGAAGATATGATGATAATAATGAATTTGGTGGTGATTTCGCGTGGAACCTTGGGGCAGCATATACCCTCACTAATGCGGGGACGCGACTTCACGCTCGAGCAAGCGAAGCCTATCGTAATCCAAGTCGATTAGATTCTGAGTTTTTCCCTTCTTTTTTTTCTAATCAGTTGGCGAATCCAGATCTCCAATCTGAGCAGATCCTCGGTTGGGAGTCGGGCGTTTCACACCAACTTGGTGATCATGAAATCTCCGTGACCTATTACCAACAGGAATTGGAAGATGCGATCGTTACGAGCTTTCCGGCTGCTGGAACATCCCAGCGGGTTAACCAGGATGGGATGTCTTCAGTGAGTGGGCTTGAGATTTCAGCAAGCGGTAAATTATTTGTCGATAGTTTGAGTTATCGCATGGCATTTACCTCTCAATTTGATGAAGAGGTGATTGATCTTCCCGATCAGCTAATTTCTTTCGATTTGAACTACCGCAAGGATAGTTGGATCGTTGGAGGAGGGATTTCTTATACCGACCAGGCGGCCTATTTAGCTCCGGGGAGTCAGCAAACTGATTCTCGCACACTGAGTAGGATATATGGCCGTTATCAAGTGGATGATTCGCTCTCACTTCATATCCGAATTGAGAACTTGTTTGATCAGGACTATCAGTTGTTTCCGGATACTTTTGGAGAAGGGACTGGAATTGAGGGGCCGGGAAGGGCGGTCTATGGAGGGTTGACCTTTTCTTGGTAAATCTGCAACTGCATTACCCAAGAAGACGGGGGAGGTTTGCTCAAAACCTCCCCTATTTTTTACAACAGCTTGCTTTCGCTGTGAAACCGCGGTTCAACGATAGTAAATCTTAACGGATTTCGGTTCCTATTCCGGATTTAGTGAAAATCTCTAGCAGAAGAGTGTGAGGCATTCTTCCATCGATAAAGTGGACCTTTTCGACGCCGCTTTCCAAAGCTTCCAATGCCGAAGTGATTTTTGGAATCATTCCACCGGAGATCGTTCCGGCTGCAATAAGATCCTTTGCCTCGTCTCCAGTAACCGATTCGATGAGTGATGATTGATCTTCTGGGTCGCTCAAAAGGCCGGGGACATCAGAGAGGTAAACTAGTTTGGCAGGCTTTAGTGCGCAGGCTAGGGCCGCGGCGGCAAGATCTGCATTAATATTGTGCGTTTTGCCACTTTCCTTGTGTCGCCCAAGTGGTGAGATGACTGGGACAAGCCTGGAGGAAAGAGCATAGAGCACCTCTTCGGTCAGGCAGTGATCTACCTGTCCGACCTGACCGATATCTATTTCCTGACCGGATTCATCCTTTCCGGTGAGTTGGGTGGCTTGGAAAACCGAGGTGCCGTGTATCGAGGTGGCACGCCCTCCAAACTCGTTAATGGTTTCAACCAGTCCTTGATTGATTTCACCGTGGAGCGTTTGGTCTACAATTTCAATGGCTTCTGGTGTTGTGATACGTAAACCGCCGACAAACTTTGCTTCCAAGCCGGATTTTTCCATCGCGGTAGAAATTGCCTTTCCACCGCCGTGAACAATCACCGGCTTAATCCCTGCAACCTCGAGGAAAACAATATCACGCATCACCTCGCGAACCAAATCTGGGTTATCCATAGCAGAGCCCCCCATTTTGATGAGGAAAGTCTCTCCCCGGAAGCGCTGGAGATAAGGCAGAGCCTTAATAAGGACAGAAGCTTTTTGAGCTGCACTTGACATGGGTAATATCTTAAAGACTTGTCGTCTGCTTGACCATCGCGAATGGGAGCTTATCACAGAGTGGTGAAACGACAGATTGTCCCTGAAATCCTCGATTCCCTCTCAGGAGACGATCCGGGGGCATTGAGAAGTCGTCGTGACCTTCGGCTTATCAATTTTCTCATGGGAAATGAACGATGGATTCTAAAGCAGAATCATTATGGTGGGATGATCGAACTTGGTGCCGGAGAGGGAAAATTAGCCCGAAAACTTGCGGAGCGAGGCCAAGTGATTGGGTTGGATTTTGAAGATCGGCCCGATGGCCTTGAAATTCCATGGCTAGCCGGTGATCTCTTTCAAAGTCTCCCCGAGGTGGAAGGTGAAACCGTAGTCGCAAATCTTATTTTACATCATTTTAGAGATAATCAATTAGCCCAACTTGGAAAATTGATTAAAGAGCGTCGTTTTTTGATCGCGGTTGAACCATGGCGCAGTCGGATCTCGCTTGCCGAAGGATACCTAATTTGGCCATTCATCAACCATATCACTAAGCATGATATGATGGTAAGTATTCGGGCGGGATTCCGAAATGGGGAATTGCGCAAACTCTTGGACTTGGGAGATGAGTGGGAATGGAAAGAAGAGGTCTCATTGCGAGGGGGGCTTCGTGTGCTAGCATGGCGAAGATGAAGGTGATCGAAATTGCGGGAGGTGGCCTTGCAGGTCTCTCTTTGGGTATTGCGCTGAGAGAGCGAGGTGTTCCGGTTACGGTCCGTGAGGCGAGTAGCTATCCCCGTCACCGGGTTTGTGGTGAGTTTATTAACGGGGTGACCGAAGATACTCTTAAAAATCTGGGTATTGCCGATATTTTTCACGACGCGCTTCGGCACCACTCTACCCGATGGTGGATGGGCTCAAAACAGATCTTAGAAGCTCAGCTCACTCGCCCGGCTTTGGGTATGTCTCGTTGGGAGATGGATGAGCGGTTGCGAATTCGTTTCGAAGATATTGGAGGGAGGTTAATTACTAAAGATCGTGTTCAGCCAGAATTCAGAGAAGGTTTGGTGTGGGCCGCTGGTCGTCGCCTCGAGAAGAAAAGCCAACTTCTTGGGCTTAAGGCTCATTTTGAAGGGGTTGATCTTAACGGGTTCCTAGAAATGCATATCGGAGTGGGTGCTTATGTGGGTCTCACCCCGATCACACCGGATGGAAGTAAGGTTAATGTCTGCGGGCTTTTTAAAAAGGGGCCAAGGGCCAAGGGTGTGAATCCAATCGTGGATATCTTGAGAAACTGTGGTCTTGATACCCTTTCTAATAGGCTTGAGGGAGCCCGGATGGATCCCGTTTCTCTCACCGGAATAAGTGGTTTTCAATTAGGTGGGCAGCGGGTGCTAGACCATTTTTGCTCTCTGGGAGATTCCGAAAGAATGATCCCCCCATTCACCGGTAATGGGATGTCAATGGCATTTGAATCAGCGGAATGCGCTTTGCCACACCTCTTGAATTATTGCGAGGGTGTCGAGACCTGGGGGAAAGTGATTGAAGAAGTTAGAGCTTCACTCGACAAAAAATTTCAGAAGAGAGTTAGACTTGCGCTCCAACTCCATCGATGTCTAACACATGAGGTTGGGCGCAGGGTTTTGAGTTCGGCCGCTGTTGCAGGGGTTTTACCCTTTGGTTGGCTTCATCGGAAACTCTCCTAGAAATTATTTACCGGTAAAAAGATAGCTGTGGTAAAGCAGGAATTCCCCAAGGAGAAATTTAGATTTTGCTTTAAGTGACTTGAATTTAGAAGAAGTGGTGGCGGAAACATAAACTGTAAGATCTAAGTCATTTGCCATGCGGCGCGCTCTCTTGAGATGCCAGGGGTCACTGACAAGAAGGGCAGATTTCCACTGCTCGGACTTCATGACTTTTTTAGCTTCGCGCAGATTATCAATGGTATTGTTAGATTCTTTTTCAACACGCAGAGCTGTTTCGGGAATTCCCATCTTAATACAATAATCTGATCCAACCTCGGATTCGGCATGTTTGGCTCCTTTGCCATATCCTCCAGTGAGGATGATGAATTTAGATTTTCCGTTTTTATAAAGTTTAATGGCATGGTTGAGCCGCTCCGTCAGGACGGGTGAAGGTTTGTCATGCCAGGCAGCAGCCCCCAGAACAATAATGCAATCCGTGTTACGATCACGGCTAAGATGGCCAACACGATGGATATCCCAAAGCTGTGCTCCAATGTAAGCGAATACTAAAAGGAACATCGTGAGAATGATGCGGCGTCGGCGTCGAGACATTACGGCGTTTCAACAGAAGTTACAATCAATGTCCCCTACTGTGATTAGGATTCAAGCTGCGATTTATAATATGTCAAAAACACCTCGTCATTCTGGTGGGTCGTCATTCTGGCCAGTTCGTAGTGTCGTGATGAGGGGAGAAAATCACCACAGAGACCTGTAATGGTAGGAGCATCTTTCCCACCGAAAAGAGTGTGGGGAGCCCAAGTCAGATTTATTTCGTCAATTATACTAAGTTCGAAGAGTTTCCTCGCAAGGCTACCTCCTCCTTCACAAAGAAGGGTGTTAATATCAGGGTTATTTTTCAGCTTCCTTAAAAAACCGCTGAGATCGGTCCGGTGAATTGTAGCTGGAAGTTCGGGTGTTTCAGCAGTGCTTGAAACAATGAGGTGGCGAGGTCCTCCGTCTGTGTAAAAGAAGGGATGGCTTTGATCAAACTTACCCTCTTTGGAAATAACACAGCGCCATGGGGCTCTTCCTTCGACTGTCATAGTCATTTGATCAGCTTCCAAAGTGGCGCGTCCAATAAGAATGGCATCTGCCTGCTTTCTGATTTCAAGTAGTCGTTCAAGGTCTGCTTTTGAAGTGAAGTGGGCCGGAGAGTTTCCGGTCGTGGAAATCTTTCCGTCGGCCGAGATGGCAAGATTAAGAATGACGCGTAATCTGCCCTGAAATGGCGAGATAACTTTTAATGTTTCCCAACATGCTCTGACGTTATGAACTCGAAAAATATGAGCCCCTTTTAAAATGCCTTGGGTGAGGAGGGCGACTGTGCCCGGGTCCCTTTCACACGGATCGGGAAGATCAAGGACATCGCCGATGATCGTCTTTCGTGAAATAGGAAGAAGGACTGGACATCCGAAACTTTTGATCTTTTTGAGCTCGCGAAGAACGAGGAGGTTATCGTCTTTTTGCTTTGCAAAATCCAGTCCCGGGTCGATTACGATTTGGGTTGATTTCAGACCGGCTGACTTAGCTGTTGCGATTTTTTCCTCGAAAAACTGGACCATCGAACCCATCAGATCATGCCAACGTTTGTGAGTGTGGGATATTTTGGGCTGGCCCACAGAATGCATAATAAGGAGGGGGACACGATGCTGTGCGCAAAGTCTCGCATTTCGGTCATCTGGGAGAGCTGACATATCGTTGAGTAGATCGATTTCAGGTCCAAGAATCTGTTCGACCACTTCGGGTCTCCAGGTATTTACCGAAAGAAGAGAAGGTGAGATCTGTTCGCAGTCTATGGCCTTTGTTTCGTCACGAACTCGCACCCAATTATCAAGAAAAGACCTTAGGCGCCGAACCTCTTCCTCGACGGAAATGGCTTCGCGATTGGTGCGGGCGGATTCGGCTCCAATATCAATAATGTCAGCACCCTCCTTGATCTGTTGTCTTGCTTGTTCGAGAGCTTTTTTCGGGTCGAGGGAGCCATCCCCCGAAAACGAGTCGTCGTTGATGTTGACGATCCCCATCAGGAGGGGGCGGCGAGGAAATGAGATCTTGCGGGTTGGTGTTTCGAGAATCATGGCGCGGTTAAAGCCTGACCGTTGTCCTTCGACCTGAGCGAGGTGAGAAAAGGAGCTGCTGTCACGGCCCATGTTTCGGGTGTGGGGAAGCTTTCAGCTTCTTTACCCATACATTTTCGCAACATGTCAGTTGCGATGATGCCAGGGTTTAGTGCGACTGCAGCCATACCTTGAGGCAATTCTTGTGAGAGTGATTGGGTGAGCCCCTCGATTGCCCACTTGCTCGCGCAATAAGGGGCAACTTCCGGGGACGTAGACCTACCCCATCCCGATGAAAGATTGACGATAATGCCTGTTCCTTCGGCTAGCATGATCGGTATGGCATGGCGAATGACGTTGACGGTGCCGTTAATGTTCACGGCCGTGAGTTGATCGAAATCTTGAGGAGAGATCTCCCAAAGAGGGGCGGGGGAATTGATAATGGCTGCGTTATTAATGACTAGATCAGGAGCTCCGGCAGCTCTGAGGGCTTTATCGCAAAAATTGGAAACTAGGAGGTCGTTTGCAACATCACAGGGAATGAAGTGGCCTTCCGGAAACTTTTTTTTGAGATGTTCGAGTGCAATTTCGTTTCGTCCGCAACCGACTAGAGTATGGCCCGCTTGAAGGAACTCAGGCACAAGAGCCCTACCAAGTCCTGAGGTGCATCCAGTCAGCCAGATTGTCATTGCGTTGCACTCTATGATTGTTTGAGGGGAATGACAATCGTGGTTCTGACACTTCTTTTTGGGCAATGGTTTTTGCCTGGATATCAAACGAGGAGTTATTACAACCCAGTGAGAATTATTTCACTTTGGTGAGCTAGGGCTTTTGATTTTTTAATCGGTGACTTTGTTAGTAATCCGAGTTCGTCGTTTCGACAGACAAATGGAGGCCTCGCATTCCGATCAGGAAGTTTGGTTCAGAATAGCTCGTTAGAAGAAGAACTTAGATTCCACTCAGCCTTGTCTGCTTCGGCATTTGATACTGATGGAAGCGGGGCGACGAGTGGCGCGGAGAGCGGGAATTTACGTTCAAAAATCCCGGGAGCTGTTTCGGTTGCGCTAGCGTAGGCATCTTTCACCATCTCGAGTTTTGCATCAAGGTTATCGACGTAGTGAAGGGCGTAAGCTTCCGGAGTTCGCGGAAGGGTGGGAGAACCAAAATCATACTGGCCGTGATGGGCCGCGATCAAGTGGAGTAAGTGCAGCCTGACGTTTTCGTTTGCGGGCTCGATTTCGCGCCAGTTCTCGAGAGGGAGATCTCGCCAGAGCTTATTGACTAGCTCAAGCCCAAGTGGAATGTGGCCTAGCATTTCACCGTGTATGAGATGGAGCTGACTAAAGCCGGTTTCAGGGTAGGTGTTTTCCCAGAGTTTGCCGCAATCATGGAATAGTACCCCGGAGATCATAAGGTCGCTATTGAGATCAGGGTAAACTCCACAAATGGCGGTGGCGCTGCGCATCATCTGGGCTACGTGTTCGACTAAGCCTCCACGCCTAGCGTGGTGGTTTTTACGAGCGGCGGCGGTTCGCCGGAAGCGATCTTCAAATTGCCTTACGAATTCATCGCAAAGGGCCTTTAGACGTGGATCTTCTATTTGGGACAAGAAGGCCACAACTTCGGCCCAATCGGAATTTTGCTTCTCGCGGGTCGCAGTATCTCCGGCGAGGAACTCTTTTTGTTCTTCGTCAGTAAGAACTCTGAACTTCCATCCTTTTCCATCGACCCCATACTTATTCTGAGTCCATTGGCCCGACAATTGGATAAGGGTCTCAGGAACCGTTTCAGCCGCCGAGTGGAATTGAGGATGATTATTCCAGATTTTCAAGGTGATGACGCCAGTGGCGTCGGCAAGATCCCACTCTAAATAGGGTTTGCCGCCCTTTGTTTCCTTTTCAGTACACTTTTGCACTTGAGCCGAAAAAGAATCCTCAAGCGGGGTCTCGCTGGTGGTGGCTAGTAGTTCGCTAATCGACATGACTCAACAGAGTCGAATCATGTCCTTCACGGATTGAATCCAAAGGAAAAAAAGTCCCTTCGTCGAATACTGGAAATGCCCGTCTCCGGTCATCTTAATCAGTCCGCATTCGAGATTGTGATCAATCTGGCGTTTCATCTCGCCCTCAACCTGATGCAAAACCTCTTCTGGATCGGGCATGAGCAGCTCCTGAGAGGGAATTTTTAGCTTACTAAGGTGCCTCTGGTGATCCGTATAGATTGACTCAAAACAATTGCGCTCACAGGGAAGGTGATCCCAGTGGACTTCTGGGGTGTGCTTGAGGGTAGGCGAGAATGGATAATTGGTCGTGTGGACAGTACGACCGTCAGGAGCACGAGCTGATATAGTGACGAAGGCAAACGCGACTTGGTCGTGCTCGCAGAGGCAAACTGCTGCGATAGCTTTGGCTTCTGGATTCCAGAAGAATCGAAAATACTGCTGCATACCACCCCAATCCCATCCGCTATCAGTGACGTGATCGAACTCTGCCTTTTCAATCTCATTGATTAAGCGTGAAGCATTTGGAAAGTGATCTTCTGAAGGGGGGGTGCGCAGCTTCAGGCGATTTTCAATTGGGAGTCGCATGAACCGAATCCTTGTTAGCAAGTCAAACCATGGTAGGAGGAACCAAAGAGCTGCTCCGAGAAGACCAGCGGTAATGCTTCCAAAAGCCAGCCAGAACGTTAGAAAAGAGGCGATCAGAAAGGTCAAGGCGCCGAGCTTTCTTAGAATCAGAGTTCTACATGAGCGCAAAGCAATGCCAATAATGACACAGGCCAAGACAATGAGGAAATTTTGCATTCTGTTAGAGGATTACCGGAAAATGTGCCGATCTCCAATCATTCAACAGTTTTACGAGATTGCCAGCGGTTTTGTCGCTTCTCTTGCGAAAACTTGCACCTTTTTCTATGTTCTTGCCATGGCGATCGAACCTTTTTACGAATTTTGGCCCCAAATCCCTAAATCCGCCTTCGTTGCAGCGAGCGCTGACCTCGTTGGCAGGGTTTCGCTAGGTGAGGAATCGAGCATTTGGTATAATACCACTCTGAGGGGGGATATTAACGAAATCGTGATTGGGCCGCGCAGTAATGTGCAGGATAATGCCGTAATTCATCTTGCCGACGATTTTGGTTGTTATGTTGGGGAACTGGTCACTGTAGGTCATTCAGCGATTTTGCATGCTTGCGAAGTGAAGGACGAGGTGCTCGTGGGAATGGGAGCTTGTGTTCTCGATGGAGCGGTGGTCGGGTCACGTTCGATTATCGGTGCGAATTCTCTGGTCACTGGAGGAACTATTATTCCCGAAGGATCACTTGTGCTAGGGAGTCCGGCTAAGGTGGTGAGGACGCTTGATCTTAAAGATCAGAAGGATATCAAACTTTGGGCTGAAAAATACGTCCGCAACTCTCGTGTTTTTAAAGAGCGGGATTTTAAGCCTAGGTATTAATTATTCGGCTCGCTTCGGGTCCTTGGAAGAAGTAATCGACATTGATTATAAGAAAGGCCCGATTGGGATAAGCTTTAACTCGTTCCTCGCTGCTAGCGAAAAAGTGACGGCAATCTACGACCTTGAGAAGTAAGGATTCATTCGAAATATTAGAAGTATTGCATTATTTGAGTTTAGGCGTTTTTCGCAAAGAAAGTGAGGATGAGACACCATAAGGCTAGGATGATATTCATTAAAGGGAGCTGAAGTGGGAGAGGGAAAAGGTAGATGAGCGATACTGCCGGAATCCAAACCACCCAGTTTGCAATCATGAGTGGAATAACCCGGTCCAAAAAGGGTTTTTTCCTTAGTGCTTCCTTAAATTCGCTCACTGATCCATCTTTCTCGATGATTAGATACCCTAAGACCAACTGCCAGACCGCAAAGAAAGGTACCCAGACAAATTCATCGACTAGTGTCTTTTTTAGAATCGTCTGGAAATTAATCTCGTTGCCAAAGAGCCCCGCCTGAATCCGATAAAGCCAGTCCACCTGCCATCCGTGGAATCCCCAAAAAAGAAGGAGCCATGGCACATGACGAAAAGGTTGTTTCTCGCCACTTTTCAAAAAAAAAGTTTGCACCAACCATGGAATAAGGCTGCCGAAAAGCGCTGTCGAAAGAATAGCGAACCAGGGTGAATATTTCAGTTTGAGCTCTCCAAGTTGATCGAGAACCTCTGCGACCGAGACGATTTGATAGTAGGAAATCACAAGAGCCAACCCAATAACCCAGAGCACTGCGCCAGGTAGAAGATTTGATTTTGCTCCTCCCCAACCTAATCGGACGACTTCGCGTAGATGACCTCGCATTCCAGTCTCATAAAGTGCTGGACTCCAAAACTCTGTAAAAAAATGACGTTGTGCGTTAGACTAAGCGTATGAAAAAGTCGCTTGATGATCTTCTCGACAGCATGCCCGACGAAAACGCGCCGGAGGAAGAGGTCAACGCCTTTGTCGAGCAGGTTTTATCCACTCCGGGGGGGGGAGAGTTGATTCGAGATTTCGCCGGGAAGATCACCGAGGGAGGAATCCTGGACACGATGCTCAAGGAGGAAGAGGCAGAGTTCGAAAATCTTAAACTAAAAAGTCCAGCTCGCTTAATTTTTAGGGTCGAGTTACTCCGAACTCAACCTTTGGTTTGGCGCCGCATCAGTCTGCCTGCCGACTGCGCCTATTTTCATCTTCATTGCGCCATTCAGGATTCTTTTGGATGGCAGAATTCGCATCTCCATCGTTTTGAGATCTGGGAGAATGGTCGTCGAGAACTGACCTTCAGTCTTGGTCGTGAAAACGAACCCTTGGAAGATGACTACTGTGAAATCGAAAATGGAGTTCTTGATCTCTTCCGTGAGACTATTTTGGAGTTTATCTATCTTTACGATTTCGAAGACAACTGGCGCCACAGGGTAATCATAGAAGATTTCGTGCAGGCTGGAATAAAAGGCACTTCGGAAAGAACGATCGCTCATCTTCACGGTGGCGAAGGGCACGGTCCGCCGGAAGGCTGCGGAGGTGTCGCTGGTTTTGCCGAATTTTTGGAAGGAAGGCATCCGATGTGCGAAAATTTTGAGGCGTCGGTCCTAGAGAAATTTAAAAGTAAGCAGCCTGATTTTTCCAAAATCGTCTTGTGTGACCCGGCCGAGGTGTTGCGCTGGAGATAAGGTTTAATTTCTTTTCGAAAGGCAGGCCGCAGGTTTATTCGATGAGAGGGCCAGAGCACTCTTGATAGAAGAGATGATCTTGGCTCGTTCTGATTTGGATGAAAGGTGCCGCTCTTATTATTACGTTCTTTTTTTCGATTTGCAGTTTCTTGGTCGGCGAGGAGAAATTTTCACCGGAACTTTATGCCTTCTTCAATGGAACACCGAGGGTTCCTTTTGAAGAGGAGGCCGAGTTCTTTAAAGAAACTGGTTATGCGGGAATCAGTCAGGTCTATGCCAATGGAACGGGGAAGAAACTTGAGGAACGGGTTGCGGCTTATGAAAAATCGGGGGTTCGGGTTCTTAGCGTTTATCTATCTGCTACCAAAGACCCGATCAAGGAGGAGGCAGTCAAGGGGTTGGCCAATCGGGGTGGGATGATTGAGCTAACTGTAAAGAAGATTACTCCGGAGGTGGTTGAGTCGATTCGAAGAACTGCGATGATGGCAGAGGGATTGAAGATTAAAGTGGCGTTGTATCCTCACGCTGGAAACGCGGTTGCGACGATGCCGGAGGCTATGAGTTTAATCGGAAAGGTTGATCATCCAAATCTGGGTGTGATGTTCAATTTATGTCACTTTTTAAAAAATGAGAAAGCGAAGGACCTCGAGAAGGTTTTGAGCGTAGCAGCTCATCGCTTGTTTGCGGTGAGCATTTGCGGAGCCGATATAGATGGAAAGAGCTGGGGGCATTTAATTCAGACTCTCGACCAAGGCAACTTTCCACAGATTCGCCTTTTAAAGGCTCTTAGGAAGATGAATTTCAAAGGTCCGGTGGGCCTTCAGTGTTATGCTATCAAAGGTGATCCTCGAGTTAATCTCACGGCTTCGATGAAAGCTTGGCGGAAATTGCTAGAAGAGCTCAATAAGGGAGTGGGCTAGTGGTGGAATAGTTCTCGCACTGGAAGCGACGGAAACCAGCAGCCCATGAAACTCTGTTCGGGGACCTTTCTCTTCCTCCTTTTTTGAAGCCTTCCCTTTCTCACCCGCCCAACTAACCAATGGGTTGTAAGCGCTACGGTTTTGAGTTTGGCTTAGCCCTTTTTCAGCCCCCTTTGAACGCGAGAGACTTGGGGCCAATCGATGGGATTTACCAGGATCACGCGCGGGTTGAGGCAACTTCGAGAGGGGGAGGGAAGTGTCTCCAGTGGGTCATTTTGCCATCCCTGTAAAAGATGCGCAGCCATGCCCACCCATCCTCGTTGTATTTAACCATGACACCACTGCCCTGTTCAACATTGGTCTCGGAGCATCTTTCGCCTTTGGGAGTCCAAACAATGACAGTTTTCATTAGGCCGTCAGCGTAGGTTGCTTCATTTTCCTTCTGCCCGGTTTTATACCAATTTCTCCAAAGGCCATCCATCTGACCGTCTACGTGAGTTCCTTTTCTCCTCATCTGTCCGATATCGTTCCAAGCTACCAAAGGACCATGATGTTTACCGCTCTTGTAATTTATTTCCGACAGCTTCTGCCCGTTCGCATACCAATGAGACTTAAGTCCGTGCCGTTTACCGTCCTTATAACCTATTTCCGTTTTTTTCTGCCCGTCTTGCCAGAAAGCCACCGCTTTTCCAGTAAAAGGGGTGTCTTGGTGCGGAAGGTAATGCCGTTCTTTACCACTCTCACCCCGCTTTTCTAGTGTTGTAATAGTAACCTCTCCTGTTTCTGCTCCCAAAAGCTGGAGGGAGGCCACGATCAGGAACATAATTATAATTTTCATAGGCAAAAGTTAGCTGGGAGGAGAATCAGGTAATCAGTTAATTGAAGAAATTACATTTGTTCTCCATTATGCAAATGATTTCCAAAACCTTTTCAACATTAGGTTTTCTTCCCGGAGTGACGCTGCCTCGCAATCGGATTTTCTGCCCATAGAGTTCTCTTACCCAGCCCGAGAAAGGTGGCGGTATTCGCCTTTACTAGGGTTTTACCTGCATGGATTATCATACTCGGTATTGTCTTGTATTAGGGTAGCTAAAAGGTGCTCCCTCTTCTTGGGTTCCTCGGCCTACGTTATGGATCACAAGCGGAATCCCATGCCTGTCATACCGTTTGCTGACAATCATGATGTGAGGCTTGTTGAGCTGCACGGTGCACGTGATCAAGTCGCGCTGCTAATACTTTGCAGGCTTCCAGATCACCGGCAGGAGATAGCCCTTTCTCGTCAAATATACACTGAGATCTTAAATGCTGCGATGATCGGTATTCCGGTCAGTTCTTCGTAACTCCCAGATCCTTGGATATTCTATAAAGTGGTTCTTCATGTCCTCATGGACTAATTTCTACAGAGCAATGCTTTTCCCCTGCCGGAGTGCGCGGATCACCAGATCGTTACACACTCCCTTTTGACTTGCTCAGGCGCTCATCGCTTCCACCGGAGGGGCGAAGGTTGTCAGTGGAATGCCTTGGACGGCTGTTTTATATTCTCCCATCGTAGGAGTTCTTCCTAGAATGGCAGAGAGAACTACAACTGGCGTAGAGGAGAGAAGTGATTCTCCTTTCTTACGATCCGAGTCTTCTACGACACGACCTTGAAAGAGGCGGGTTGAGGTCGCCATGACAGTGTCACCCTTCTCTGCCTTTTCTTGGTTGCCCATGCAGAGGTTGCAGCCGGGGCGTTCGAGATACATCATATTCTTGTATTCAGTTCGGGCGGCGCCTTTGGGAGCATTGTCGTCGAACTCAAATCCGGAATACTTTTGAAGCATATCCCAATCCCCTTCGGACTTTAGCTCGTCGATAATATTATAAGTTGGGGCAGCAACAACCAGAGGAGCGTTGAATTTCACTTCGCCCTGGGTTTCTTCGAGGTTTTTCAGCATCCTCGAAACGATTTTAAGGTCGCCTTTGTGCACCATGCAGGAGCCGACGAAGCCTAGGTCAATGTCCTTGTTACCCTCGTAGTATGAAAGTTCTCTGATGACGTCGTGAGTGTAACGCTTAGAGATGTCGTCGTTATGGACATCGGGATCTGCAATCATAGGCTCGTTGATGATATCAAGATCGACAATCATCTCAGCGTGATAACTGGCGTTGGGGTCGGGGGTGAGTGGGGGGCTTTCCCCGGAGCGAATACCCATAATACGATTGTTGGCGATTGCGATCAGGCCCTTAAGAACTTCTTTTTGGTTGTCCATGCCCTTATCGATCATGATTTGAATTCGGGACTTGGCGATTTCAAGTGACTCGATGAGGGTGTCGGGCTGTGAAATACAGATGGAAGCCTTGGCTTTCATTTCAGCTGTCCAGTCGGTAAAGGTGAAGGCTTGGTCAGCGAGAAGGGAGCCGAGGTGGACCTCGATGATACGACCCTGGAATACGTTGTCTCCCCCAAATTTATCAAGCATCTGTGCTTGTGTGGCATGAACGACGTCACGGAAATCTACGTGCTCTTTAAGAGTGCCTTTGAAGGTTACCTTGACTGATTCGGGAATTGGCATTGAGGCCTCCCCGGTTGCGAGGGCGAGGGCGACAGTTCCAGAATCAGCTCCGAAAGCGACCCCTTTGGACATTCGGGTGTGGGAGTCGCCACCGATGATGATGGACCAGTCGTCCACCGTGAGGTCGTTTAGGACTTTATGAATGACATCCGTCATGGGATGATATTTGTCTTTGGGGTCACGACCAGTGATTAGGCCAAAATCATTCATGAATTTCATGAGTTTTGGAATATTCACCTGAGCTTTTTTATCCCAGACTGAGGCGGTGTGGCAGCCCGATTGGTAGGCGCCATCGACGACAGGTGAAATCGTAGTGGCAGCCATGGCCTCAAGCTCTTGCATCGTCATGAGTCCGGTGGTGTCTTGTGAGCCGACGATATTAACTTTGACTCGGAGGTCAGATCCAGCATGTAGAATGAGGCCGGGGGTTGTTCCGACAGCGTTTTTATTAAAGATCTTTTCTACCGCGGTAAGGCCTTGTCCTTCGTGTGAGATTTCCTTGGATGGGGAAAAGACAACGGGCGCTTCGATGCCGAGAGTTTTGGCAGCAAAGGTTTGGAGCTTTTTGCCAAAGACGATAGCGTAGGATCCACCAGCTTTCATGAACTCCATTTTTTGTGGCGTGAGAGCCTTCGAGATATCGATGAGTTCTGTTTCGCCCTGGTAAAGCTTCTTTTCTTTGGTGTTGATGGTTAGGACGTTGCCTGTGTCCACCGAGTAGATCTTCTCGAGGATGGGCTCGCCGTCCTC
>DIHU01000125.1:27092-29792 GCA_002420315.1 Akkermansiaceae bacterium UBA5688
CCTCCAGTAACGTCGACGGTGGTGAGGAAGATGGGGGAAATACCATTCGTTCCTGCGACAATCGGGGCGAAGTTAACGAAGGGAACGTATTTGCTTGCTTGCTTGCCAGTCCAGAGAGCGACGTTGTTCACGCCAGACATACGGGAGGATCCGACTCCCATCGTGCCTTTTTCAGCAATGAGCATGACGCTTTTGTCTGGGTGAAGACGTTTAAGGGATTCAATTTCCTGCTGGGCCTCGGGTGAGATTAGACATTTTCCGTGGAGCTCCCGGTCAGAGCGTGAGTGTGCTTGATTGCCAGGTGAGAGCAGGTCGGTTGAGATATCTCCAGTGCCAGCGACATAAGTGACGACCTGGATTTCCTCTCGAATATTAGGAAGCTTGGTGAAAAACTCAGCTTTGGCGTAGCTTTCAAGAAGATCTTTGGCTACTGCGCTACCGGCGTTGTAAGCGGCGGCGAGCTGATCCATATCAGCGTCGTAAAGGAAGACCTGCGTCTTGAGGATTTTGGCTGCTTCGGTGGTGATTTCAGAATCGTCGCCTAGGGCTAAATCTAGGAGGACTTCCATTGATTGTCCGCCCTTCATGTGGGAAAGGAGCTCGAAAGCGAACGAGCGTGTGATTTCGGGAACAAGCTCTTTTCCGAGAATGATTTGTTTCAGGAAGTTTGCTTTCTCGACCGCTGCAGAAGTTGTGCCAGGGAGAGTATTGTAGATGAGGAAGCTAAGAGAATCTTCCCGATACACGTTGGAGGGATCCTGGATTTGGGCGATGATTTCGGCGACAAGCTGGCCACCATCAATGGGTTTTGGGTGCAGGCCATTTTCTTTGCGTTCTGCGATTTCCTGAAGATATTCTTGGTAGAGGCTCATTTTTTAGGCGATGGGTTAAAGCCGTAAGTGGTTTTTGCAGGCAGCGATTGCCGTGAACATGGCTCGACGAGCCCATTATAGGTTGGAATTAGGGGAAGGTGAACCGCGAAAATAGGGAAATAGAGAGTTTTTCAGGGTTTTACTTTAACTTTAATTTTAATTGTTTCCTTTTTTTAGAGCTGCAAAGACAATCTTAAGCTTAGCTGGTAGAATCAGGCACAAGCTTATTTTCATGAGTTCTCTGATCTTCCTGTAGTTGGCAAACGGGGCCGACTCGGTTTCAAAAAAATGTGTGGTCTAATCGTAGCGATTGTGGCTTCGGTGAAAGTGTATGGGTTAAATCTGGAATATCGAGGAGCTATTAGTCGATGGCTTAAGACGCAAAAAAGCCCGGACTTCATGGGAAGCTCCGGACTTTAATTCGAATTGTTTTCTTACCTATTTGAAGCGGTAGAATCCATCTGGATTATGCATAAGATAAAGATCCTTGGGATTACGACGGGGGAGGATCATATAGTGATTTCCGTTATCGTCGATTGCCGGAGTAAGGCCATTCTCGATGGCGGCACTGCGAGTTGTGGTCGGGGCCACGATTTTGGCGTCAGGGTTCTTAAGAAGAGCGGTTTCGTGAATGCGGCTTACCACATGGTCAGCCCACTTGAGCTTCACAGCATCATCGCCAAATTCAGTCCAGTCGCCTGTGACAGTTTTTTTATACATCATTTCGATGAACTCGTCGGAGGTTATGCCCATTTTTTCAGCAATGGGATCAGCAAGCCGAGCCCACCATTTTTTAAGGTCTTCAACATTCTCTTTTTGTTCGGTGAGGTTCATGCTGGAGAACGTGAAGCTTTGGCTGATTTGGTGATGAAGCATAATAGCATTTGGGTAAACGAATGATTTTTCTGCTAGGGTTGTAATAGTGGCTGCCATGGAGGCCGCGAAAGATTTTACGACAACGTAAATCGGTGCTTCTGATCCTTCCATGGCTTTTAGGATACGATATCCAGCCATGACAGAACCTCCTGGGGAGTCATCGATTACGATGAAGATAGGCTTCTTTGGGTCCTTGTTGTTAAAGTAGTTGATACGAGTTGTCACGCGGTCGGCGAGAGTGCTGGTAACGGGGCCGTTGAAGGGAATACGGCGGTCGGAAATGACAAGAGCGCCATTTTTCTTCAGAGGGTTGTCAAGATAGACGGGTTCGGCATTGGCATAGTTGTCGCGCTTCTTTTGAGTCTCAATTTCGCTGATCTCCGCCATGAGTCCGGAGGTTTTCATGGACGAGTCAGCCTGAAGCACCTTCAGTTCAGCTGCTAATTTCTCTGCTTCGAGTTTGGCGAGAGTAGATTCACGGGTTAGCTCTTCTTTTTCGGCCGTATACTTGGCGATCTGATCCATCTTATTTGAACTTTGAGTCGCGGCAGCGTGGGCCATCTTTTCGCTTAAAAGTTCCTTCTCAAGTTTAAGCCGAGCAATCTCCGCGCGAAGCTCAATTGTGTCGTGCTTTGATTTAGCTTCAGCGTAGGCGTTAAGAATCGAGAGCCGCTCAGTTTCAGATTTTGCTTTAGCGATTTCGTCGGCTTCCTTAATTTTTTGGGCTGGCTTCTGCTCTTTTGTTTTTTCGTTTTTAACCGGAGGTTTTGGATCAGGATCCGACTTGGACTCTTTCTTTTTAGGTCGCTTCGCGACCTTTTCTTTTTTCTGCTCCTTCTTAGTGTTAGTTTTATTTTCCTTTTTAGGGGGCTTAGCAGGTTCGGCGGCTTCGGCAGGTTTAGCGGGCTTAGCAGGTTCTGCGGCTTCGGCAGGTTTAGCAGGTTTAGCAGGT
>DIHU01000125.1:30103-31795 GCA_002420315.1 Akkermansiaceae bacterium UBA5688
AGCAGGTTTAGCAGGTTCTGCGGCTTCGGCAGGTTTAGCAGGTTCTGCGGGCTTAGCGGCCTGGTCGGCTGTAGCTGCGAGGATGAGTACGGCAGCCAGAGTTAAACTGATTTTGAGCATACAGCCATAACTACACCGGCAGGTTGAATTATCAATTTTTTTCCACGATTTAGGAAGATTGTAAGGCGTCTCGTTTCGCTTTTTGGCGACGGCTCATTAAAATGAAGAATAGGATCATTGTCAGAATGAAAATGACGGCGCCAAGTGCAACCAGATGTTTGGCTTTTGTGGCCATTGCATCGGATTCTTCCTTCACGCTAGGTGGCTTTGAATTAGGGGAAAACGAGAAGATAAGGGAATCATTACGCATTTCAATGGAGGTCAGTTTGCGAAGGGTCTTTAGAAGCTCCGGAATATTTTCTGGATCTTCTTCAGCTTTTTGTTCGAGTTCGCCGGATATTAAGAAACGTGAAATTCCGGAGAGGAGTTCTTTAGGAAGTTCACCTTTGCTTGGAGCGATTTCGGAGAGGTTGAGAATTAGCTTTCCGTCGGTGAGGAGGGGCGTTCCAACAAAGGTTCCGTTTAGGTTGTTTTCCCGTGATTCGATTTTGAGGGAACTGCGAACGAAGCCGGGGAGCTTGGCGGTGGAATTGAAGGGGAGGTGAATGATTCCGCTGATGTCGGTGTTGGTGATTTTTTCAAAGTGAAATTGTCCCCGATAGCTTTTTAGGATCTCGAAGTGTGCGATGGCAAGATTGAGATCTTGCGCGGACATTGAGAGTTGAGCGGCACGATTGTTGTTGATCTCGTGGTCGAAATGGCGGAGGCGATTGACGAGTGAGTTGAATTTTGTCTCGTGAGCCTTTGGATCGGCGATGGGAGCGGGATTTGCTACCTCTTCGGTAAAAGTTTTGTATGCGTTCGTTTGTTTTTTGAGGAAGTATCCAGCAGAGCTGATGAGGACAAGAATGACCAAAGCCATCACTATAAGGATGAGGCAGCCCGCAAAAGGCGAGCGTGGGGCATCTTTCGGAGCATGATCTGAATCGGGCACAGGGTGGTTTGGCATTTTGGTGGGGTGAGATCAATGGATTTGAGATTTCAAAATAGGAAACTATGATGTTTCAATGGAAAGCGGGAGGGGAACTATCATTCGGCTGACAAAGTTGACTGACACCAGCTTGATTGTGCATTGGATGAGCGAAGAGGGCGGCTTAATCAAAACGGTTGCCAGGGGCGCACGCCGGGCCAAGAGTTCTTTTGCAGGAAGAATAGATCTTTTTGTGGAAGCAGATTTTGAGTGGGGAAGGAGCAAAAAGGGAGAATTGCATCATTTGAAAGAGGTTTCAGTGGTGGATTTTCGGGAGGGGTTAAGATCAAATTATCGCGATGCCCTGTTGGCAGGATACTTTGGACAGTTGCTTGAATTAGTGCTAGAGCTAGATCATCCGGAACCGGGAATGTCAGATCTTCTGAGGCGCGGCCTAAAATATTTGGAGGGACATGGTGCAAGTCGTCGAGCAATGTTTCACTTCGAGCGGGAGGTGGCTCGGGTGTTGGGGCTAGGAAAAGGGGCCCACCTTGGTATTTTAAAAGTCTACGGCAAGCTTCCCAAAACTAGAAATCATTGTCTGGAACTTCTTAGGCAAAAGTGAGAGACGACTTTGTTAACTCGCTTTTTTAATATTAAAC
>DIHU01000209.1:0-4505 GCA_002420315.1 Akkermansiaceae bacterium UBA5688
AGATGTTCTTCGTCGCTTTGGAATGGGCGAAGTCCTGGAAACGGGTTTTGGAGAGTCTTTTTGTCAGCCATTAATTAGGTTTCTTTCATCGTCTCAATGAAATCTTTGAGATCATTGCTGGGGCTAAATGATTCGTCGTTCTGGCGAATGATTTTTGCTGTGTGAGATTTGTAGCGCTCTTTGCGATGGTCGTGAGGCGAAGCAATGAAGACCGCTTGGTTTTCGATGGGGTTTTCTCTGCCGTATCCTACGGCCTTGATAAGGTCTCTTAACTTGATGTCGACCCAAGCCCGAGGAGCGGCTCCGTAGTAGACCAATGCACCAGAACAATTAATCAAATTTTCCTGATGAAGGGCTTTGACATCGGCTTCATCGCCATCGAATGCAGGTAAGCAAACTTCTAGGCCTTCTTTGAATAAATAGTCTTCGAGAGCTTCTACCGCCTCTTCATCCCGCTGTTCACATATTAAGTAAATCAGTTTTGAATCATTGACGGGCTTGATTTCTTTATTCGCATCAGCTTCGGCTTTTTTCCTCTGCTCTTGAATGACCCTGAAGATATCTCGCTTTAATGTTACGATACTTCCCTCAATTAATTCGGCGGCCGAGTGAAGAGATGGATCTTCCTGAATTTTCTCAAGAAGTTCTACTTGCTTAGTCTCGCCGTCAGCGAAATCTCGCGGGCTCCAAATGAAACGCTTGAGGCCACTACTTGCTTTATTTGCAGTGAATCGCAAAAGGATCTCACCTAAGGATGATGAAGCGCTTTCAGGAATAAGTCCGTAATGGTGCCCCATCAAATGAATCGAGGTGACACAATCGATAATCATCTCTTCCAGAGCTTCATTCAATTCGTTAACTGACAGGGGGAGTGGACAATCAGGGACAACATGGTAGCCATGTTCCTTGAGCTCTCTCTTAACAGTGTCGTATTCCTTAGTGAGTTCCGAAGTCGTCGGGGCTAGGAAAATCTTTTGTCGACCATCAGTAACCGCTGTTGATTCAGTGCTCGAAAAGTCTTTTCTATTTTTGAGCGTTTCACAAAGTTCGTAGGCCAAGTCGTAAACGCGTTCGTAGTAGCGTTGCCTTGAATCTTCTCCGAAATCTTCATGGAATTCGCGGACCCTTCCAGTGGTGGCTTCTCTCTCAAAGAATTCGAGTCCTGGACATTGGGTCATGACCGAAGACATTGCATTTGGAAATTCTCCAGAGAGAACGGGCATTTTGATCGCGTTAACAAGTTTCGCTTCCTTAGGAGTTCCTGATCCCGCTTGGTATGGACTAGCTTGTGGATTGTAGAAAACTTCCATTTCCTTTTGGCATCCAGGAGAATTTGTAAATGGAGGCGAAATGACAGGAACTACAGCCTTCGCTTCGCTCATTCCTTTGATGATTCCTCCCCCCGAGCCAATCGATTCAAAATCCTTACCGCTGAGCCGGGAAATTTTAACTTCTTCACCTGAGATCTGTTCCATTCGCACTTTGAGGTTTCGCTGCAGTTGCGAAATCCAGCCATCTTCTCCAGTGCGGAGAGGCTCATTGTCAACGTCCGCGTAACTGATGAGGACGTCTAAGTTTTCAATGTCTACTGGCTCTGGTTCTTCAGTAGCACTATTGCTATCTGATCTTTGGTGTGTTGCTTGGTTTGCAGGTCGGGCTTTCTTAGATCCTGCGGGCGCTGTGAGAGGGGCTATTCCTGGAAGTCCAATTTCAAAGACTTCTATAGTTTCATCATTCCCGTCAATCTCGTAAGATCCGTGGGACACCCATTCTGGAGGGGACAGGATAGTGTCGGAGAGCCCAGAATCAGGATGATTGCGAACAAATTGTTTGGCATCATCATAAACGACTCTTGTCATCAAGATCTGTCCTGCTCCGCCCAAATCCATGACTCTTGCGACCAGATTGATAGGCATACCAACAGCGCGAGTCGCTCCTCGATTGGTCTCATCCATTTCGGTGATCAAACCCATATTTAAGCCCATGCGCACATTGATCGATTCGCCTTCACACTTTTCTAGGCTGAGCCTGTATTGGAGCCTTAGTGCGGTGTTCACGGCATCGCTGGGGTCCGTGAACCTGATCAGGAAGCCGTCGCCGGTTTCATTGAGTATTTTGGCGTCAGGAACCGTGGAAAGGCACTCCTTTATGATCTCATCGTGCCTACTTACGTAACGGGTATAGGCATTGGTCCCCAGCTTCTGCTGCAAAGCCACGGAGCCGACAATGTCAGTGAAAATTAGGGCGGAAATTTGTTTGCTTGGCCCATTCATCGATTCCCTATGTTCCATTTATCGTATTCCTTCACCTTATTGTTACTAGATAAACCTTCGTTTTTTTTCTTAAAAACTTAATGGAGGTAATACTTCTTAATGAGTTTTACTGCATTTGTCATGCCATCGTCAATTTTCGATAAATAACCATTAATGCTGATAAGGAGTATGAGCCCATTAAAGTAAAAATTTGCGAGATATTACGATTTAGGGGTGAATGCCGCGGATACAACAACACATCAGTCTATGCGTGTTAGAGGCCTGCTTTGTGTCACTATTTATTGAAATAAATAAAACGAGAATTTCACCACAACGGCAGAAAAGGCCCTTCAATTTCTTCTCAACCAGTAATCGTAACTGATCATCACATTATTCCGCGTTCGATTTGTCCGTTATTGGACAAATTTTCTCCACAACCTTGGGGCGATGTCGCTGACGTGCAACGAGAAGAGAAATACAAAGATCCGGCCAACGACAAGCCGACTTAACTACACGATGGAACCAGGATGAATTGCTCAGCAATAAGGGGCTTGAGGCTGTGCTACAAAAAAAGCCCGCCCCCTATTATAAGGAGCGGGCTTTCACACATACGATAATACTACACTATCCACTGTTTCATTCTCAATCCATTACAATTCCCGAAGGAAATCATAAGACCGATTGGGAGAACCAGCTTCATTGAGCTATGCGAGCTAGAGCTTAGGTTTGTGTCACTTTTTTTGTAATTAAAAGCGTGTATCCATACCCCAATTCGCTCCTCCCATTGATTCACTGACTTTTCCTTCTTAAGGTGAATCAGAATTGGGATTTAGGAAACAATACTTGATCACGCTCTCACATAGAGATCATGAGATCTACTCATTAGCACTAAGATTCAAAATGGTTATAAAGAGACCGATTCACAAATTGAAGCTTGTGAGTTCATAACCGAAAGCCGCCTCTCGTAGTCGTTTACGAGGGGCGGTTTTTTGTGGGGTCAAGCAGATCTTCCTCCCAGATCTCGATTGATAGAAATCATGAAATCTACTCAGTAGACGCCAAAGCTCACAGGATTTACAACGATCCGAAGTTTAACTGACTCGTAAGATGAGAGCCGTCCCTTGATGAGTGTCAGGGGGCGGTTCTTTTTCCGTTAACCAAATCTCAATTGATAAAATAAGACAAGTCGCACCAACCCTCCCCTTTTTAGATTTAGGAATCGTGCTTTGTGGGATTGAGGCTGGTTTACCTTACGAAGCGAATATAGAGGCAGTCGGCAATCCCCTTTAAAAATGCAAGGACTGCCAATGGCGGAAAAACGCGATTACTTATGCTGTCGATACCAAACATTTTTTTGCTCCCCAACACTACTCTTGCTTCCATCACCACGAATGATGATCGTGTTAATCCCCTTCTCATCATCATATATGAGGTCTGAATTCAACTTTATGGAAGTTCCATCTGGCTTGGTTATTTTGGTTTCCCTATACCATTGATCACCTTTGGGCATGTGAGTAGACCTTGATATTGTTCCATCACTACTTACCGCTGTTCTAACAACGGCCTTCGCAATAGGGTCGTAGAAAGTCACTCCCCTCGTCGAGTTTTCACCTCCACTCCCGAGTGATGTCATACACGAAGAGTTCTGAAAAACAGAATGCCAATAGTAGGTGGTCTTGTTCTGCTTATTTCCGAGGGAGCTATCACTAATTACTGATAACACTTCGGCACGCCACATCCCCTGTGACGATTTCATAAAGCGAATGAAATCCTCCTTAGTAGCGGGTCGAACATCCTGCTTCTTATGATGATCTGCAAAGACAGGGCTTACGGAGGTTGCGGCTAGTAATACCGAAAAAAGTAATCTCTTCATTTTTAATACGTTCTACTTATTGTTTTATTATAACTGGTTTTTTTTAGAAGGGTCTCGTGGGGTTATGCGGAATTATCACGAAAAATGTGTCATCGCGACCACCTCAAGAGTTTTTATTTAAAACTGAAGGAGATTCGGAGGTGTCTCTGTATGACACCCTGATCGGAATTCCCGACTCATGGATCAGTAAACGGGATACGGTGGGATATCTGGTAAGGACAGTTTTTTTTGCTACAATCCAAACTCTTTGATATCTCATGACCATGAACTCTGGATGTTCACTCCCATTTCTTTTGATGCTAGGCTTATTCGTAGGACTGCCGCTGTTACTACTTCTTACGCAATAGGTGGTTTACTTTTTGCCAACGAAATAAGGGACA
>DIHU01000209.1:4910-5597 GCA_002420315.1 Akkermansiaceae bacterium UBA5688
CAGTCGATCACGACTTCTTTGAGAACTTTTGATGATTCGCCTCTCCCCTTTCGTGATTTTGTAATCCTGCTCGAGGGAGTGATGATTCTGCAGGGATGTTTTAAACTCTAAAAACGCGAAGGCTGCGGTAGACGGAGGAATACGGCGAGTTATACCTCCGACACCAAACATTCTCACCCACAACTCCTCTCCGCACCAAAGGCGACTTAGTTAACGGGCTACTTAAGTATAAAACATTTAAGGAGATTTACGAGTCATATAGAATTCAGCGTCATTTGTATGGTCGATTGTCATTTTCCAAGTATTCCCAACTTTGATGTTGTGGGTTGACCAATGCCCCGTCTCTTCTCGCTTGGTTCCATTTTTCATGATTTGATCAACTTTCCATATACCATATGCGAATGCCTGATCACCAAACCTTTTAGCTGAAAGCACTGTAGCGCTATGATTAATTTTTTTAGTGCTTCCATACCATTCTAAGAAATTTTCTTTAATTGCCTCTATACCCACAATCGGTTCAACTGCGTTATTATTAACGAGAGCATCATCCGCATAGAGAGATAAGCTGCCCTCCAAATCTTTACTATTTGCGTATAATGAATATTTGTCACAGATCTCTCTCTGATATGTTTCCTTGAAATCTTTTTTGGGAATTGAACTGCAATTTGCCAAGAGCATTAACGGAAT
>DIHU01000069.1 GCA_002420315.1 Akkermansiaceae bacterium UBA5688
ATTCCTGAGAAATTAGGGCAAATCGTTACGGTTAAGCTCCTCACCCGCCTCAGCATTGACCTGATAGGTCACCATCCGATTTAACTCGTCAATTTCCACGATACGGTAACCCTTCGCAGCACCCCAACTCCCTCCAACGTGACTATCAAAAAAGTAACGTCGGTCACCCGAAATCCACATACTAGTTTGGTCATGATTATGGCCATGGAAGACCCCGCGGACGTTGGGAGTGGTTTCTAGCAAGCTCATCACAGCCTCTCCTTCCTCAACTTGATTAACATCGTTTACGCCATGTTGTGGCCATCCGCATACCTTGTGCTTACGTTGCTGGATATGAATCAACGAGAAGATAGCCGGCGCTTTCGCATATTTTCCAAACTCGGCCTTGAGCCATTCTCGGCTGGCAGCACGATAAACATTACTTTTCGCCGGAGCTGAAGTGTCAGCCAAGACGAAAGCGAACTCTTTGTGTGTCACTGTATGATTAGCATCATAGCCCCAAATCTTTTTCCACGACTCAGTCGGCGATTTTTCTTTAGGATCTAAATAGTCGTGATTTCCCTTCGTACAATAGTAGGGAACCTCAAGCTTGGACAAATGCTTGTCACGTAACTCTAAAAGCAGCTGGGGATTGTCGTGGGTTAGATCTCCATTGATGAAGAGTAAATCGAGCCCCTTTCCCTGCTTCTCCTTGTTCATCCAGCCCACCATCTCCTCTGCAATTTTCACAAATGGAGTATTAGCCTGGCCATAATGTAGGTCTGAAGCCACCGCAAATCGCATCTTAAGTTTACGGTTCACAGGTAGGTCTTTTGCGCGGCACCAACGGGCAGGTAAGGTCGTAGCGGCAGTAAAAAGGGCAGAGTGGTTCAAAAAACTTCGGCGATCAATCGACATTCCTGTATCTCAAACATCCAAAAACGCCCTGACAATAGAAAATTCCTAGGCGGACAGCATCCTTCTTCCTAGGTTGGGGCATGCAAAGAAGAGTAACTTTTTTTAATCTACTTCTTTTCGCTACCGCAGGAGTTCTTCATGCAACCCCCGATCCTTTCTCTAAACCTTTTGATAATCCCGTCGACAAGCTAGGACTGCCACGAGTTCTAATTATAGGAGACTCAATTTCGATCGGGTATACTCCCCGAGTAAGAAAAATACTGGATGGGAGAGCCAATGTCCACCGGCCTAAAACGAATTGTAAGTGGTCCGCTTTTGGAGATCAAAAAATTAATGAATGGATCAGCAACGAAAAATGGGATCTGATTCATTTTAATTTTGGATTATGGGATTGGTATGGATGGTCGCAGGACACCAAAGCAACTCCTAGATCCTACTCTAAAAGCCTCGATAATATTGTTCAAAATCTCAAGAAATCAGGAGCTAAGCTAGTCTTTGCTATGACCACTCCGCCTTGTGTTGGACCCGAAAAAAATGCGGGAATTAAAATTTCAAAGGCAAGAGCTAAACAATTCAATCAGGCCGCCCTGAGAGTGATGAAGAAGCACGGAGTCGTGGTAAACGATCTCTATGCCTTAATTGAAAACGAACGGAAAAGGTATCAACGGGGAGAGAATGATGTGCATTACAATGAATCTGGCCGTGATCTACTTGCAGCCCAAGTAGCTGCATTCATAAAGAAACAATTGTCCCAATAATTTAGTTCTCTTGTTTCTCTCCTTTACCACTTGTCACAGCTTCTTAACAACGATCATCCCACGCCCTTCTTATTGCCACCACACGACCAAAATCATGAAAACAATCCTCTTCCTTTTTTCTTTTGGATTCTGGGCTTTAGGCGCCGCTCCAAAAAAACCCAATATCGTCCTCATCATGGCAGACGACATGGGCTACTCAGACATCGGTTGCTACGGAAGTGAGATTAGAACACCCGTGCTCGACGAGCTTGCCCGGAACGGCCTGCGCTACACCCAGTTTTACAACACCTCACGATGCTGTCCCACCCGCGCCGCCCTGATCTCTGGTCTCTACTCCCACCAAACAGGCATGGGGCTGATGGAAGGTGACCGGGGCTGGCCTGGTTATCGTGGATCCATTAACAAACGCTGCGTGACTCTAGCCGAAGCCCTCAAAGGGGCTGGTTACAAAAACTACATGTCCGGCAAATGGCATCTGACCCGACACAAGAACCCTAATGGAGATAGATCAGCATGGCCGATGCAGCGTGGCTTCGACCGCTTTTACGGCACTATTACGGGAGCAGGTAGTTTCTATGATCCCGCCACCCTTTGCCGTGGCAATACCTACATCACTCCCGAAAATGACCCCGGCTATCAACCCGAATCCTTCTACTACACTGATGCAATCAATGACAATGCGATCAGATTCATCGGCGATCACTGTGGCAACAACGAAGCATCGGATAAGCCGTTTTTTCTCTATGTCTCCCACACCAGTGCCCACTGGCCCATGCACGCCCCTGAAGCTGACATCGAAAAATATAAAGGAACTTACGACGAGGGATATCCGTCGATCCGCCAAGCTCGATATAAGAAGGCCATTGAGATGGGTGTTATCGATAAGAAATGGGCGATGTCCAAAGGACTCGATTGGGAAGGCTTCGAGCACAAAGCCTGGGACATTCGTTGCATGGAAGTCTATGCCGCCATGACCGAAATTATGGACCGTGGCATCGGAAGGATTGTCAACGAGCTCAAGAAACAGCAGCTCTTTGATAATACTCTAGTGATTTACCTCCAAGACAATGGAGGATGCGCGGAAGGCTACGGTCGGGCAAACAACTCGCAAAAGAAGGAACAATTTAAGTTCAAACCTCTGGGCAAGGACGGGCTACAAACTAAAATTTGGCCTCCCATGCAGACGCGCGACGGAAGATTTGTCCGCACCGGACCCGAGACTATGCCTGGCGGAGATGACACTTTTGTTGCTTACGGGCCGGGCTGGGCGAACACTTCCAATACACCCTTTAGGGGTTATAAGCACGACCCATACGAGGGAGGGATCGGCACTCCTTTTATCGTCAGTTGGCCTCGAGGGATTGACTCCGATCAAAATGGAAAAATCATCCATGATGTATCCCATCTCATCGATTTGATGCCCACCTTCGTTGAGGCTGCAGGCGCGACCTACCCTAAAAATTATAATGGCAATGAAATCCAGCCTATGGAGGGCGTAAGCCTAATTCCAACTCTTGCTGGAAAAACACTCTCCCGGCAGAGCCCCATCGGCTTTGAACACCATGGCAATCTCGGACTTCGTGACGGCAAATGGAAAATTTTATCGATGTATCGCAGAAACCAACCCCGCAAGTGGGAGCTCTATGATATGGAAGAGGATCGAACCGAGCTTAATGACCTCGCAAAAAAAATGCCCGATAAGCTCAATTCCATGATGGCCGCCTGGCAATTATGGGCGGATAGAGTTGGGGTGCAGCCCTGGCCCATTCCAAACTATGACCCGGAAAAAGTAAAATAGCCGAGTCGCTTCTCACTTTCACCATGTCTTGGCTCTTTCCAATCATCACCCTCTTTTTGCTCGCCGGATTGCCCGTAGCGGGAAAACCTCACGTCCTCTTCATCGCGATTGATGACTTGAATGACTATATTTCGCCGCTCGATAACCATCCGGGAATCCAGACCCCAAACTTTGAGCGTCTTGCAAAACGCTCGATTACCTTCGCCAACGCTCATTGTGCCGCCCCTGTCTGTCATGCATCAAGAGTAGCAATCATGACCGGCGTGCATCCCGCACGATCCGGCATCTATCGTAATATGTTCGGCGCACGAGGACCCCGTTGGCGCCATGAATCTAAGTTACTTGAAAATGCGGTAGTGCTCTCACAGCACTTCCGCGATCACGGCTACTACGCAGCAGGAGGTGGCAAGATCTTCCATACCCTCCAGTGGACCCCACACGATTCTCAGAACGACCCGGAAGCGTGGGATGAATATCGTGGTGACCCCAATAATCCCATCGCTCCAGACTGGCCAAGACCAGAGCTAATATCCGACGAAAAAGCTGGCCTTACCAAGGGGCGCCCTCTGGGTGGTAGCTCGCAGCTCTTCGGAGCCGCACCTCTCGAGCAAATTGATGAACAAACTGGTGACCATATGGTTGTCGACTGGGCCATCGAACAAATGAAGCAAGAGCGTGAAAAACCTCTCTTCCTCGCCGTAGGGCTTTTCCGCCCCCATATCCCCTGGGAAGTTCCCCGCAAGTGGTTCGACCAATATCCACTTGAGGAAATCAAACTGCCTCCTTACCGTGAAGATGATCTGAGCGACGCTCATAACCACGGTCGCACCCATTGGCACAAATGGGTGATCGAAAATCACCAATGGAAAAAGCTGATGCAAGGATACCTCGCCAGCATCTCATACGTGGACCATCAGCTGGGACGAATTCTCGACGCCCTCGATCGAACACCCGGGATGAAGAACAACACCATTATAGTTCTCTGGAGCGATCATGGCTTCCATATTGGGGAAAAGGCCAACTGGGAAAAGTTTGCGTTGTGGGATCAGACCTCGCGGGTCCCCCTCTTCATCCATGCTCCAGGTGTGAGCAAAGACGGAGAAAAAACAAGGCAGCCAGCAACCCTCACCGATGTTTACCCTACTCTTTGCGAGCTGGCAGACCTTCCCATTCCCAGCCAGTGTGATGGACTATCCCTAGTCTCACAGCTCAAAAATCCAGGCGCTAAACGTGACCGGCTAGCACTCTGCTCCTTCCAATTCGGGAATGAACGGAATCCCTCACACGGGGTCGCAGATGAGCGCTACCGATTCATTCGCTACGGTAATGGTTTTGAGGAACTCTATGATCTCCAGAATGATCCGCACGAGTATGAGAACCTCATTGATAACCCGCAGTTCGCGTCCGTGAAAACCAGGCTGGCCAATGGCATTCCAGAAAACTCCGCAACCCTTGCTATCCTGCCCAGGGAGTCCCCACATCATCGGGCGAACCAGAAAAAGCGGGGGGAGTGACCTACTAGGCATTTCTTTACGACAATCCCTACTTGAGGTTATTTCTCTAAGAACCAACAAGTTACAGGCCAGAAAAACTCGAGGTCATTTGATCCCCAAGGAAGGTTGATGCAACTTTAGATTTTCTCTATCTTTATTCCTGACAAGGACAACTAGGGATGTAAATTTCCAGTTCTATGAAACATTGTTATCTTCTACTCTGCTTTGTTCTGGTCCTAGAATCCAAGGGAGCGAAGCCCCCTAAAGATCGATTGGCTTTTACTGACGTCATAGTGCCAATTATGGAAGAAAAGTGCCATTCCTGTCACTCCGAAGCGAAAGACAAAGGCAAAGGTGGGTTATGGATGGATACCTTTGAAAATATGTTGATTGGGGGAGACAGTCAAGATGGTGAAGAGTTTCGCACCCTAGTTCCCGGAAATTCCGAGAGCAGTTACATGATAGAGGTCATTGCATTGCCCAAAGATGATGACATGCACATGCCTCCACCAAAGAAAAAGCAAATGGAGACCCATGAAATCAAGTTGATGACATGGTGGGTGGACAAGCTCCCCGAGGGCAAAACTTTAAAAGATCAAACTTTAGCTCAAATGGGAGCTTCCGAAGAAATTTTAGTGGCAGCAGCAATGTTGAAGAGCCCCGAAGAGAGAGAAAAAATGGAGGCCGCTCAAAAAAAAGCCCAGCTCCAAAAGCTTGCAAAACGTGAGGCCCTGCAGTCCACACTAGCAACTCTAAAGCAAGAGGCGACTTTCAGAACCTCTTTGAATTTTGTGTCACAAGATTCATCCGATCTGGAATTCACAGCAGTGAGTCTCAGAGAAAAACTGACTGATGAGATGTTTTTAAAAATCGCGCCGGTGAGTGAAGCTCTCTCCAGCCTAAAGCTGGGCTCAAGCTCAGTTACTGATAATGCTCTAAAAACCGAACTCCTAAAAATGACAAAGCTTAAGAAACTCGACCTTAGCCAAACTCAGATTGGAGATGAAACGCTCGATACGATCGGTGATATAGAGGGATTGGAATGGCTAAACTTATGGGGAACTCAAGTCACTGATTTGGGTTTGATGAAGCTTAAGGACTTATCAAAACTCCGAAAAATTTATCTTTGGCAGTCTAAGGTGACCGAAAAGGGAGCCGCTGCGTTAAAGAAAGAACTTCCTGATCTTGAGGTGATTTTTTGAGCCGTACACAAAAGGTTCTTCTCTTTCGTCTGCTCTTCTTTCCGGTCGGGTAATTCCGATGCAGCTCATTCTTGGGACACGTCAAGTCTCCCAAGTATTTGTGTCCGCTTATTCCAAAAGGGGGAAAGAGAAACAAATTGCAGATAGTTATTTCCAATTAGGATATTGCCTACCCAAGCTCCATGAGTAATGGGTATTTCACCTTCCCAAAAAGGAGGTGCGCTGATTAAAATCACTTAAGCTCTGAAACTACCATTTATTTCATATGACTGCTTTTCACTCCCGTCGCCAATTTCTCACCACCACCAGTTTCGCAACTACCGCCGCTCTTGCTAGCTCACGCGCCACCGCAAAGGATATTGGAACCGCAACAGTGTCTCTCGAAGGACGGATTTTTAAGGCAGTTAAGGGTGGAAAGAAAAGAAATGAATCACCTCTCGAATTTTTCAATCGTCTCAAAACGCTCGGATTTGATGGCGTGGAAAGCGGGAACGCCAAACAGGCCGCCGACTATGCGAAGGCCTCGCAAGAGACTGGGGTGATGTTTCATGGAATGGTTTGCGGATGGCACTGGGGCACCCGGCTGAGTAGTCCCGATCCTGAAACTCGTGCCAAGGGTCTCTCGATGATGAAGCAGAATATCCAAGACACACACCGGCTCGGTGGATCATCCGTCCTCCTTGTGCCCGGAAAGGTCAACGGAGCAAATGAAACCCACGATCATGTCTGGCATCGTTCTATCGCGGAAGTGCGCAAAGTTCTTCCCCTCGCGAGCCGTCTTGGAGTCCGCGTTTTGATCGAAACCGTTTGGAATGGGTTCTGCGAAACACCCGATAAGTTTCGAGACTACCTCGATGCATTTGATAATCCGTGGGTAGGTGCCTACTTTGATATCGGTAACATGCAGAAGTTCGCTCCTGCCGAAGAATGGATTCGGACCCTCGGCCACCGCACCGTGAAGCTCGACATCAAGGACTGGGGCAAAAAGAACGGATTCTGTCGCCTCGGCGAGGGAGATGTCGACTGGGATAAAGTCCGCGCCGCTCTAAAGGAAGTCGGTTTTTCAGGATGGGCCACCCGAGAAGGCAGCGATAAAAGTATCGAAGATACTTCCTCCTTGATTGATCAACTAATGATAGGGAAGGAAAAATAAGTAAAATTGCCTAGCTCCCACCACCCTTCCTGCATCTGTTGATACTTTAAGAACGGAGCGAAGATGGCTTCCATTTTGTCACAATCGATAGCATTCTGCTGAACGCTATCGCCCCTCTCTCCTCAGCGGCCACGAAAAATGCCGCAAAACTGCGGCACTAAAATTGGTCAAGCTTGTTGACCTGATCTATCTAATTTGAGAGAAAGCCTAGGCTTCACCGCCGACGGCGTAAAAGCAATGCCCCCCCGAGGAACCAGAGAGCCGTAGTTGAAGGCTCGGGAACATTCACGGCCACAAGGAACTGATCTGGAGTCAGCACACTGTCGGAATACCGACCCTCGTCAACATACATTTCATATTCACTGTTACCAGTTTTACCAAATCGAATCCCGGCATCTGGGTGGACATACCCACTGCCGTCCTCGTCAACTAAAGTTCGAGACCCAGAAAGTTCGTAGTCTAGGTAAAAACTTACCTCCTGAGTATCTTGGTTAAAAGTCATCGCAAGGTGACGCCAGGCTAAGTTGTCGTTGATCCCATCCCCCACAGTTGACCAATCAGCGGCATCACCATAGACCGGAGGACTTGCACCGTCGTAGGCCTCGTCACTATCAACCCAAATTCGCCGGTCACTGAGAAGATTGTTCCAACCTGCCTGAGCGGTTACATAATTCACATTGTCGCCATCTGGAGTGTCCATGCGGACGCGAGGCCGACCAAAAGATCCCTTACTACCATGATCAAAGTCGATCTGCCACTTATCAGGGTTAGCGCCAATTCGGTTGGCAAAGTTATGGTAGGCTGCAGGTTCCCCTTTGATTTGAATAAACATTTCAAAGGTAAAAGAGGTATTTAGAGCGTCACTATTAGCTGTGTGAATTCTCGAATTTGGAGCTAAAGAACTCATCGAAAGAGTATTTGCTACCGTGGAGGAAGTAATAGGATCGTAGATGAAGGCCCCAGGCACATTCGAGGAATAGGTCGGACTTCCACCTTTCCCGTTTTGGTTAAGCCCATTTCCAGAGCTATCTAGGGCGGCATCGATACTATTTCCTGCGACTCCTTCTTCAAGGCGCCAGTATGCGGTTGTTCCTGCCGGAAGAGAAGCGCTTAAAGCGAGTGTCAAAGGAAGAAATATTAGTTTGTTCATGAGCTTTGGGTATTAAGGAATTATTTGTATTCGCGGACGCGATAAAAGAGTCGACCCTGACCTCCTTCAAGATCTGTATCGGTGTATGAAAAAGTAATATCGTCGGCAATCTCTTCTTCGAGAATCTCTAACCAGTTACTTAGATCGGTAGAGTAATCAAGGCTATAGCGGTAGCCAGGCTTAGAATTCCAAGTGACTGTCGCGCTAGGAGCTGAGGGCTCATACACGACGGAAGTAATAGCGAGTTCGACAGCTGGAGCGACGGGAGAATCTACAACCTGCAGGAACTGAATTGGCGAAAGAACCTCGCCAGTATAGCGAACCTCGTCGAGGAAGAGACCGTAATCAGCATTGGTAAGTTTTCCAAAATCAATGGGGGCCGCCGGGTGGACATAACCGCTTGCGTCGCTATCTGTCAAAAGCCGTGACTGCGAGAGTTGGTAGTCCAAATAATAGCTAATCTCTTGGGTCTCTTCGTCAAAGGAAATAGCCACGTGACGCCAGATTGGATTATCATTAATCCCATCACCATCAAGAGACCAATCCACTGCATCATCGTAGCTCGCGGGCAAACCATCTCCGGAATCTGTATCAACCAACAATCTCCGATCGCCTGGCATGTTGGTCCAGCCTTGTTCACCTGTAACAAAGTTTGCATTGTCCCCGTCTGGAGTGTCCCAACGCGTCCGCCCCCTTCCATAGCTTCCCTTATTGCCATGATCAAAGTCGATTTGCCAGCGCTGTTCACCTGCTTCTTGACGGCGGGCAAACGCGTGCCAGTTGCCTGGTTCACCCTCAAGTTTCATGAAAAACTCTAGGGTGAAAGACGAATTAAATGAGGCATCATCGGTCACTCTCAGTCGAGAATTTGCGATACTCGCATCCAACGAATAAGTGTTGGTCAGCGATTGCCCAGAAAGAGGGTCATAGATAATCGCACCTGGGACATCGGTGGAATACCTGGGCTGTCCATTCTGAAATGTAGCTCCATGGAGATCTGAAGTAGCATTCTCTGCTAGAAAGATGTCCCCTCCATCAACCGCATCTTCTTCTTCCATTCTCCAGTAGCCGACTGAAGCTCCCACCTCAGGAAGGGGCACTCTAAGAAAATCAGACGGAGTTAAAATCGAGTTCGAAAGCCGGACTTCGTCCATAAGGAGTCCATACTCGGCATTGGTAAGCTTACCAAAGAGAAGGTCCGCAACTGGATGAGTATATCCATCACCCTCGGAATCACTGAGAATTCTCGACTGGCTTAGGTTGTGGTCGAAGTAAAATCTTACTTCACCAGTATCTTCATCAAAAGTTAAAGCGACGTGATGCCAATCTTCATCGTCGTTTACTCCATCTCCTTGAAGGGACACATCTAGCTCATTTGGGTTTGGGCTGGCCGTATCATAAATATAGTCACTAACGTTACCTGTATTCTGGGGACCAACATCAGCCCCTAGCTCGTCTTTCGCTCCCGTATCTATAAAGACCTTGGGAGCATTTTGGTTTCCCTGAGGGCCCACTACAAAGTTGAAATTTTCATCAACGTCCCGGTCATCAACATTATCCGGTTCACCTGCAGGAGTATCCCAGCGACTCCGAATCCGCCCAAAGACATACCCTGGACCATGATCAAAATCGATCTGCCACCCGAGGTCTCGGGTTTCTCGACGAGTCATGATGCTTTGGTAACTAGGAGGAGCTCCGATATACTTAACAAAAAACTCAACCGTGAAGGAGCTATTAAAAGAAGTATCTTGAGCAACCGCGAACTGAGAACTGGCAGCCGAGACGTCTAAAGAAAATTTATTTGGCAAGGTCCTGCCAGTGATCGGATCGAAGATTTCCGGGGATGGTATATCATCGGAATAGAGAGGATTGCCTCCAGCCACGAACGCATCATTGGTCCCCGCATCAGAAAAATTTACACCTGAAAGGATGCTCCCCCCAACCGCAGCA
>DIHU01000192.1:0-1863 GCA_002420315.1 Akkermansiaceae bacterium UBA5688
CGACCCTTATGATGAATTCATTGGCAATGGTGGTGATATTCAAGATGATTTTTATCGGCTGAATACAACTCTGTATCTTCGGGTTCCATTTACGATTAAGGATCCGACAGCGATCACTTCCTTGCAATTTGGAGCCCGCTATGATGACGGCTTTGCGATTTATATAAATGGGAGTCCGATTTTGGCATCGGCCTATGAGCCCAATGACGAGGTTTGGGATTTTGAAGCGCGGGCGCGGGGAAATCATAGTGACACCGAGGCTGCGGCTTTAGAGTCTTTCGCGATTAATTTTACTGAGGTGAATTTGGTGGCTGGGGAGAATATCTTGGCGGTGCACGGTTTAAACAGCTCTCCCACAAGTTCCGATTTTCTCTTCGATTGCGAACTCACAGCGCAGGTTAGGGGGGATGGTTCGAGCAAGTTGATTTACATGCCGACCCCGTCTCCCGGAATTGCCAACGGAAGAGGAACGACCAGTCTTGGACCGGTGATTCGAAAGGTGACGGAAAACCCGGAAAGACCTGATCTTACAACGCAGAATTCCCTGACCATTACGGCCGAGGTTTCGGCAAGCGGAGAGAAAGTCGCGCAGGTAGATTTGATTTATCGTCGTGGGTTCCTAACAGAAAATACGATGGAAATGTTAGATGATGGAATTGGGGCAGATGAATTCGCGCGGGACGGGGTGTATTCAGCTGATCTCTCATTGGCGGGATTGCAGAATGGTGAGATGATTCGTTGGCGGATTGAATCTCGAGACGTCAATGGGTTGACCTCTGCGAATCCTCTCTTTTTTGATGAACTAAATTCTCCTGAGTATTACGGGACAGTTGCCCTCAATCCCGGTCTTAAATCTAATCTGCCGGTGTTGGAGTGGTTCATTGAAAACCCGAGTTCAGCGAATAATCGAAATGGAACGAGAGTCGCCGTGATGCACTTGGGCGAGTTTTACGACAATGTTTACTGCCGGATTAGAGGTGGTTCATCAGCGGGTCTTTCGAAAAAGAGCTACAAATTTGATTTCAATCCTGGGCATTATTTTCGAACAGTTGATCAACTTGGCGGAGTTCGGGCTGAGGAGTTCAACCTCAACACAACCTGGACGGACAAGGCTTATATCAGGCAGCCACTTACCTATGAGATTTACGATATGGCTGGGTCGCCAGGTTCCGAATGCTTTCTCATGCGCGTCGATCAGAATAGTCAGTTCTTTAGCGTGGCGGCTTACACTGAGCAAGTGGACAAACGCCTGCTTCGTCGTGAAAGCCGTCTCGATGATGACGGAGCGCTTTACAAAATGTTTAATGCAGGCACGAGTGGAACGTCGGGAGTAGAAAAGAAAAATCGTCGATTCGAATCGAATACAGATCTTTCGACCTTCGTGAGCGGGATGAATTCAAGCGGTGCTGAACTTGAGAATTTTATTTTCGACAATGTTGATCTTCCGCGGCAGCTCAACTACCTCGCGGCTACCGTCTTGACTCAAAATAACGATAATATGTCTAAGAACTACTATCTTTATCGAGATTCCGAAGGGAGTGGCGAATGGACTCAGTTACCGTGGGATACTGACCTGACGTGGGGGAGTCATTACATGACAAATGACAACATCTCTCACGATGGAATTTGGGCGACAGCGGATTATGTGTTGGGCGGCAGAAATGCAAACAGTCCAATTTCTCCAAGTCATCCTTTCGTGGGAATCCGCGAGCTACAAGGCAATCGTAGCTGGAATCGTTTGATCGATAAACTACTTGAGAACGAACGTGTAAAAAATATGTTTCGGCGGCGGTTACAAACTCTAGTGGATGATCTCTTGATGAGTAAAGTAGTGGATGATCGGCTCGATGCGATGGAGCTCAT
>DIHU01000192.1:2267-12049 GCA_002420315.1 Akkermansiaceae bacterium UBA5688
ATGATTATTTGATGCCCCGAAGAACCCATCTCTCGGTGACTCACTTGGCGACAAATTCGGCCAGCTATCCGACGCCTCAGACGAGTTCGGCATTGTTGCCAGGGCCGGCTGGGGACGAGACCTCGGTGTCGTTTGGTGTGATTGAAGGAAATCCTAGTTCACTTAAACAGGAAGAGGAATATATCGAGATCATAAATACCGCCAATGAGGCGATTGATTTGAGTGGTTGGAACGTGACCGGTGGTGTTGAGTTTGAGTTTCTGCCCGGGACAATTCTTGAATCCAACGGTCGCGTTTATCTAAGTCCGGATGTTTCGACGTTCCGAAGTCGTGCGGCCAGCCCGACTGGCGGGGAGGGATTGAATGTGGAAGGAGACTATTCGGGTCAGGTTTCGGCCCGTGGAGAAATCATTAAGCTGATCAATTCTGAAGGGGGCGTTGTTGATCAACGACTCACGCCCTCGGAAGAAAGTGACCTCCAAAAGTATCTTCGGATCACTGAGATCCATTTTGCCCCGTTGGAAGGAAAGAGGTTTGAATTTATTGAGTTAATTAATATTGGTCCTGATCCGCTAGATTTGACCGGAGTTCGTTTTACGAACGGAGTGGAAGCGGAGCTCACGGGCTCACTTGCTCCAGGCGAACTTGGATTGGTGGTTTCCACCCCTTCTTATTTTCCCGCACTCAAAATTCTGGGGATTTTTTCAGGAGCTCTTAACAATGGAGGCGAAAAACTTACCTTGCGGGACGTCGCCGGGGAAAACATTCTCTCGTTCGATTATGAGGGGGAATGGTTCACGGCGGTGCGTAATTCCGGGTATAGTTTAGATCTCAGAGATGAAATAGCCGATTGGTCAACTTGGGAGGATCGTTTGAGCTGGGCAATTAGCAGTGAGGTGGGAGGTTCTCCTGGGGTCCTCAACCCTTTTCCATACAGCAATGATTACGATTCCTGGATCCATTCATTTTTCACGGTGGGTGAGCTTGAAGACCCACTCGTTAGTGGTCCCATGGCTGATGCTAATGGAGATGGCTATAGCAATCTCATGCATTACGCCCTAGGAGTCGATCCCGAGGTTGTCTTGTCTGGATCATTCGCTGAAATTGTGATAGAGAACGACATTATCTCTCTTCAATTTGATAGGCTTATGAAAACTCCCGATCTGAATCTGACTGTGCAGATTTCTACTGATTTACTGGATTGGTCATCTTTGGCGACTCTTACGGATTCCGAAGCACAAGAAAATGGTCTTGAGACAGTCACTTATAAAAGCCCAATTCCTCTTTCCTCGAGATCCCAGCAGTTCTTCCGAATTTGGGTCACCCAAAATCCTTAAAACATAAAAAGAAAAATGCAAAATACACCTATAAAGCTTGCAACTCTGGCTGCTCTATTGATTGGTCCGAGGGTTTTTGCTGATTATCCCGCCACCGTTCTTGCTTCAAATCCTTTGGCTTACTATCGCTTCGAGGAAGGGCCGGGAGCAACAACCTTGGTCGATTCCAGTGGTAACGGTTTGGATATCGACAATAGTATTCCGGTTGGGACTACGCTCCTTGGTTCTGATGGGGCGGTTGGTTCGGCAGTAACTTTTAATGGTGATGGATATTTGGTATCACCGTTGAATTTGGACACATCGGTTGGGGACTTTACGATCGAGGCGATTATTAAAAGGACTGCTGGAGCTCCAGAAGGCGTGGTGATTGCTAATCAAGATGGTAACCTTGGACCTGGGAGAAGCAATTTGGTCGTTAACGGAGGAGGATTGATTACGACTTTTTCGGGAGGGGCGACAACCAATTCAGGTATCATAAATACGGGAGAGGATTTTGATCATGTCATTTTAACTTTCGATCAAAGTGCGGTTGCAGAGGGAGTGGACCCCACTTTTAGGTTTTTCATTAATGGTGCGGAGGCTGGTACTGGGACTGCAATTCCCGAGGCCGCAAACGGAAGTTGGGTCATCGGTGCCAATAAGATTCTGACCACGCAGTTTTTTAACGGGGTCGTTGACGATGTCGCGATCTACGGAAGTCGCCTTGACGATCCGAATGGTGACGGTGACTCTTCTGATTCAAAGATTGGAGAACATTACAAAGGATTTCTTTCCGACTCAATTACGGTAGGATCCTTTGGATCTAGTGTGGCGTATCTTGACTCAGGACAGAGCGCGGAACTTAACTGGCTGGTTTCTCCCGAACTAAGCTCTTTGACGCTCGATGATGGAACCGGACCTATCGATGTGCTGGTTCAAACAATTGATGGTGAGGGGTCAATAGTGGTTTCGCCGGCTGCGACGACCACCTACACTCTGATCGGGACCGGCTCTCTTGGGAGTGAGTCGGTTGAGGTTGAAATAACGGTCGATGAAGCGGCCGTTATTAATTCATTTGTCTCAAATGTGGCTGAAGCGAGTCCGGGATCAAATATTACCCTCGTTTGGGATGTTGCTAATGGTTCGAGCGTCACGATCGATAATGGAATTGGCGCGGTAGATCCTGTTTCAGGGAGCGTTATTGTTCCCGTAAATGAGGAAACGACGTTTACTCTTACTGCAACTAATTCACAGGGGTCAGTTACCGAGTCGGTTACGATTACTCTGGCGGATGCTTCACTTCCAGTGGCCCATTGGAGGGTGGGAGAGGCCGCGGGAGAAAAAAATGGCTCAGTTTTGATTGGTGAAGGTGGCTCTCTTTTTGACGGTCTCTTTGTTGGAACTCCATCTTTTGATGTCGATGATCCTGCACCGGTGCCCGGAGGGTCCACTGCATCAATTGCTTTCGATGGTGCAGGGAGTTGGATTGATGTCAGTGGTTACGATGGGGTCGGAGGAGATTCAGCCCGTACTCTAGCTTTTTGGTTCAAAGGAGATTTGGTTCAGCCTAACCTTAACGCAACTTTGGTTTCTTGGGGTACTGGTGCGACAGGTGCTAGGTTTGATACTCGGATCAATACGGCAGGAGTAAATCAGCTGAGGACAGAGGTCGCTGGTTCGGGCTCCAATGCCACTACTCCGATCGTAACCGGAGAATGGCACCACTGCGCTGTCGTGTTTAACCCTGTTCTTGGAACTACGATAGGAGATGCGTTTTTTTATGTTGATGGAAATCTAGAAGTTTTAACCGCCTCGGGAGGGACAACTGTGAATACCAATGCCAGCAATGGAGTGAGAATCGGAAATGCTCGTGTCTTTCAAGGCCGGGCCGTGGCAGGAAAGATGGATGACATCAGAATCTATGATCGCGCTTTGAATGAAGCTGAAATAGTTTCTCTCATTACTCCAGGAAATAGCCAGGAACTAAAGATCATCGCGATTCGTCAGCTTGAAAATGGAAATGTTGAGGTCGATTGGGCTGGAGCTCCGGGCGATTACTTCTTCGAATACTCCCTCGATCTCGCTCCGGACAGTTGGTTGGAAATCAGCGATAGCGAGTTAATTCTTCAGGGCGAGACTACTGCGACTGCGGTTGATGACTTTATTGCGCCAAACGCCGAAAATCGTAAAGTGTTCTATCGCTTGAGGCCTGTTGAGTAGTCGTTTGGGAAGAAAGATTCAACTTTCGTGAGCCTTGGATGATCCGATCCGGTGTGTCTTTTTCGCTGGTCAAGTTTCGCAATGATTAGTTCCTTTGCATTATAGTCCAATATCGGATAAAGTATCTGATAGGATGTCAAAATTGGGTAAGATACATTGCGCAGTTCTTAGTGGATTAATCATTTATACGTTTATCGCTTGGTCGGGTGTAAAGCGTGATGAGATTAATCTCAAAGAGGCAGCAGAAGAGGCTTCCGAAAATGGTCAATCTGATGCTTGGGCCGAGGTTAAGTTTGGTGAGAATCGAGAGAATGATGTCGAGGGAATGGTGAAGGTAGGCATTCCACTTTTGGTGACGGTGATTTATGGGGGGATTCTGACGGTCTTGTATGTTTTGCCGGTTTTAGTTGATAAGATAAGCGAGGAAATGATGGGGTCGACTGCAGAGGTAGATGCTGATCCGCTAGATGAAGCACGTTCGGCTGTCGCGGAAGGCGAGTATTCCGATGCGATTGCTGTATATCGTAGATTCTTGCTGGAAAATCCTGAGAGCCGACACTCCTTGCTGGAGATTGCAAAGATCCAGCGGGATCACCTAAACAGTCCTGTCGCAGCGATAAGCACGCTTGAGCAGGGTTTAGATGAGCATGAGTGGCCCGAGGATGACGCTGCTTTTTTGATGTTCCGGATTGCTGAGATTTCCGAGGAAGATCTTGCTGATAAAGACCAAGTGATTGCGGTGATGAAGCGTGTGATTAGCGAATTGAAAGGGACTCGACATGCGGGTAACGCGTCTCACAAGTTGCGCGAATTGGAAGAATGTTAAATCGTGGCATGGGTGCACAAAAAATGGAGACATTTAGTGGCAGTTGCACCTCTTGTTTCGTTTGCTCTAGCGTGTTTGGCAGGAGCATCTTGTGGTGATTTTCCTGAGTGTGCTGTATTTTTTACAGTGCTTGCTTTGGCTATGGCTCGTCCGACTTTTTTTTGGTGGATTGGAATTGTTGCGATGGTGGTGGTGGTGGCGTGGAGATCTGAGTTATTGGAATCTCCCGTAAAAGAAAGTCTTGCCTCACCTTCCAGCGAATTTGTTGAAGGTGTTCTTACTGTGGGGAGAAAAATCAGTCCAACCCAACGGAAGCGGTTTGGTGTGCTGGACGAAGGTGGAGTAAAACGTCGAGTTATTATCTTTGAAGCGGAAGATTTCCAACCGGGTGAAATAAGGCGAATGAAGGGGAAATTTTTTGTTCCGTCCCGTGAACGGAATCCAGGTCTTTTTTCACAGATTGAGTTTTGGGAACGGCAGGGAATCTTCGGTGGCGTCTGGGTCAAGGAAAGCGAATTAGAGTCGGTAAACTGGGCCTCCGCTCCTTATCGATGGGCCGAGAATCTCCGTGAAGAATTATCGATCTTAATCACTCGCGGAATACCGATTGGAAGCTCTGGACGTGATGTGATTATTGCAATGGTCTTGGGTGAAAAACCTCCCCGTGATTCCGCAATTAGCAGGGCCTTCCGTCAGAGTGGAGCGATGCATGTTTTTGCGGTTAGTGGGCTTCATGTCACCCTGGTGGGCGCCATCTTCTGGATGGTGCTGATGCATCTGCCGGTTCCTCGGAGAGTGGGTGTGTTTCTGGTGATTTTAGCCATGCTAATTTATACGCTTGTTACGGGACTGAGGCCTCCGGCAGTTCGAGCGACCTTGATGGCGGTTTGTTTTTTAGGTGCCTTCTTCTTCAGGCGAAGGCCCTCTGTTTTTAATGCTCTTGCTCTTAGTTTTGTGTTGGTTGTTTTGTGGAGGCCCTCCCAAGTTTTTGATGTGGGATTTCAGCTTTCGTATGGAGTGTTGCTTGCGATTGGAGTGGGTGTAGGAGTAGCGCTAAAATTAACGGGTAAGATCGCGGAGTTGGATCCTTTTTTTCCTTCGCGCCTTTTAAGCGATGGTCAGCGCAAAATCCTTAAGGTTCGAACCTATTTTGCACATCTTGGAGCTAGTTCTTTTGCGGCCTGGTTGGGGTCTATGCCTATCATAATTTGGCATTTTGGAGTTGTTACTCCGATTGCGGCTTTAACAAGCTTACTGTTGATCCCTGTCACGATGGTGATTTTAGCTCTAGCTTTTTTTTCAGCAATTGTGGGCTCTCTAGATGATCGCTTAGGCATCGGTGTCAATCGCCTCAATGAGGGTGTCGCTACAAGTGCGTTTTATTTCGCTAAGGGATTCTCAAAAGTGCCGTTCGGGCACTGGAGATCAAGGCGTCTGATCCCAGGAGATTGGGTGGTATTCGATACCCATGATGGGGGTGCAGCATCATTTCTTGATGTTCAAGGTGGTGTGATGATTGATGTAGGAAGTGAAAAGTTTTTCATGCGTGAATTGCGCTCCATTTTGGGTCAATGGGAAGTAGAGCCTGCGGTCACTTTCCTGACCCATCCCGACGGCGATCACATTGGAGCTCTTCCGGAAATGCTAAACGAGGGGCTGTTAAGACAGGTTGTTTTGCCGGTGAATGACGCTCTTAGTCCCAAGTATCGCGAGTTTTTGGCGCAAGTGAAAGGGGTTGATTGTGAAGCAAACTTGGGAAGAGCCGGAAAGCGAATTGAATTAGCTGAACAAGTTTGGGTCGAGATTTTAAGCGTAGGGGGAAAGGAGATTCGTAATATTGCCGATAATAGGAATATGGTTATCAAGGTTCATTGGAAGAACTGGAAGATTCTCGTGACTGGTGATCTGGGGATGGTGGATGAACTTGATTTAATGGCTAAAGGTGTAGACCTGAGTGCTGACATTATTTTAATGGGACACCACGAATGGGGTTTTTCTGGACAGCATCAGTTTTTTGAGGCGACTGGTGCTAAGGTGATTATCTCAACCGGTGCGAGTTATCCTAGACATGAAATGCCTCGAGAAAGTTGGGTTAAGTATTTGAATGAGGAGGGTTATTACTTTTTTAATCAATGGAAGACTGGAGCCGTCATTATGGATTTCTCAGTAGATGAAGTCTCGATTCAATCATACCTCGATGACGAAATACGGGTGGTGCTTCAACGGTAGACCCGGGTTACTCTTGGTGTAATCTGGGTAAGAATTTCCCAGGGGATAGTGCCTGCCTTTTTGGCCAGATCTGAAACAAGAAGATTGGAGCCGAAGAGCTCGGCCTCGTCACCAGGGTGGCATTCGTCGAGTTCGGTGACATCAACTATGATTTGATCCATGGTGACCCGGCCGAGAAGAGGGCAGAGCGAGTTGTTGAGGACAACGCTAGTGCCCTTTCCTGATAGTGACCTGGGGTAGCCGTCGCCATAACCAAGCCCCAAGATGGCAGCTTTGGTGTCGCGTTCAAGGATGGTTCGGCCATAGGAAACGCCATGCCCTTTTGGGAGACGATTGATGACTGAGACTCTTGATTTGAAGGTCATAACCGGCCTTAAGAATTCCTGATGGGCTGGAAGGGGGGAGATTCCGTAAATAAGTAGACCGGGACGAACGAGATTGGTGGTGCGACTATGGTAATCGAGAAGGCCCGCCGAGTTGCTGAGGTGGACGTGGAATTTTTCATCACGTCCTGGTATGCTTTCAACAATCGAGTCGAAGAGTTCGAATTGCTTGTGGGTAAATACCGGATCTTCATCTGCGACAGGAAGGTGCGAGCCCACTCCGGTTAGCTTTATGCCCGAAGCTTCCCTAAGTTTTTTTAGAGCCTCACCAATTTGATGAGGCAAAAACCCTCCACGACCCATTCCAGTGTCAATTGCTAGGTGAGCTTCAATCGGTGAATTTTTTCCGAGCTGGTTGAAGTGTTCTATTTCTTCGAAAGAGCAAAGGCAGGGAGTCCAGCCATAGGCAGCGATCTCTTCCCGTTCGGATTGAAGGGTCGCTCCAAGTATGTAGGGCCGGGTCTTAATTCCCTCTGTAGAAAGGCATCTTGCTTCTCCGGTATTAGCAACACCCAAGAAGGGAAGGTTTAGCTTATCTAATTCCTTAGCAATCTCAATAAGGCCATGGCCGTAGGCTCCTCCTTTGATCACGGCCATGATATTTTTGCCAGAATGTTGGCGAGCAAGCTTAAGATTATGATGGAGCGCAGAACGATCAATTTCGGCCCAAGCACGTGGAGGAGGTTCGGTCACGGAGAGAGAATAATTAGAAATTCAAAATTAGAAATTCCCAAATTATTGACTAAGGAAGAGGCTAGGAAAGGTTAGGGAGTATTTGGTAAATGGGGATCGTTTAATTTTAGAGAGAGTGCCAAGATCGGATTCAGGAAATTAGAAAGCGGTTTTGTTCTTTATTTGATTCAAGGGCGTTTATCGTTCCTGCCTTAGTTTATGAAATGACAGGATCTAGAGGTCTGGGGGCCTACATTTCTGCCGAAAGGCTAAACTAGTAATTACAGGGTGTTTTGGGAGGCTTGCTGGAAAGGATAAAATTGCCTTATAGTAAAGGCCATCGCTTGAAGGTGTTGGGTCAAACCATCTGATTAGGTCGAATCCGGCCACGGGTAGATCAATAATCGGCTTAGTGAACTATGAAACTCGAAGATTTAAAGTTAACGACCAAGGAGGAAGTCATGTTCTTCGACACTGATTGTGGTGGCGTGGTCCATAATATTGCCTATCTCCGTATGATCGAAACTTGTCGGACTAAACTGGCGGGCCTCATGGGTATGGATTTGCAAAGAATGTCCGAAACTCAGCTATTTCCCGTGGTGTTTCGGACTGAGATTGATTACAGGCAACCCGCCAAGCTTGGCGATGTTCTTAAAATTCACGGTCATGTGAGCGAGATCGGCAAAGTTAAATTTTGGTGTGATTTCAACGTGGTTCGGGATGGGGAGGAGCAGTCATTGGTCACCTGTCGTCAAGGTCTCGCTATGGTGCAAATGCCGCAGGGCCAGCCAAGGCGCTTGCTTCTTGACTGGACCTGAGTTTTCCCCGTTTTCTCTTTAAGGATTGATGGTAAGACCGTAACACGGGGGCGTAATGACTCACAAACCTGTCGTTCTTATTATCCGTGACGGCTGGGGACTTAACCCAGGTGGAAAAGAAACTGCTGAACAAGATGGTAACGCTGTCGAGTTGGCAGAAACTCCCTTTCATGATGAAATGGAAGATGTTTACCCCAAGGGTTGCGTTTCTGCTTCTGGTATGGACGTAGGGCTACCGGATGGACAGATGGGTAATTCTGAGGTTGGTCATCTCAATCTTGGCGCTGGACGCGTTGTTTATCAGGACCTTACAAGGATAAACAAAAGCATTTCGGACAATATACTAAAGGATAATACGATCCTCAAGCAGGCTTTTGAAAAGGCCAAGGGGCAACGTCTTCATTTTATCGGTCTCGTTTCCGATGGCGGAGTGCATAGCCATCAAGATCAGCTTATTGCTTTGGCCAAAGCTGCTCATGAGTCTGGCTGTGGAGAGATTATGGTGCATGCGATTACTGATGGGCGCGATACCTCTCCGACGGGAGGGAAAGGATATCTCAACTACGTTGAGGATGAGCTGGCAAAGTTTGATGCGCGAATTGCCACGATAATTGGTCGTTATTACGCGATGGATCGCGATAAGCGTTGGGAACGCACCAAGTTGGCATGGGACGCTATCGTTCATGGACAAGGGGCTAAGACCGAAGTGCTCGCAAGCGAAGCAATCGCCGGGCAATATGCAAAGGACAAGACTGATGAGTTCATTTCTCCAATGATCTTTTTTGATCACGAAGCCCAACGCGTTAATGATGGTGATGTCGTAATATTTTTTAATTTTCGTGCGGACCGTGCGCGTCAGCTATCAGAAGTGTTTCTTCGTGGTGACAAATTTGACGGTTTCGACACAGGTGTGATCCCTAAGGTTAATTATTTCACGCTTACGGAATATGATGAAAATTTCGACTGTCCTGCCATTTTTCCTCCAGAAAAAATTAAAATGACGCTTGGTGAATCGGTTGCAAAGGCAGGTAAGAAGCAGCTTCGAATAGCCGAGACTGAGAAATATCCTCACGTCTCTTACTTTTTCAATGGAGGAGAGGAAACTCCTTATCTAAATGAAGATCGTAAAGTCATACCTTCTCCGAAGGATGTCGCGACCTATGATCTGAAACCTGAAATGAGCTCGGAAGAGGTTGAGAATTTTGTCCTTGGACACCTTAAGGATTATGACCTTGTTATCATAAACTTCGCTAATCCAGATATGGTTGGTCACACTGGGGTAGTTGAGGCGGCCAAGACCGCGGTGACTCGGATTGAT
>DIHU01000065.1 GCA_002420315.1 Akkermansiaceae bacterium UBA5688
ATGGAGACTTCAGCGCGAAGACTTTCCATTTTGATTGTTAATTCGGTCTTCAGTTTTGCAGCTGCTTTGTCGGCTCAGGAATCCGGTGATCAGATCTCGGGGATTTGCGCAAATGAGCAATTTTCTGTAACTCCGGGTTTGCGGGGTGCCTTTTTTAGTCACGCGAAAGAACAGGCTCTAGAGAGATTGGAGGTTGCTGGTAAATCGCTACCCGCTGAATTTTTAAGGTGGGTTGATTCTGATCCCGATATCGCTACCGGTGTTTATGCGGCGCACCATAAACCTGAAAAGGTTCTTCTTTGGCTTTACTCTTTGCAGCTAGATCTCGGGAAAGATAAGTTCGAGCAGTACCGGCAGTTGGCTTTCGCTGCCGCCTTGGTGAGTGCCAAGGAAGGACTTGCTCCCAACATTACGGCGCGGGAAGCAATGGAGTTGCAAATACCCGATGATCCACGTGTGCGAGTCGACACAAGGAATCCGGAGCGTGAGTTGGATTTCAATGATCACATCATCAACTTTCTCGATGAAAATATTATCGAGGAAGAGGTCATCATTGATGCGAAGACTGGAAAGCTAACATACGACAAGCGAGGAATCGCGATTCCAGCTCCAAAACCGGAGAAAGGCAAACCGGCATCAAAGACAAAGAAGATTAAGCGCAAAGCTTATGCTGCCGATGTGATGGCGAGCAAGGAGCTTCAGGAGAAGTTTAATGTCTACATGAAATTGAAGGGACACGAGATCAAGATTGACTGTGGCGATCGCGTTATCCACTGGCATAGCCGGGACGCTGTGCGTGGTGAGGTCTACAAGAATATCGATGCCGCCTATAAGATGTTCCGCGCGGCCTATGAGGCAAAAGGGTTGCTGCCAAAGAAACGTGACGCCTTTGCGACTCCAGCTGAGCGCTGCCTTTACGCAATTCGTAACTTTGAATACACTTTTCCTGCTCATCTGCAAAAGGAGCGTAATTGGCCACCATTTCCTCTCACCGCGCCGTGGCCGCTGCTCACGATGCTGGCCGCTGATCAACAGCCGTTGCGCGAGCGCGAAGAACGTTGGATCGCGTTCCGCGATCGGGGCGAGTTTCACCGTTACGGCGAGTATATCCACGGCATCGCGCAGCAGTTCTCGATGCAGTCAGCGCGCCGGCTGAAACCCTACCCGTTCACCTACGCCACGATTCAGATGATGCTCAAGGATGGAGGGGTTTGCGGCACGATGGGCTCCATTTCCGCTCGAGGACATAACATCCTTGGCGTTCCCTCGTGCCAGGCAACACAACCCGGACACTGTGCGGTGGTCTTCTTCCGCCACGGACCGGAGACCGGGATCTTTCGTTGTGAGGGAGGTCAGTATGCGACAGGTGGTGATGAGAAAACTGGACCGTTCACTCCCTGGCCGTTCGAGCGCGAGTTCAGGCGGAGAAAACGGACAAGCGGACATGAGATCGAGTTTCGTGGAATTAAAAAAATGGTCTACCACCAAAGCCTTGCTTGGGGTGTGAATTACGGTCTACCCGCGTTTCACGATGGAACGATCGCTCATGCTCTTTACCAGTTGCTTCCCGAAGAGCAGCGAAAGAGCGATGGCTGGAAACTGCTCTCCAATGCCATTGCTCAGAATCCTTATCACCTTTTGGTGATCGATGCTTTGATTGCATCAACCGAAACCTCGCAGGGCCAAGTTGAAGTTTGGAATAATTTCCGTAAGGCTCTGAATCAGGCTGAGGGAAAGCCCGGCTGCCCAACCAAGGGCTTATATGTCACGACGGTGAGGAATAAAGTCTTCGACCGCATTGCCAGTCTTCCTACGCCTCGGAATTCCAAAGAAGTCGAGCGGGTCCTTGGGTTCTTGAAGGCCGAAAAGTGCAATCGAGATGACCTTCTCAAGCGCTACCGGCGTGCCTTGATAAAGGAGCGTAAGAGCACTCCCCAATAGTGATCTGAATTGGAGAGAAAGATCTCATGAACAATTGAGGGGCAGTTCGTTTAGTCTTTGTAACCCACCCTTGATTTTGATACTCCACGGGAATGTCTTTCACTGAAACAACGAGCTCTGGCTGGTTTGGTCGGATTGGTTCCTCAATAACAGGAGTTCTTTTCGGGCTCGTTCTTTTGGTGGTGTCTCTTGTGATGTTGGTGTGGAATGAACGCAATGCGGTTCAGGACCTGAAAACCAATAGGGAGATTGCCGAGATAGTGATTAGTGTTTCGGCGGACGCGGTTGATTCGGCGAATGAGGGCAAATTGGTGCACCTAAATGGTCGGGCCAAGACGGACGATCTTGTTACGAATCAACAATTTGCAATTGAGGAGAACGCGATCCGGCTCAGTTGGGATGCCCAAATTTATTAGTGGGTTGAGAAAAAAGAATCCAAGAAAAGGAAAAAGCTGGGCGGCGGTGAGGAAACCGTAACGACCTATACTTACAAAAAGGAGTGGGTGAATAAGCCTATTGATTCCTCTAGATTTAAGGAATCTGGCCACGATAACGGAAGTGGACGGAAGTATGGAAGTGGATCATCCCAGGCTAAGGATGTGACACTAGGCGCTTTTAAGCTTTCAGATGGTCTCATTTCTCAAATGTTGTGGAATGAATCGTACCTTCTTCAAGAATTGCCTGATGATTGGAAAGATGAAGGTCGCTTGAGTGGGGGAGTTTTTTACACTGGAACTCCGGGAAGCCCGAAAATTAGAGACGAAAAGGTTTCTTTTTCACTTACTGGGCCTGATGACGTTAGTGTGATGGCCGTTCAGACGGGTCATAGCTTCTCGACCTATAAGTCAGAAACCGGGAAAACTAAGCTCTTACTCTACCAAGGTCTGCTGTCGGCCGAGGAGGTTGTTAAAGGAGAAGAAACTAAGGCGAAGCTTCTGCGCTGGGCGCTTCGAGGGGGCGGGATTGTCGTGATGTTTATTGGCTTCCTTCTTTTCCTCAAACCACTTTCGGTTTTGGCAGATGTCTTACCCTTTCTTGGCAACTTCGTGGGTGGGGTGAGCGCGTTGGTCGCCTTCCTCCTTTCGATTGCCATAAGTGCCATGATCATCGCAATGAGTTGGATCTTCTTCCGACCTGTCCTTGGTATTGGACTGTTCGTCGTGGTAATTGCTTGTCTGTTTTTGATTAAAAGAAAGATGTCGTCTAAAAATCAAATTCCAGCCTCGGTGCCTCCACCGTTGAACTAGGGAAGTCTTCACTCTTGCCACTGGGTGCTGAGCGCGGCATCTTATCGGTGGTCCGGGTGGTTCAGCTGATCCACCGGTTGATCTGATTTGATACGAACGATGAGCGAACAAGAAAGAGTCCGCATTTACGATACCACGCTTCGCGATGGGACACAGGGCGAGGGGTTTTCACTGTCTGGCCTGGACAAGATTCGAATCGCCAAGCGGTTGGACGGATTTGGGGTGGACTATATTGAAGGAGGTTGGCCTGGCTCGAACCCCAAGGATATTGAGTTTTTCAAGGCGGCTTCTAAGGAAACCTGGAATCATGCTAAGATTGTGGCGTTTGGGTCTACTCGCCGAGCCGATTTGGCTGTCGAAGATGATCCTCAAGTTCAGCTTCTGATTGATGCCGCTACCCCGGTGATTACCATTTTTGGAAAAAGCTGGGAGCTTCAAGTGACCGAGGTGTTACGTACGACGGCTGAGGAGAATCAGGCTATGATTCGGGACACCTGCCGTTATCTCAAACAAGCGGAGCGCGAAGTTGTTTATGATGCGGAGCACTTTTTCGATGGCTATAAAGATGGATCTGAACATGCCATGGCAACTTTAAGAGCAGCAGTGGAAGGTGGGGCTGATTGGCTCGTGCTCTGCGACACTAATGGAGGATGTCTCCCATCAGAGATCGCCGAGATAAGCCGCGTGGTGCGCGAGGCATTTCCAGAGGTGCCACTTGGGATTCACACTCATAATGATTGTGAGCTCGGAGTTGCCAATGCGATTGCTTCGGTAGATGCAGGAGCGACCCAAGTTCAGGGAACAATCAATGGATACGGAGAGCGGACTGGAAATTGCAATCTCACCTCAGTCATCCCAATTCTTGAGCTTAAGATGGGCCGCAAGGCGGTTGCCGATGTTTCGGGAATGCGCGATCTCTCTTTCTTTGTGGACGATGTTGCCAATAA
>DIHU01000262.1 GCA_002420315.1 Akkermansiaceae bacterium UBA5688
CCGTCATATAAAGGGTGGAACCATCCTCGCCCCAAGCGCAATTTGCGGTGCGGTGCCCGGTGAGGATGCGACCAAGGAGCTTGCCCTTGGAGCTTATGACAAGGACTCCACCTGGACCCGTGCACCAAATGTTGCCCTTAGTATCGGTTTTCAGCCCATCTGGTAACCCTTTGTCAGTCTTTGCAAGTTCGGTGGCGTCGTAAAGAAGACTTCCCTTCCCAACATTTCCCTTTTTGTCGACTGGGTAAGACATAATCCAAGCCTCTTTACCATATGACTGAGCTATATAAAGGGTCTGTCCATCGTTGGAGAGAGCGACGCCGTTCGGGCGCTTAAGATCAGGAATGGCCATGGTAATGGAGCCATCAAGGCCAATCCGGTAGACGCCAAAGGCATTAATCTCACGAGTGGGGTCTTTTTCTTTGAGAGGAAGTCCATAAGGAGGGTCTGTGAAAAAGATGAGGCCGGATGAATGGACGCAAAGATCGTTAGGGGAATTGAATCTCATTCCTTCAAATTTATCAGCAAGGGTTATTTTACCGCCATTTTCCTCGGTAATCATGGAAACACGGCGGTCTCCGTGTTCACAAAATAGAAGGTGACCTTCATTATTGTATGCTAGGCCATTTGAGCCGGGTTCACCGCTATAGTTGTTTGGCCCTGTGAATCCTGAGGGTTTCAAAAAGACCGAGACTCCATCTTTCAGGTTCCACTGGTAGACCGTGTTTTCTGGGACATCGGAAAAGAGAAGGCGATTATGTTGCTTGTCCCAAACGGGGCCCTCTGACCAAGTGAATCCAGAGGCAATGACCTCAATTTTGGTTTTAGGGGCAATTAATTGGTCGAGCGCTGGATCTAATCGTTCGACCGTTCCAGCAGTTGGGAAAGGTTCTTGCTGAGCTGAAGCGAGCGAAAATGCGATAGCATAGATGCAAAGTATCTTCATTGGACTTAGTTACCTAGTCCAAGCCACTTTGTCGAAGACTCTCTTTCTAAAATGGGTCTTCTTTAAAGGAAGGTATAAGCCCGATAATTCCCTCCAAAAGGATTCGAATCGGCTTTGCTATCGGGTTCCACTTATCTCGGGATAAGTAGTTCTTCTCGATGCAATAACTCAGGGTCCTCTTCGCGGCCCGTTTTCTCAATGGTAATTAAAAGTACCGGGAACAGGGGTCGAACCTGCACGCCCAAGGGCACGTGATCCTAAATCACGCGTGTCTACCAATTCCACCATCCCGGCCTTTCTGGGGGGATTCTAAAGAATCGAAAGACATATGCAAGCGGTTCTCTCAGACAAATTTATCGCGGTAGGTAGGTCGTTTGAATTGCAGGTTCCCTTTCTTCTAGTCATGCTCGCTGCAGATGCGTTTTGCGGTTTTAGGCAGTGGCAGTGGAGGTAATTCTACTATCATTGAGTGCGATGGGGAATATCTCCTTGTTGATGCTGGATTGAGCTCCAAGCAACTTAATCTTCGCTTAGAACTGCTGGGTGTAGTTCCAGAGCAATTAAGCGGGATTTTGCTAACCCATGAACATGGCGATCACGTTCGAGGATTAGATGTATTTCTCCGGAAGTGTCCGGTTCCGATTTTGGCCTCGATTATGACTGGTCGAGTGGTGCAGGAGGGGCTGCGTGAACCGGTAGAGTGGATTGTCTTTGAAAGTGGACAAAAGTTCAGCTGGAAGGGCTTTGATTTCACGACTTTTCCGCTGCCTCATGACGCTGTCGAGCCAGTGGGCTATGTGATTACTAGAGGAAAATATAGCGTCGGGGTTGCAACTGATTTAGGGCATGTTGATAACCAGGTCACTCTGGCTTTAAAAGGCGTGCAGGGATTAGTTCTTGAAGCGAATTATGAGTGGAAAATGTTAGAGGCCGACCAAAAGCGGCCATTTAGCACAAAGCAGAGGATTTCCTCTCAGCATGGGCATTTGTCTAATGAGCAAGCAGCAGATCTTGTCGCTGAGCTTGTTCCAGGCGGCTTAAAACGGTTGATACTGGGGCATTTGAGCAGTGACTGCAATAGCCCGATGAAAGCTGTTGAGGTGGTTCGCCAGCGAATCAGTAACGAGGAACTTGAGATATGTGTCGCTTCTCAAAATGAGGTCACACCCTGGCAGACGTTTGAAGAAGAGATTGACCCTGCGTTTTATGGAGAGCTCTTTGGTCCTCGATGAATTTCGCGTTGCTCTTCGTGGTATCGTTGCCAGACTGCAGCTCGCGTGAATCAGGTTCCAGTCAAGCCCAGTGCCGAGGAGTTCGTTGAGTTAGCGCAGGCTGGGAATGTCGTGCCTGTTTATGCTCAGCTTGCTGCCGACTTTGAGACCCCGGTCTCTGCCTTCTTAAAGCTCCGTGATGGCAAGAATGCTTTTCTCTTTGAGAGCGCCGAGAGCACTGATGCGAGTGGGCGATGGTCCATCGTGGGAAGTCAGCCGCGTTGGGTTTTTACATCGCACGGTGATGAGGTGACTATCGAGAGAGGGGGGGAAGTCGAAACGAGAAATCGTAAGGGAGATGTGCTTGATGAAGTTCAACGATTAATGGCTGGTTACAAACCGGTGACCCACGGTGATGCTCCACCATTTTTTGGAGGCGCGGTTGGGTATGTTGGATACGATGCGGCCCAGCAATTTGAGCCGACAATTTCTAAATGTCCCGAGGATGATTTAAGACTCCCAGAGTCCATTTTCTTTTTAGCTGATACCCTAGTTGTCTTTGATCATAAGTTGCGCCGCCTTCTAGTTGTGGCAAATGCGATGCTTGATGAGGCATCCTCGCCTGATGAGGCTTATGCGCTCGCAGTGGGTAGGATTGGGGCAGTGATTGGAATGTTAGATCGGCCTCTTCATGTTTCCCCGCTTAATGGTCTGGTAGATATCAAGCCGCCTACTCCACGCAGTAATACGACCCAAGCCGAATATGAAGAGATGGTTCTCAGGGCAAAGGACTATATTGCCGCTGGAGACGCTTTTCAGGTCGTGCCAAGTCAACGTTTTGAGGCAGATTTCGAGGGTTGTAACATTGATCTATATCGAGCGCTTCGGCACATTAATCCTTCACCTTATATGTTCGTATATGAGACCCCGGAGTTTTCCTTAGTTGGAAGTTCTCCGGAGGTTCACGTTCGTTCAGTTGATGGTCGCATCGATATTCGTCCAATAGCAGGGACTCGATGGAGAGGTAAAACTCCCGAAGAGGATGATGCCTTGGCTGATGATCTTTTAGCTGACGAAAAAGAGTGTGCTGAGCATGTCATGTTGATTGATCTTGCGCGTAACGATGTCGGTCGAATATCCGAAACTGGCACAGTCCAAGTTGATGATCAGATGATTGTGGAGCGTTACAGTCATGTGATGCATATTGTTTCGAATGTCAGTGGACGACTCTCTCCCGAGCATTCAGCATATGATGTTCTACGAAGCACCTTCCCAGCTGGAACCGTAAGTGGGGCCCCAAAAATCAGGGCGATGCAGATTATAAACTCACTTGAAAAAAATAAGCGTGGGACCTACTCCGGAGCAGTTGGTTATTTTGGATGGGATGGGAATCATGATTCCTGTATCGCCCTCCGGACTTGTGTCTTGAAAGATGATAAGGTTTACATCCAAGCTGGAGCAGGAGTGGTTGCGGATAGCGACCCTACCTATGAATATAACGAGACAGTGAATAAAGCGACAGCCATGATGAGGGCTGTTGAACTCGCTAAAACCTTGATAAAGCCTTAACCATCTTTTACTATGTTAGTCGTAATTGATAACTATGATTCTTTTACATACAATCTCGTACAGTATTTCGGTGAATTAGGTGTGGAGCTGAAAGTTCTCAGGAATGATGTTATTAGGGTAGAAGAGCTGCGTGATTTGGGTCCGACCCGAATTTGTGTTTCACCTGGTCCCTGCACCCCAAATGAGGCTGGGATCTCGTGTGAAGTGATTAAGTCTTTCGGTGGAGAGATACCGATTTTTGGTGTGTGTCTCGGCCATCAGTCGATCGGGCAAGTTTATGGTGGTGAAGTGGTTCGAGCCAAAGAGTTGATGCATGGTAAGACTTCTATGATTTATCATGATGGTGATAGTGTCTTCAAAGGACTTGCCAATCCTTTCGAAGCAACACGCTATCATTCGCTAATTGTGAAGAAGGAGAGTCTTCCTGATTGTCTTGAGGTCACGGCCTGGACTAAAGAGGGAATCATCATGGGGTTGAAGCACAAGGAGCTGAATGTGCATGGAGTGCAATTTCATCCGGAGTCGATTTTGACAGATTCTGGAAAGCAGATTCTTCAAAATTTCCTGAATCTTTGACCCAAAGTGGATCAGATTAAGGAACTGGAACGCGACTCATGAGACGCTCGACTATCTGATCAGTCGTGACGTTTTCGGCTTCGGCCTCGTAGGAGAGGAGGATGCGATGTCGAAGGATTTCTGGTGCAAGTTCCTTTATGTCGGCTGGGGTGACGAACGCGCGTCCTTGTAAAAAGGCATTTGCGCGGGCGGCTCGGGCGAAGTTGATGGTCGCTCGTGGTGAAGCTCCCGCCATAATTAGATTCTTAAGTGAGCTCTCGTAGTTTCCAGGAGTCCTGGTGGCTTGGACAAGATCGACAATGTAGCCTCGCACGGCGGAATCGATGTAGATTTGATCAATGAGTTTACGGCTTTCGGCAATAGCCTGAGTTGTAGTGACTGCACTAGTCTCTTCGTTTGCATCGGAAGAAGACATTCGATCCAAGATATCAAGTTCTTCCTCTCGACTTGGATAGTCGACAGTGATTTTTAGAAGGAAGCGGTCGAGCTGAGCTTCGGGAAGCGAATATGTTCCTTCTTGGTCGATTGGGTTTTGGGTTGCGAGGACCAAAAAAGGACTGGGGAGGTCATAAGATTCATCCCCAATCGTAACTTGTCGTTCCTGCATTGCTTCTAGCAAGGCTGATTGAACTTTAGCCGGAGCCCGGTTGATCTCGTCTGCCAAAATGAGATTAGCAAAGATTGGGCCAAGTTTTGGAGCGAAAGTCTTTTGGTCCGGGTGATAGATCATCGTGCCGAGAAGGTCGGCAGGAAGAAGGTCCGGTGTAAATTGGATACGGGCAAACTCTGCTTTAAGAGAGCCAGCAAGAGCTTTCACGGCCAAAGTTTTGGCCAAACCGGGAACACCTTCGAGCAGAATATGCCCATTACTCAGAAGTCCAATGAGGAGCTTGTTAACCAGGTTTGTCTGTCCGACAAGAACGCGGCCCATCTCACTACGCATTGTTCCGACCCATGAACTAGAGTCGGAGATTTTATTTTGAAGCTCTTGTGGATCCATTGCTTGGGGAACTCTGGCAAAATCAGACGGTCTTGAGAAAGAAAAAGAAGTTTTTTGATTTCACTAATTATCTAGAGACGGATGTCTGTTCTAAATTGGTCTGGCTGGAGGTGTCGAAGAGCGGTAGTTTGACCGATTTGTAGACAATGTCCCCCCTTAGGGAGAATTAGTCTTTGGAGGCTTTGGGATCTAGGGCGTCACGCAGTCCGTCACCAAGAAAGTTAAAAGCGAAGAGGGTCAGTGAGAACATGACAGCTGGAACGGCAAGAACAGTGAGGTTCGTTTCGAGAAAGTTGGCTCCTTCTTGAATCAATTTCCCCCAAGATGAGTTAGGTGGTTCGATTCCAAGACCGATGTAACTTAAAGTCGCCTCGTAAAGAATAAAGCTGGGAATGGTTAGGGTGGCGTAAATTATCACGGGGCCCAGCATGTTGGGAAGAATGTGGCGGAAGAGAATCCGGCGATGGCTTATTCCAAGGGACCGTGCTGCTTCAACAAATTCCTGTTTTGATAGAGAGGCGGCCGCTGAGCGCACGATACGTCCCATTGAAAGCCAACCAAATCCGGCGATAGCAATGGTGAGCGGGATGAGGTTGGCGAATCGAAGAACGGTATTGTCGTTCCATCCCCAGTCATCGATGAGAAATTTGGCCAAAGTATCAATGTATGGCGTGATAATTTCCCGAAAGAGAATGACGATAATAAGGAAGGGCATCGCAAGAAGCCCGTCAACGACACGCATCATTGTGTTGCCAATTTTCCCCCCAACGTAGCCAGCAATTCCTCCATAAATGACACCAATGGTCACGGTCATGCAGGTTGCCATGATTGCGACGAGAAGAGAAATTTGGCCGCCTTCCAAGACTCGCATGAAAAGGTCCCGGCCGAGTTGGTCAGTACCGAGAACTCCTTTTTCACCTACTCCAGCAAAGCGGTTGGTGAGATCCTGTTCATTGGCATTCATACCAGAAGCGGCAAGGATGGGCGCGATAATGAAACAGAGAATAAGAATCAGGATAACGACAATGCCGCCAAGCATGGCGAGTTTGTTTTTCTTGAGACGAATATAGGCGTCGGCCCATAAGCTGGATCCTTTTTCCGTCGCCAGAGTTTCTTCATTAATGTTTTGAGCAAGTGAAGTCATGGCCATTAGGAATTGCGAAGTTTTGGATCCATGAAGATGAGGGCGAGATCGGAGAGCAAATTAGCGATGCCCATCAGGATGCCATAGAAGAGAACCAGCCCTAGGACGAGGTTGTAGTCATTGGAGGTGATCCCGAGAACAAAGTGTTTGCCCATTCCGGGGACGAGGAAAATATTTTCGACAACGAACGAACCTGTAATGATTCCTGCGAATGCAGGCCCAAGAAAGGTGACGGCTGGCATAAGGGCAGGTCTTAGTGCATGTTTGGTGATGATCTGAAGGGTAGGGACGCCCTTGGCCCGAGCGGTTCGAATATAGTCCTGAGATAGAACATCAAGCATTCCCCCGCGGGTGAGGCGGGCAAGGTAAGCAGCTACTCCAAAGCAGAGGGTTACGGACGGTAAGATAATGTCAGCTGGTCTGCTCCAGCCCGCGACATTTAGGACGGAAAGAGGTCGCGCAATTGAGAGCTGGAAGATGGGGCCAAGAACGAAAGCTACGATACAAATTCCCGCCATTGCGACGACCATGGCCGAATAGTCTTGCCACTTGTTATGGAAGAGCGCGGCTACGATTCCAAGCGGCATTCCTAGACCCATTCCGAGAATTAATGAGAGAACACCAAGTTTGAGTGAAACAGGAAACGATTCGGAGATGATGGCAGAGACCTTTCGGCCTTTCATTGCTAAAGAATAACCAAAGTCGCCTTCGGTTAGAATGTTTTTCCAGTAGTTGAAGTATTGAATGCCAATTGGTTTATCGAGGCCGTATTGTCGTTCAAGAGCGGCCTGTTCTTCCGGGGCGAGGGCTTTTTCGCTGGCGAATGGATTTCCAGGAATTGCACGAACCGCGAAGAAAACAAAAGTGACTAAAAGGAAAACCACGACAATGGTCTGCGTCACTCGTGAGAAGATTGTTTTGAGCATTTTCGAAAGAGACTATTTTTCAAGTTTCACCGATTTGAACGGATGATTGTTCAGGAGGAGTGGGTTCCAACCTTTCACTTCGGGGCGAATCAAGTAATTGGTGGTATACCAGTAGATCGGAAGGACGGGTGTGTCGTTTAAGATTGTCTGCTCGGCTTGCGAGAGAATCTCCATTCTTGTTTTAACATTTGTTGTGTTTTCGGCCTCGTTCAAAAGCTCTTCAAATTCGGAGGAACCCCAGCCAGTGTTATTATTGCCCCCATCTGTAATCCACATTTCTAAAAAAGTGGTGGGGTCGAGATAATCACCGATCCAGCCTGCCACACAAATGTCATAGTCGGCATCGTATTGTTTTTGAAGGTAGGTCGTCCACTCCCGCTGCATGATGCGCACCTTGATGCCGAGGTGTTTTTGCCACATTGCTTGTAGAGCCTCAGCTTCGCGAAGACCTGAATCTGAATTGGTAGTTAAGAGGCTGATCTCGGGGAATGAGGAAGTCGATTCGTATCCCGATTCGGCGAGCAAACTCTTGGCTTTTTTGGGATCAAAATAAATGACACCAGGCGGTTTGTAGTTTCCGAACGGTGGGACGATTCCTGAGGCAGGGGTCTGGCCTCCCTGTAGAATCTCTTCGCAGATTGATTTCTGATCGATTGAAAGGGCGAAGGCTCTGCGAACCTTTGGGTCGTTGAGTGGCTCCTTGCGATTGTTGACCCGAAGAAAGCGGACACCGACGTAGGGTTCCTGACGGAGTTGAGTGGGATATTTCTCCTTTGCCATCGGGATAAGTTCCGAAGGCACGGTATATGTGAGGTGAAGTTGCTCATCACCAAACATCCTTGTTTCGGTGTAGTAGTTCTTTATTGGGAGGTAACGAACGCCATTGAGATGAACGTTGTTTCTATCCCAATAGTGATTGTTTCTTTCGATTTCTAAGAGATGGTTGGTTCGCCAAGTTTTAAGCTTAAATGCCCCGTTTGAAACGATGTTTTCAACACGCGTCCAAGGTGACTGGTAAGCAGTATTCATTTCGCCATGTTTCAGGATCACATGCTTAGGAACCGGATACCAAGTGTAGTGCTTGGTGATTTCTGGGAGAAATGGAATAGGCCCTCGGAGATTAATTTTTAGTGTAAAGTCATTAATCGCAGTGACACCGACTTCTGCCTTTTCCCAAAGATTTGGTTTCCCGGATTCATGGTGCGCAATGATGCGGTCTAGAACCAGTTGCCGGACTTCTTCGGGAGCTTGATCGACCCAATTGAGAAGGCTTGTGTTTTTCTTGAGTAACTTGAGATCGCTCTTGCTCAGTTTGTCGATTCCTTTTGAATTGAAGAAGATCCGTTTTTCGACTTCCGTTAACTTTTCGGTATCCACTTTAGTGGCCGAGAGTTTTGTCAGGTCAATCTGTTGACCGTCGCTGAGATATGAGGAGAATTTTTTGCGATCTCGTTCCTCAAGGTTTAAGAATTTTTTATCGGTGAAGTTTGAGAGCTTAAGTTTTGGGTCACCTTTAAAATTACTCTTCTTCAAAATCTCCCATTTGACGGGGAAGTCAGGATCGTTACCGCAAAGAATATTTCCAAAATGACTGCGATGGTAGGCCTCACCGTTTTTCAAGAAGTAGAGCATTTCGGCATACTCGGCGGGCCAATCCGGATCTGGTGAAAGAAGGCGACGATAAGAAAAGACAAAGTCGTGTGCGGTTACTGGAACTCCGTCAGACCATTTGGCTTCCGGGTTAAGTTCAAAAATCCATTCTGTTGAGTCTTCGTTGCGAGTCCATTTTTTAGCAACACCTGGAAGCGAGGAACTATCTTTATCGGGGTCCTCCACGCACAGCCCCTCAAACAGGGCCCGGATGATGTTTGATTCCAAGACTCCGGAAACAAGGTGAGGATCTAAGCCCTTGGGCTCTCCGCTGTTTCCGATGATAAGGATGTTCTCCTCATTCGCGATTTCCACGTCCGATCTGCGCTCACATGACACGAAGATCAAGCAGGTGAGAATGGTGATAAAGGCATTTCGAAACACGGTGAAAGATTGGACAAATTTGCTGGAAAGGGAATGAATTTTTATATTGAGAGACTTTGATTTGACATAAGCGGTCGAAAAGAAGGAAAACCCTGTGGGTCAATTCGCTGACTCAGTCATAATGAAAGTCTATTTCCTCCGCCGATTGCTACTGGTCCCGTTGACCGTGCTGGGGGTTACTTTCCTTGTTTTTGCAATTACTAGGGTGATGCCTGGGAGTCCGCTGGAGCGTGAATTGCAGGCTGCGGCGGCTGGAACCTCCGAAGGTGGCGGCGGCGGCGGCAGTGGAGGGCAAAGCGGGGCGCTCTCTGAAGAGCAAATTGAGTCTTTTGAAAGGGAATACCTTTACGACAAAAACGTCGTAGTGGCCTACATGACCTGGTTGGGGCTTTATCCACGCGAACGACTTTACAGTGATGCAGAATTTAAGCCTGCAAAGCAAGGTGGTCAACTGAGTGAGGAGATTATTGGAGGAAGTTATGTGGAGGATCCTGACACCCAAGTTGAGGTCAGTCTTGCGGGAATAGGACGTCCAGTTTTGGTTCAAAGAAAAGACGGGGAAATCGAATGGGCCAAATATATTGAGCGATCGAAACCAAGGGATAAATGGAAGGATATTTCGGAGGATGGTTGGGAATATCGTCACGAAACAGCCCAGGAACGATTTGAAGTTCATAAAAAGAGGGAAGGGGGGGAGACGAAGCGGACCGTCGAAAATTACCTGCCGCGCGTCTCTATTTACAAGTCCCGTATTTCTGGTCTCCTTCAGGGTGATATGGGTAAATCTTCGGTTTTTGGGGAGCCGGTTCTCGATCTGATTAAGTCCCGGATGCCCGTGGCTCTTTATTTTGGAATCCTGACAACAATTTTAACCTATGGCGTGTGTCTGCCTCTCGGAATCGTCAAGGCGATCAAACACCGAACTCCCATCGATAACTTAAGTTCGGTGGCTATTTTTCTGGGATACGCAGTTCCGGGATTTGCCCTTGGAGCTCTCCTGCTCGTTTATTTCGGAGCCTACAAGCCGATCTTTCCAATGGTAGGTCTCGTTTCTGAAGATTACGAATCGATGAGCTTTATGGGTCAGGTTAAAGACCGTGCCTGGCATACGGTTCTTCCTCTGGTCAGTTACGTGATCGGCTCGTTTGCGTGGATGACCATGATGATGAAAAATAATCTTATGGATAACCTTGCTGCTGACTATGTTCGCACTGCAGTAGCAAAGGGAGTGAGCTTTAATCGGGCTGTCTTCAGGCATGCCTTTAGAAATTCATTCATTCCAATTGCATCAAGTTTGGGGCAATTGATTACCATTATCGTTTCGGGCAGTCTTTTGATTGAAACCGTCTTTGATATTCAGGGTTTTGGCCTCTTGCAATTTCGCGCTATCACAGGTCCCGACCAAATGCTCATCATGGGGACTTTGACCGTCGCCTCATTTCTTATGGTCATGGGAAATGTTCTCTCCGATCTTATTGTCGCCTTCATCGACCCGAGGGTTAAATTCCATTAAAACATGAAACTTGGAATTGGGATCTCATTTGTGACCGCCTCATTCCTGAGCGTGTGGGCTGATAGTGCCGGAATTAAAATCCCTACCATCAGCTGGGGATATAATTTTTCGCGCTCGGCGGGGGAGTTGAAACTTCCATCCCAAATTCTGGAAGATCTTGTTTCGGGAGCGGGTGTCATTACGGCTATCATCCTCTTTCTGGTTGGGCTGTTTCTAATCGTTAGTAAAATGACAAGTGGCCCGCCAAATCCGGTCACTTTGAGGAAAATCCAACGCTTTAAAGCGATCAAACGGGGATATTATTCCTTTTTAATTTTGATCGGACTTGCCGGTCTCGCATCGCTCGACCAATTGATCGTTGGAAAAGAGGCCCTTGCGGTGAAATATAAGGGGGAATGGCAATTCCCGGCCTTCACCATAAAGTTGGAAAAGAACAAAGATTTTGGGATTAGTGACCCGGCAAAGGTAGACCTTGAGCCCGACTATCGGGCCCTCAAAAAGGACTTTGCGAAAACGGAAGGTAATCGCGTGATCCTGCCACTCCGGGCCTATAATCCAACACAGGATGCAATTAGCGCGCTTGCGAAAGAGATTAATCCTGCGAAACTCAAATACAGCGGTTTAGGAACGCGTCTATACAGCATCGACCGGCCCGAAGATCCTCATCTTCGTTTCACTTATCGAAAGGGAGTTCGCCAGGGGAACGCTGAGGGTTGGAATGCTGACGGTGATCGCATTTACAAAGCGAAATACAGCTCTGGTAATCTTGTCGCAGGATCCCAAGAATGGGAGGGCGAAGGATCAATGGAGGAGTTTTTGGCAGCAGGGTCCGAGACGCAGGAGTATCTCGTAAGTTATCCACCATCTAAACCAAAATGGTCTCATCCTCTTGGGACTACTTCCCAAGGCGATGATGTGGTTGCCTATCTCTATGGAGGTCTTCAAGTGAATTTTCAAGCGGCCATTATTTACATTCCCATCGTCTATCTCATTGGAGTTACGGTGGGGCTCTTGATGGGGTATTTTGGAGGATGGTTTGATTTAGTGGTTCAGCGGGTTATTGAGATCCTCTCGAACATTCCATTCTTGTTTTTAGTTATTATCATCACCTTAGGAGTACCGGCTCAGTATAAAGATCGTCTAGGTTTTTATCTTATCCTCGCCATCTTAGCCATTTTTGGCTGGATGGGAATGACCTATCTAATGCGAACTTCAGCCCTCAAGGAGAAGGCCCGAGATTACATAGCTGCTAGCCGTGTAATCGGGGCAGGTGTGCCTCGGATTCTATTCCGCCACCTTTTGCCAAACTCCGTTGCGATTTTGGTGACTCTCGTTCCGTTTTCAATTTCTGGTCTCGTCCTTTCGCTGACAGCCCTAGATTATCTCGGGTTTGGCCTTCCTGTGCAATATGCGAGTTGGGGAAAGTTGTTGAAAGATGGTTTGAGTTCGCTTTCCTCACCTCTTCTTGTGACCTCTGCCTTTTTTTGCCTGGTGACAATGTTAGTTTTAGTGACCTTTGTTGGGGAGGCGATTCGTGAGGCTTTCGATCCCAAGAAATACACTTATTATCGATAATATTTATGCGTTGGTTTTTTCTGTTTTTACCCTTCTTTCTATTCTCCTGTGAATCGGAGAATGAGAGCTATGGGGATGGATTTGATTTTGATGACGCAACGTCTAATCTGAATAACTTTGTAAAGAATTGGAATGTGAATCAGTTAAAGGAGGCCAATGAGGAGTTGGCTAGTGCCGAGCCTGGGTCGTTGGCTGCTAAGGATGCAGTAAAGAAGGTGGCCCGCTTTGAACGCCGTATCGCGCTGGGCGATTACTTTAGTTTTAAGACTCCGGCCGATCTGCCCCTTAGTTTGCAATGGAAAAATGGTTTAGATGAACCTGAGGACTCCGATCCAGCTGCGAAGAAGGGTGGGGCGTTTCGTTACTTTGTTTCTAGCTTTCCTCCTACACTAAGACCGTTCGGGCCTTCCTCCAACAGTGGGATGAGAGGCGAGTTATACGACGATGTTCAGTTGGGCCTGGTAGCTCTAAACCGCCTGAATAGCTCGGTCGTTCCTGCTACTGCGAAAGAGTGGGCACACGGTCCCAATAAAAGGACCTGGTATTTCAGGCTCCACGAGGATGCAGCTTATTCCGATGATGTCGAAGTAAAGGCTCGCGATTTTGCACTTTCGGCTTGTCTTCGGATGTCAGATTACGGCGATTCATCTTTTTATCGACAGTATCTTCGCGAAGAAATTGCCCAAATTACGATTTACGACGAACACACTCTTTCCGTAAGTTTTCCCGAAGCTAAGAGTGAGCTGGGAATGTATAATACGATCGGAGAGTTTGCTCCTTCGCCACCTCATTTTTATAAGGAATTCGGGGTTGGTTATGAGGAACGTTACAACTGGAAGCATCAGCCTAATACTGGACCTTATTACGTTCGGGAAGGAGACATTGATAAAGGGGTTTCCATAACCCTCACTCGCAACAAAAATTGGTGGGGCAATGATAAGAAGTTTTACCGATATCGATACAACCCAGACAAGATTGTTTGGAGAGTTATTCGTGA
>DIHU01000189.1:0-11564 GCA_002420315.1 Akkermansiaceae bacterium UBA5688
GGTTCGGATCAAACGCCGAAATCTAAAAGAATTTATTACCGCCTTCCTCCCATTGGCGTCGATTACGCTTGGTGAGGCGGCCTTGGTCGCCGTTCTTGCGGCTTTGGCGGTTTTCCTTGTTAGCCAATCGACGGTATTCCGCTTCAGCAATAATCTCTGGCGGAGTGTGATCAAGGTAAGCTTCGCGCGCTAGTGGGGCACCGACTCTTTTTTCGATGAGTTGAACCACTTCGATGTTGCGTTTGAAGGCATTGTCAAACGAGGGGACTTCAAGAGTGTCACCTATTTTGAGAGCGGCGCTGGGTTTGAGCGTTTTTCCGCTTCGTTTTACCTTGCCGGTTGAGCAGTCGTGAGAGGCTTGGCTCCGGGTTTTGTAGAGTCGAATAGACCAGAGCCATTTATCAACGCGCATTTGCCTGAGGAGGTGGAGGGATGAGGAGCACGATTTCACCCCTCACCTTGCGTTCTGAAAAATAAGCGGAGATTTCACTACTAGTGCCATGATGTAGGGTTTCGAAGGCCTTAGTGAGTTCTCTTGCTACGCAGATGGGGTGGTCCGGAGCAAGTTCGTTCAGAATCTCAAGGGTGGAAGGCAGCCGATGGGGAGATTCAAAAAACAGGGTGGTTTCACTGCTTTCTAGAGCGCTCTGAAGTTGTTTGCTACGTTTGCCTTTTTTGACGTGGAGGAATCCGTGAAAGGAAAACGGATGAGGAGGAAATCCCGATCCTACAAGTGCGGTTGTGATTGCGGATGGGCCCGGTAAAACCGTAAATTCGATTTCTTCATCACGACAGGCTTTGAGGAATCGATGACCAGGATCAGAGAGGCAGGGTGTGCCAGCATCAGAGATGATGGCGATATTCTCTCCTTTACGGGCTCGTTCTATCAACTCAGGGATTCTTTGCTGTTCGTTGTGATCGTGAAGTGAAATGAGAGGGCGTGAAATCTCAAGATGGTTGAGAAGGCGCAGGGAATGTCGAGTGTCTTCACAAGCAATGAGGTCAGCTTGCCGGAGTGTTTCGATTGCGCGGAGGGTAATGTCTCCAAGATTCCCGATGGGAGTTGGGACAAATGTGACCAGAGGCACTCTAAGATCGTCTTTAGATGCCATCAGCGAGGCGAGCGATAATGGATTGAGTAGCACGCTGTAAAGCGTCTGGGAGGGCATTCATGCGGGCAGTTTGGAGATTGTCATCCACAAAAAGTCGCGAATCCCCTCGCTCCCGGCCTGCTTCGAGGACGATTCCAGGGCGTTTATTATCTGCTAATTTGAAGGAAACCGTCACACGGAGCTGGAGTTCTTCTGATCGGAGAACATCGACCGTTGAAGAACGAACCTGCTGGTAATCAATTGCTTCGAGTGTGATCAGGAGCGTTGCATCAGCCATCTTGTTTTTTGTGAGCCGGTAGGTCCCATCGCTTACCAGCGCATCAACCATAGAGTTTGTGGTAAGAGCTTCAACGCGGGGAAAAATGACGCGACTCTTAGCAAGCGGAATGGAAATTGACTCAGTGCCTCGGAGGTGTTCGGGTTTGTTTCCGCCAAATTGGTATCCAGCGCATGAAGTCAAAAAGCAGAAACTGAGAGCCAGAAGGACGAGACGTAGCATAAATTACGGGGTGGAGAGCTTGTTAATCCAAGCTTGGGCGCTTGCGCGAAGTGGGCCAGAATTTGAGCGTGTGACAGTGTCACGGTAATAAACAAGGGCCGATGAAATTTGCCCTTTTTTCCGGTAGAATTCTGCGATGTCGAAAGAGCGCTGGATATTGCCCGAAGCAAGTTTTGCAATCTGGGCTTTGGCCATTTTTGCCTGTTTGGAGGTTGGGTAGCGAATCAGCACATCTTCAAAGGCTCGCTTGGCGCGGTCTAGGTTTGCACTGTCTTGATTTCCTTTTCTCGATTGAGTCAACAAAATTTCGCCAATCTGATATTGGGCGTCAGGGGCATATTTTGAGTCAGGGAAATCACGTGTTAACTCTCGGAAAGCAGAGATCGCAAGGACTACATGAGAGGTTTGTTTGCCACGAGATTGATAAATTCTTCCGATCGTGTATTGAGCTTTTTCTGCCGAAATAGCACGTGGGGCATTTCGTCGGACTTTCGCTAGCATTTCAGCACTCTTTTTTAGGGTGATAGGGATTTTGAATCCTATCAAGGAGTCGTCGATTTGGCCTTCGGCAGCTTGGGTGGCGATAATTTCCTGTCGCTCCATGGCTTCGGCGTAGTGAGGGGAGGCCGGATATTTTGCGAGGATGGCATCGTAAGCCTCAAAGGCCTCAAGTGGTTCGTCGTCATTTTCTAAAAGCTTGCCCCAACGGTAGGCGGATTCCGCAGCGGCTGGGCAGAGCGGATGGCGCAGGACGATTTTTTCGTATATTTTGGTGGCTCGGCCAAGCTTTCCTGCCTTTTCGGCCGCGACGGCTGAATCATAGAGAGCCTGAGCGATTTTCTCGGATGCTCTACTATCGCTCGCAAGCCTGGTTGAGTCGACGTCTCCTCCACAAGATGGCAGGAGTAGGATTGCTGCGAAGAGGGCGATCGCATGCTTGAAAAGCTTCATGGGGGGAAAATAGTGTCTTGGACAAAAAAAGGAAAGGGAGCATTTGTCGGGGTTATGAGGGCTTGGACGCGTTGATACGGTTGTGATAGTGTTTAGCCATGCGATCGACTCGGTTTTTGGAATGGAATCTACGCATCGCACTTGCGGTCTTTTTTTTGTGGAGTGGTTATGAGAAACTTCAGGATCTTTCGGCATTTACCAAATCGATCGGAAATTTTCAATTTGAGTGGGAGGTGAGGTGGTCGGGTGAGACCCGTAATTTTTTTGATGCCCCAACAGATGCCTTCATTGCCTACCTTGTTCCTTGGTTTGAAGTCTTGGCAGCAGTGGCACTTTTGATTCCATATTCCAAAGTTGGTGGAGCGGTCATGCTAATGGGGATGTTGATTTCATTCAATTTGGCTCTCGCATACGCATGGAATCTTGGCATTGAGGATTTGAGGTGTGGGTGCCACGGAGTTTCGGATGCCCCAACTAATTACCCACTTAAAATCGCTTCGAATTTTGGGCTGATTTATATGTCTTCTTTGGTCCTTTGGTTAGCCTGGTATCATCGACGGCTTGCCAGCGAGACCGGGCTGCCTAATGTTGAGGCATGACCTACTCCGAACGCCTGAAATCCCGCCTAGAAACGACTGGATCCGCTCTTTGCGTGGGGCTTGATCCAAGGCCCGATATGACGAAAGGTGGAGCTGACGCAGTTCCGGAGTTTCTTCGCCGTGTGATCGGTGAGACGGCGGAGTTTGCGGCGGCTTTCAAACCGAATATTGCTTATTTCGAAGCGATGGGGCTTCAAGGTTTAGAAATATTAGATCAATTATTGGGCGAAATGCCCAAAGAAGTACCCGTCATTCTCGACGCTAAACGGAGTGATATTGGAGAAACTCAAAAATACTATGCGCGAAGTTACTTTGAGAACTGGGGAGTTGATGCGGTTACGCTGAATCCATTTTTAGGATATGACACTCTTGAGCCATTCCTGGATTGGGAAGGGAAGGGGGTCTATCTCCTTGCGGTGACTTCAAACTCCGGTAGCGTCGATTTTCAGCGTCGAGACTGTGAAGGGAAGAAGCTTTTCGAAAGGGTAGGAGAGCTTTGTGAGCGCGCACAATCCGAAGGGCGGAAGACGACTGCGGGACTTGTAGTGGGTTTAACGAACGCCGACGGTGACGTACTTGAGAATCTTCCAGATGTGCCGCTATTGGTTCCCGGGTTGGGAGCTCAGGGGGGGTCGCTTGATTCTTTGGCTGGAAGCGGTCGGAATGCTGCGAGTGTCATTAATGTTTCGCGTGGAATTACTTATGCCGAAGACAATAATGATTACGCTGGATTAGCGAGGTATTGGGCTGACGAAATTACGAAGAGCCTTTCGTGAAAGACGGATCATTCGGCTCATAAAGGTCTCTTTCCGCGAGTGATTTCGGTTGCGAGTCGAGCAGAGGATGGCTATTCCACTTCCGTCATGGCTCGCATCAACGAAAATTTCCAAAAGCTTAAAGCGGGTTATCTCTTTCCGGAGATCGCCCGTCGTGTCAACGCCTATACTGAATCCGAGCCCGAGAAGGCCAAGCAGCTCATTCGCTGTGGCATTGGTGATGTGACTGAGCCGGTTCCTGTTGCAGCTCGAGAGGCTATGAAGAAGGCTGTCGATGAACTCGGAGATCGTGGTAGTTTTCGCGGTTATGGTCCAGAGCAAGGATACCCTTTTCTTCGTGAATCAATTGCTCGCAATGCTTATGGCGGACTTGGAATCGATCCTGGTGATATTTTTGTTTCTGACGGCTCTAAATGTGATTCCGGAAACATTCTCGATATCTTTGGGCAGGGGAATAAAATCGCGGTGACTGATCCCGTGTATCCGGTTTACGTCGATACCAATGTGATGGCTGGAAATACTGGCGAAGCAAATGAGGCTGGTGAATATGAAGGCCTAGTCTATCTAAAGTGTACTGCCGAAAATGGATTTGTCCCGGCGATCCCTGAGGAAAAAGTTGATCTTATTTATCTTTGTTATCCAAACAATCCAACAGGAACGACTGCCACTCGTGAGCAGCTTGAAGCTTGGGTGGCCTACGCGCTCGAGAACGACTCTGTTATCCTTTATGATGCTGCATACGAAGCTTTCGTACAGGATGCCTCTATTCCTCGCTCAATCTTTGAAATTGAAGGGGCTCACCAGTGCGCGATTGAATTTCGATCATTCTCTAAGAATGGTGGGTTTACCGGCGTGCGTTGCGCTTACACTGTCATTCCTGAAGCGGTGACTGGTTCAACCGCTGCGGGTGAAAGGGTTCCTTTGAAACAACTTTGGGGCCGTCGCCATTCCACTAAATTTAATGGGGCGAGCTATCCTGTTCAACGGGGTGCTGAGGCGATTTATTCCGAAGCTGGAAAAGCCGAGGTTGCCGGTCTAGTTGAACACTACATGACGAACGCAAAATTGCTCCGCGAAGCTTGTGAAGGTTTGGGGTTGAAAGTTTGGGGTGGTGAAAATGCTCCTTATGTTTGGGTGGGTTGCCCCGAGGGAATTACGAGCTGGGGGATGTTCGACAAGATGCTTGAGGGGGCCCAAGTGGTCGTCACTCCTGGTGCTGGGTTCGGTGCAGCTGGAGAAGGTTTTTTCAGGATTTCAGCCTTTAATTCTCGGGAGAATGTTGAGGAGGTTTGCCGTCGACTTGCTGATATGGTTTAGGCCTTGAACTAGTTTTTAATATGGCTTTTCCAATCTCCAATGGGGCCGCTTAACTTCCTTGGATTAGTTGGGGCATGACTTTATCAGAGTGCCAATTGCCCTTACTTGACTTTGGAACGAGCAATATCTACTGGGAATCTGGGGAAAATAGTTTTTTGAAAGAAGATCTCGAAGAGATCAGGCATTGCGCTTGGGATGATCAGGAGGTAATTAGCAGTAATGAGTGGTTGCGGTAGCGGCAGAAATTTCGGTCCTCGAATGAAGATGGATTCTTCCCTTCATCTCGATAAAAAGCCTGACTGGATTAAGGTTAGGTTGCCGAATAATCCCGTTTTTTGGGATACCAAGTCCATGATCAAGGATTTGAGCTTGGTGACGGTTTGCGAAGAAGCCCAGTGTCCGAATCGCTGGGAATGTTGGGGGCAGGGGACTGCCACCTTCATGATAGCAGGAGAAAAGTGTACGCGTGCATGTGGGTTTTGCGCAGTCAAAACTGCTAAGCCGGATGATCTTGAAGCAGACGAGCCCCAGCGGGTTGCCGAGGCGACTAAGCGCATGAATTTGAATCACGTTGTCATAACTGCGGTCGCCCGAGATGATCTTAAGGATGGAGGTGCCGAGCACTTTCAGAGGACTATCGAGGCAGTTCGTGAGACCAACCCCGGTATTATTATTGAGGTGCTCGTGCCGGACTTTAACGATAAGGATTGGGCTCTCGATTTGGTAATGAAGGCTCGCCCGCATATTTTTAATCACAACCTTGAGACGGTCGAGCGCTTGACTCCATTGGTTCGGAGTAGGGCTAAATATGATCGTTCTCTTGCCGTTCTCAAAAAGGCCAAGGAAATGGTCGAAGGAAAAGTCGCGACTAAGAGTGGTATCATGCTTGGTTTGGGCGAGAAGCCCGATGAAATTGCGCAGGCCATGGATGATCTTCGCTCGGCTGACGTGACTGTTCTGACCTTGGGCCAATATCTTCGTCCGACTCCAATGCACCTTCCAGTCGTGGAATATGTCACTCCCGAGAGGTTTGATGAGTGGAAGGAGGTAGCCCTCTCAAAAGGTTTCCGCCACGTCGCGAGTGGACCACTCGTGCGGAGTTCTTATCACGCTGCCGATTTTCATCCTGAAGATGATGTTCTTGAGGCCATTGAGGTCGATCTGGCCGCCGCCAAACAAGCACAAACCGCCTAGTCATCGCGCGGTTTTTTATAACTTCGATTTTGATAGCAACCTAAGGAGGCCGCCGTGCGGCTACCGAGTTCAGTTCCCTGGAAGGTCGTCCATTTCTCTGGGAAGTTAATTTTGAGGGAAATCCTACCGTTGATTCGATTGCTAGGAAGTCATGCGTCGCTCTTGTATCTCATTCTTGGCTTGTTCTAAGCGCGAGGTATTCTTCCACCGCCCTTGTGGGGTCATCATGGCGCATCAAGGTTTCGCCGATCAGAATGGCGTTTGCTCCTGAATCGAGCGCCTGCTGGGCATCGGTAGTATCTTTGAGTCCGGATTCAGAGACCAAAATAACATCGTCTGGGACCTCTTCGGCTAGTTTTTCCGTCGTCTTAAGGTCGGTGGTGAAGGTCTGGAGGTTCCGATTGTTGATGCCAATGAGATCAGCGCCAAGGTCAAGAGCGCGCTCCATTTCTGGGAGATCATGAACCTCAACTAGAACATCAAGTTGAACATCGCGCGCGGCATCATACAGTTTGTGGAGATCATCGTCGTTTAAAGCGGCCACAATCAGGAGGATGGCATCGGCGCCAGAGACACTGGCTTCGTAAATTTGGCATTGGTGGACCGTGAAGTCCTTTCGCAAAAGAGGGATTGGGGAGATCTTTGAGATTTCGATAAGGAAAGAGAGGTGCCCCTGAAAGTATTTCTGGTCGGTCAGAATTGACATGCAGGTGGCGCCACCATCGATGTAGCGCTTAGCCTGACGAACAGGATCGAAGTTTGGATCAATGATCCCGGCCGAGGGTGAGGCTTTCTTAACCTCGGCAATTACTCCGAGTTTTTCGGGCCCTTGGTCTAGAGCAGCTCGGAAACCTCCAAAGTCATTGCGCATAAGGGCGGCTGCCCGCAATTTTTTGGTGAGGGGAATGAGGGATTCGATCTCCTTCTTCTTGTAGGCGATGATTTCGTCTAGCTTGTTCATGAATGACACTTACCCAATACGCGAAGCTTTAGAAAATGGAAGCGCTCAATTCCACTCTTGTTCTGGAGTCACAAAGAGGAAATGCTCTCCTTGCTGTGAGATTCCTTTTTTTCGTTCTTTGTCTTCTTCCTTTTTGCTCGTTTGGGCAAGAGGGCAGGTCGAGTTCGATCGATGGGCGTCTCACCATTCTGGGGGGAAGCTCCAGCTTGCGTGTGGCAATGATTCAAGATGCCGATGACTTGATCGCGGACCTTGATCGGTTAGTGGGTGAGGTGCCCGGAAAGCCTCACCCAATCTATTTGGAGCTCTTTCCTTTTGAGAAGGGAAAGAGGTCCCAAATTTCGGTGGAGTTTTTAAAGCTGGAGGGGGGAGCTCCCTATCGCTTGCAGATTTATCTTCGTTTGGGGCGGGGCAATTCTTTTGAGCAAAAACAATTTGAGCGGGTCATCTTGCAAATGCTTGTTATGGAGCGAAGCCTGCGTTCGCTTCCTGAGGGGAAATCCGCAGAAAGGGTAGAAGTCAGACCGTGGCTTCTTGATGGCCTGGCCGAGGCCATTCAGTGGCAAAATGGCAAGGGAGATCGTCGCATGTATTCTTCTCTGATGGAAAGTGGTGGCTGGATTGAAGTAGAGGATCTGGTAGACCGAGCGGCAATCGCCGGACTTGATGTTCTGAGTCGGGAGCTTTTTCGGGCTTCTTCCGGGGCTCTCGTTATGGCACTTCTCGCCCAGAACCAGGGGGCGAAAAGCCTCGCTGAGTTTTTAGCTAAAGTTGCCGTTTTTGAAGGAGAACAAATGATTCTTTTGAGGACGCATTTTCCGCAGGCCAACCTTGGGCCTAAAGGTTTGGAGCGATGGTGGATGTTGCAAGTGGCTGCCCTCTCTGAAAAAAAGTTAAGTGAGGCGATGACGATTCCAGAGACCGATGAACGTCTAAGTGAAATTCTAGAACTGCATCTGGAAAACGAAAACGAAGAGGCCTTTCGGGTGAGCTTGGAATCGTGGCGTCAGGTGGCAGGGCTTGAGTCTAAAGAAGAACGTATTGAATCAATTAGGCCAGCTAATGATCAGCTTGCACACCTAAGTTTTCGTTGTTTCCCAACGTTTCGCCCAGTTATTGCGGGTTACCTCAAAATCCTTTCCGATATCGCAGATGGAAAAACAGACGAGGTTGAAGAAATGATTGAGAACCTTAAGGAGTTTCGACTTGCTGAGGTAGAGCGTCATCGCAAGCTCGTTGATCTTATGGATTGGTATCACTTGTCCAGTGTTCAAAAGGAGAGTGGTGAGTTTGAGGACTACCTCAAGATGCAGAGAAATCTCAGAAAGGGAAACGAGTTCGGAAAAGACCCGCTTCACCAATATCTCGACAAGGTGCAGAAAGTTTTTCACAAATCTGAATGAAATTTTGGTAAGGCGCGAATTGACTTGGCCGTTCGGCTAGCTCGCTATCATTTCACGAAAATTACACCGAGACTTCATAAGATTCTTATAAAGTAGTGTTCCTATCTTGTAATGACAGTGATTACGCCAACGCAAATCAAGGGAGAGGTGGTCCCTTCTCCACTTCCCAAATTGGCGCGCAAAAAAAATGTGCTCAAGATATGTGTTCTGATTTCTGTAGTGCTGATAGTCTTTGTGCTGATTTTATTCCGAATTTACGGAGTCGACACAAAACATGAGACCAGAGGTAGCATCTGGTGGCCTGAAAGGGGGAGGAATCTGATCCCACCCACTGCTTCTGAGATCACGCTGCGGAGGGACTTGCTAGACCACTACGCCCTCTACACGGTGGCTGAGAAAGAGCTTAATACTTTCCTCGACAAGCGATTCGGGCGTCGTGGGGAAGCTTTGAGTTCTTTCAGTGAGAGATTGCTGGTAGAAGCAGAAACCATTGGAAAAGTAATGGGCCCTTTTGGCTGGGAGGTGACAGCAGATACCGTCTCATATGTCTACTGTGCGAGTAACGGGGGTGCTCATTATTACTATCACGATACGAAATCTGGACTGACTTATCAAATTTCTGCATATTGGTAATTGGTATTGAATAAAGGAAAATTAGTTTGAAGTCGCACTTGGGTAGTTGGTCATCTCATGGTGAGAAGAAATTGAGATGAATAAGCAGGCCCTAAACTTCTCATTCTAGGGATACGAAAAAGTTAGAGTAAATTGAAATGAGGAAACTTAAAATATTATCTGTTGTTATGTTTTGGTGTGGGATGGGAGTCAGCCTGGCTTTCCCGGGTCCAGATCGCTCTATTGCTATTCGCGTCGCTTCTTACAATGTCGAATTCAGTAGAAGTGCGACTCCTGAGCAGGTTGGGAATATGTTTAAGCCTTACAAACTGGATATTATTGGCTTCAACGAAGCTCCAGATGGAGATTGGACTGCCCGGGTTGGCAAGGTCCTAGGGATGAAATATAGTTTTGTGGGTAAAATATCTTCGGCCAACCATAAGGATAAGTACAAGACTATTCTTAGTCGGACGCCCTTGAAAGATACTGAGGAACATAAACTTACAGGCGATGGCTGGAATCCTGCCTCAGTTGTAAGAGCGACAACTAAAATTCACGGCGCTCCTGTTTCTTTTTTGTCGCTACATATCTGTAAATCGGGTGCAAGAGATGGTCATGCGTATAGTCTTGCAACTGAGGTTCTCCCTAAAGAAACAATAGAAAGGGTCATAGTGGTTGGGGATTACAACAACAAGATTGGTGATGCTGCCATGCAAACGGTCGAGGGGGCAGGATTCAGATCAATCTGGAGCGATCTAGAAATCGATGTATCCGAAGAGTTTACATACAACGCTCAAAATCCGCAGAAGAATCATGGAGTAATCGATCACATATTGTATCGCGTAGCGGCTGGTTCCAAGGCAACGGACGGAGGAATCATCGAATTAAAAAATCCTTTGTCTGACCACAAGCCTATCTGGGCGAAAATCGTATTTCGTCGAGATTTGGAAGCAGTTAGGCAATCTCAATAGTGTTGATTTTTCGGACGTGCCAAGGATTCAATCAACCTTAAGGGAATCGACTCTCGCCCCCGGGGCTAAGACAGTGTAGATGAGAGATTTGGGAATCGTAGCTCCGGTCGATTCAGACTCTCCGATATTTATGAATACAGGATCAAAAATAGACCAAATTCTTGTGCTCTTGTTAGGCCTATTCTTTGCCCTAAGCGCCCCCTGTACGTGGGCTGCTAAAGCACCCCTTACTTCTAAAAAGCTCGAGAAGGAAGCCAGTCATATCGTTTCGGGGCAAATCGTTGAGGTGACCTCAACGATTCAGAAATCCCTTATTGAAAAGGGATTAGGGATCCATAGGGATCGAGTCTTTACGATCAGAATCAAAGTGAAAATAATTTCGAAAGGTGCTGGCGTTAAAGTGGACGATCAAATCGATGTAATTGCTTGGAAGCCTTCCATTCGCATTCCTCCGATACCTGGATTACAAGGACACGAATTAATTCCGAAAAAGGGGGAAGTCGTGAAATTTTATCTGCGGAGCAAGAAGGGTAAGTTTTTCGAGCCTCTTCTCCCAAATGGGATTGCTGTCAAAAAGGATGGGGCTTGATTCCAGTTTCGGAAAATGGACTGTCTAAATGCCGAATTCTGAGGAACGAGTGATTAGAAGGTCTGGTTTTCGAAGCATGGCGGTCACTAAAGAATCAACTGCGGGGCAAGCATTCCAAGATACAATCGGCTCGCAGATTTGAGGGCAGGACAGAGATCGATTCAACTCTACCACCCGAGATAATCTCTCAGGATTTCAAGGGCGGCGGCTTGATCGATGATGTCCTTTTGATGTTTCGCTTTTTTCCCAGTTTCCCGGAGCTTTTCGGTAGCAGTGACAGTCGTGAATCGTTCGTCGAAAAAGGTTAAGGGGATTTCTCCGAGGTGTTTGCGAAGTTCTTCTCCAAATTTTCTGATCTTAGTAGAGGATGTCCCTTCAGATCCATCCATGCGAAGGGGTAGGCCAAGCACAATCACGGCGATCTTCCGCTCGCGAATTATTTCAAGAATACGGGGGATGGGCTCAGATTTTCGGCAGTCGATTGTTTCAACCGGGTGTGTGCCGATTCCAAGCTCATCGGTCGCGGCGATTCCAATGCGGGCGTCTCCGTGATCGATGGCGAGGATGGGATGGGTCATTT
>DIHU01000189.1:11945-26633 GCA_002420315.1 Akkermansiaceae bacterium UBA5688
AAGAATAAGATCAAAAACGGTGGAGGTTTTGAGTTCATTAGGAATTCTTACAAAAGATTTTCAGGGAGTTGGTCGCTAAGCTTCTTGATATCGTCTGCTTGATGTCGGTTAGCGATGAGAAGGGCGTCGTCGGTTTGGACAACGATTAGGTCGTCAACTCCAAGGAGCGCTATCCTAGCTTGTTTGCGACCGTTAAAGATGATGTTGTTTTCGGATTCGATTTCAGTGACCTCATCATTGGTCTGATTATTATTGCCCTGAGTATCAAGATATTTGGCGACAGAAATCCAGGAGCCAACATCATCCCAGTCGAAGGTCGCTTCGATATTCAAAACGCGGGAAGCCTTCTCCATGAGAGCGTAGTCGATGGAGATTGGTGTGAGTGACAGGAACTTTTTGTCGATGGTCTGATGGACATCAGTTGAAGATTCGAGCTCCTCAATAAAGCCGGCTAGCTCCGGAGTGTGTTGGCGGAGTTCGGCAGTGACAGTTTTGAGCGACCAAACAAACATACCGGCATTCCAGGCAAAGTTTCCTTGGCGGAGGAATTTCTCGGCGAGTTCGGGATTTGGCTTTTCACGGAATCGAGAGACTTCGAATGGTTCGTGGGTGATGCTAAATTCAAGCTTTGCTGGAGATCCCCGCTCAATGTAGCCGTAGGAAGGGCATGGCCAAGTAGGTTTGATTCCAATAGTAATAAGGGTATCCGTTTGCGATGCGATCGAAAAACTGTCTGAAAGGACGGATTGAAATGATTCAGTGTCGTTGATGAGTTGATCTGAGGGAAGAACTGCCATGGTCGCTTTCGGATCACGAGCGGCGACAAGACCGATGCCGAGGGCAACGGCTGGCGCAGTGTCTCGTTTGGCAGGTTCGGCAAAGATATTTTCGGGAGGCAGCATGTGGGCAACCTTGCGCACTTCAGTTTCTTGAAGTGCGTTAGTAAGAATAAGAATGTTTTCGGTAGGAATGAGGCCTTGTAGGCGCGAGATGGTTTGATCGAGTAGGGTAGTGTCGTCAAAGAGATGGAGGAGCTGCTTTGGTTTGGCATTGCGGCTTAGGGGCCAGAAGCGAGTGCCGCTCCCACCGGCAAGAATTAAAGCGTAGTGTTGACTCATCTGGGCTGTATTCAACAGAGAGGGAGGCGGCTTGTCAAAACGTGCTGACCTACCTTTTTAATTTGGGATGTGGATATTTTTACGGTAAGTTCTTCCAATGAACGATATTTACGAGGAGCGGGATTGGGTGGACACTACGGCCGCTTTTGCTCCCGCAGTGCTTGGTGCGGCGGCTGGAATTCTGGTTTCTGAGGCTATGAGCTCTCAAGCTCGTCGGCCAATTGGACTCTCGCTTGCATGTATTGGTCTTGCTGCTTTAACACCAATGCTCGTTGAAACGGCGATGAAAAAAGTCCGTGGGCCGGGCACAAAGCGCGGGTCATTACGAACCCTCCAAGGGATTCGTGACCACGGATTACAGGCTTGTGAAATCAAACATGTTGAGGACGAGCTTGGCGAGGAACTTGGAGTGGGTTAATCCGGGTTCAGCGCAATACTCAATTCGTGAATCACTTTTTCAAAGCCGGTTTGGAAAGGGAGTTTTGGTCGCCATCCTAGTTCGTTCATAGACCGGGTAGCATCGACCGCATACCTTGTATCGTGGCCGGGTCTATCCTCGATGTGGTCGATCAGAGTTTCAGGCTTATTTAGGGTTTTTAAGACTGCGCGCGCGATCTCAAGATTGGTGCGTTCGCAATTCGCTCCTAAATTATAGATGCGACTTGTCTCCCCTTTTTCGAAGACACGGATGAGACCACGTGCGGTGTCATCGACATGAATCCAGTCACGGATTTGTTTCCCCGATCCATAGATAGGGAGGGATTCGTCTCGAAGAGCATGGTGAATTAAGGTTGGGATAAGTTTTTCGCGGTGCTGTCGCGGTCCATAATTGTTTGAACATCTTGCGATTATAATTTCTTGGCCAAAGGTGCGGTGAGCGGCTTGCACGATGAGGTCTGCACTTGCTTTGCTCGCGGAGTATGGAGAGGAGGGGTTGAGTGGAAAGGATTCATCAGCCTTTGTCGGGGCCACAATCGGTCCATAAACCTCGTCGGTCGAACACTGAAGAAGTGCTACGCCATGACATCTCGCTGCGTTCAAAATCGAGAACGTGCCGTTGATGTTGGTAGTGATAAATTTGGCGGGGTTTTCAATCGATTGATCGACGTGGGTTTCGGCGGCCAAATGCATGATCCCACTGCATCTAAATTCCTTGAGAAGTTTTGAGATGAGTGCTTCGTCGCCAACATCACCTTCGATAAAGTTAAGGCGTGGGTCCTGGTCTGGACCTATCAGATTGGCTCGATTGCCGGCATAAGTAAGCGAATCGAGAATGACGAGGTGTTCGAGATGAGGTTGGTGTAGGAGAGCGCGGATTAGTGCTGAACCAATAAAGCCAGCACCGCCAGTGAGGAGGATAGATCTTAGCGAACGCACACTATCTAATTATCGGATATTCTTTTGTAGGAAAGGGAAACATTCTTGATAGATTTCGAATGGCATTGACTAAAAGCTTCCACTATGCTCACCTTTAAACACTATGAATTTTGTTAAACCGCTGATGCTTGGCGCTCTAGCTTTTACAGCTTTGTCTTGTGGGTCCTTAAAGAAATTCAATGGGTCATTGAGTGACAGTGGCTTCAATCCCTTAAGTAGTCCTGGTTCGTCGTCGGAATGGATTGCTCCGGCAACTCCAACCTACAAGCAAGGGCAATGGGTTGTGACTTCGACGCCGAATGCGACCTTCTTTAAAGTTTTCCCCAAGGGGAGCGCAGTTGCTGACAAAGTTTTGTCGGTAGAAACTCCGATGAAAGTGGTTTCAAGCAGGGAGACTTATTTGAAAGTGGAATTAGATTCGGGTGATGTCGGCTATGTTCCTGAAATTATGGTCACTGGACGATCTTCCGCATTAGGAGGGCAACCAGGCACTGAAGTTCCCAATTATGGTCCAGTTCCTTCGCCGATTGAGCCTGGAAGGGCACCCTTCGGAGTTGCGCCACCTCCCGAAGTGCCGGGACTCCGTGCTGAGGATGCTTCCTTGCCTCGGGCGCCCTCTCCAGATTCTTCTGATTCGCCGGTGAGGGGAAGTGGACAAGATATTCCTGGTGTAGCACCTCCACCAGAAGTTCCTGGGATTACTGATCCACCCACGGTGGATTAATCGTGATAATTTCGTTCTTTAAAAAGACCGCCCAAGGAATGTTCTTAGGGTCGGTTTTTTGCTTTATGGTTCGCGTTTCGAATTGATGATCCTAACTGATGGCGGAATTACTGAACTCTCTGATTACCCTTGGACTCCTCGTGCTTCTTCAAGCCGTTCTAGGCTTTGATAACCTTCTTTATATTTCTCTGGAGTCGCAGCGTGCGCCTGAGGCTGATCAAAGCCGGGTTCGTAAGCTGGGGATCACGATCGCGGTAGGATTAAGAATTGTCCTACTGTTCATTCTCATTCATCTCGTTGAATTATTGCAGGATCCATTCCTAGAACTCGCCGAAGGTGGCTGGATTGAGGGCTCTATCAATTTTCACAGTTTGATCGTCTTATTCGGTGGAGCCTTTATTCTCTATACAGCGACCAAAGAAATTGCGCATATGATGTCTTTGGAAGACGAGGAAAATGCAGTCGATCGTAAACCTTCGTCGTCGAAAAAGGTTATCGGATTGATTGTTTTTATGAACGTGATCTTCTCGTTTGATTCAATACTGAGCGCGATGGCACTTGCCAGTAAGAAGGGAGCCGATGGCAGCCATGAAGGTTACCAAATGGGAGTCATGATTACGGCAATATTGATTGGTGGAGCTATTATGGTTCTTCTAGCTGATCGGGTCACGGAGTTCTTGAGACGTAACAGGATGTATGAAGTTCTGGGTTTGTTCGTTTTATTTGTCGTTGGGATTATGTTGCTGACGGAAGGAGCACATCTCGCTCATTTGACGATCTTTGGTAATGAAATTCATGCGATGACCAAGACAACCTTTTACTTCGTGATTGGAGTTCTCCTTTTAACTGATATTGCGCAAGGTCGATATCACAAGAAATTGAGCGCTGAAAAAATTCGCAAAGAGAAAACTTGTGATTCATGAATCCAAATCGTCGTCATTTTCTTTCGGGTGCAGCTGCTTGGATGTCTGCTCCAGCCTGTATGGCCGGGCAACGGTCCATCAAAACGATTTCTCTATTTCACACTACCGATTTGCATGGCCATATTCTGCCAAGTAAGACTTACGATGGCATTGGTAATGTCGGTGGGTTAGCTCGCTGCGCGACCCAGATTCGGAAGTGGCGAAAAGAATGTCCGGATCACTTACTTTTTGATGTTGGAGACGTTTACCAGGGCACAATTGCGGGTTATCAGACCGAAGGGAAGGTCATGATCGATAGTTTCAATAAGATGGGCTACGATGGATGGGTTCTGGGCAATCATGAGTTCGATTGGGGGATAGATATTGTTGAGTCTGCCATCAAGAGATCGGAAATGCCGGTCATTACCGGCAATGTTACGGTTGAGGAAAAGAAGGCTGGAGCGATTGAGGATGGGGCCTTTACCAAACTTGCTCCGTGGATCGTGAAGGAGGTCGCGGGGTTCCGGATCGGATTTGTGGGGTTGACCACTCCAGGAATTCCTTACTGGTCGCGCCCCGAGCTTCTTAAGGGATTTAGGGTGTTTGATCCTATCGAATCGCTCAGGGTGAGCGTTAAAGAACTTGGCGTGGAAAAGGTGGATGCGATTGTGGTGCTGGGTCATATGGGGTGGAAACGGGCCGATGATTTTGCAAACCCGATTCAAGAGATGCTAAAGCAGGTGTCCGGTATTGATGTTTATATTGGCGGTCATTCTCACCAAGATCGACCGGCCTGGTATTGGTCAAACGTGCTTTGCACACAGGCGAACTACTATGGAATTAACTGTGGTCGGGTGGATCTTAGTTTTGATCTGGAATCGCGAAAGCTTGTGAAGCGAAATGCTTGGACTGTCCTTATGGATGATCGCTTCGCCCTCGATCCGGTGATTGTCGAATCTACCAAAACAATCGTGGAAAATGCTGAAGAGCGTCGTCAGACTGTGATTGGCGAGGTCAGAGAGAAGATTTCAGCCAGAGGTAAAAGTAGCCCGTTTTGGCAGTTGATTTGCACCGCTTTCATGAAGACGGCAGAAAAACAAAAGATCTTTTCCGAGGGAGTTTTCCATGGAACGTTTGGGAATTCAGATGTCGATCCCGGAGTTAAAACAATAGAAGACGCATGGCAGTGGATTCCTTACGAGAACTGGTTGGTCCATGCGCGAATTACGGGCGCCCAGATTCGTGTCATCATGGCTGAATCGAAGGAGGATCGTTATTCGGATCGCAACTTGTTTGGTTTGGATCCTGCGGATATACAGCCTGATAAAAGGTATGGTATTCTGTTCAACAGCTATGACAGTCAGTCAGGGGGTCGACGTTTGATGTTCTTGCGGACGATCTTGGAGGAGCCTGCCAGTGAGACTAGATTGATCCCGGTGAATACCCGAGAATCGGTAATCGATTATTTCGCGGATAATTACGAAGTGAAGTAGTTTACTTTCCGCCTACAAGAGTGCGGGAGACTTCAAAGTTCTCTTCGAGAATGACTAAGTCTGCACGGAAGCCGGATTCGACTTTTCCGATTTTTGGGAGCCCGAGAGAAGTTGCTTGATTCCAAGAGGTGGTGGCAACAAGCGCGGACAAGGGTTCACCCGTGATCTCATGAATACGCTTGAGCCCGCAGTTATACCGTAGGGTTGATCCTGCGAGTGCCCCATTGCTTTTGAGTCGGGCGATCCCGTCTTTGATATTAACCTCAAGACCTCCAAGAGAAATGTCGCCATCGGACTGCCAAGAGGCGTAGACAGAGTCGGTGATCAGCATGATATTCTCACGAGGAACCCGGGCAAAGATAAGTTCAAGCATTTCGGGGGCAAGATGAATGCCGTCTGCAATCAGTTCAAGAGATAGGGAGTCTTCGAGAAGACCGGCTCCGACAACTCCAATTTCACGATGATGTAAACCGGTCATGGCATTGCCAAAATGGGTAAGGTGCTTTAGCCCGTATTCAGTAGCAGTCATTACGGTAGCGTAGTCGGCTTTAGTATGAGCCGCCGATGGCGTGATACCCATCCTTGATGCTTCCTGGATAATATTGAAAGCCCCGGGAATTTCAGGAGCCAGAGAGAGGATAAGGGCGGGAAAGATTTGATGAAGTTCCCGCAGCTCGTTGAGATCGGGTGGGCGAACAAATTGGGGGTTTTGCGCTCCAGCTTGTTCGCGGTTAATAAAAGGACCTTCAAGGTGAATACCTGGGATATTTAAGGGAGCCGAGGTGGCCCAATCTCTGATTGTACGGACAATTTCGACGAGTTTTTCCTGCGGCTGAGTGAGAGTGGTGGGGAGCCAAGTTGTGACTCCTTCTTTGAGCTTGGTTTGCGCAATGTGCTCCAAGCCCTCGCGAGAGGCGTCACACACATCTGCGCCATCCGCGCCGTGGCTGTGGATATCAATAAATCCGGGCAGCAACATTTTTCCATCCAGATCAAGATCCCCTGAAGTATGATTGGCGACTTCTGTGATTTTACCATCTTCGATTAAAACGCTGGCACCTTCTCGGTCCAAGCCGGGTGAAATGATATGAGCGTTAGTGATAAGCATTAGTCTAGAAAGAGGTGCCAAGATTTCCGCAGGTAGTTCAGGCCCGAGAGAAGAGTCAAGGCTAGAGCTCCGTAAAGAAAGCCTAGGAAGAGCCAGTCACTGGGGGAGGTAAGGTTTTTCAGGAAGAGGAGAAATCCGTCGTGAGGGGACGATGAATCAAGAATGAGCCAGAGAAGGCATGTGATGCCCAAAGCAAGTTGGAAAGTAGTTTTCCACTTACCAAGATTGTCTGCTGCAATGATCTTTCCCTTATCTGCTGCAATTTGGCGTAGTCCGGTTACGAGGAATTCCCGGCCGATGATCACGCAAGTGATCCAGGCTGGGCAGAGGTCTTTGCTCGTGAAGAAAACAAAGGCGGAAGCGACCAGAATCTTATCTGCTAGGGGGTCAAGTAGTTTCCCGAGCGACGTAACGAGATTCATTTTCCTAGCGAGGTAACCGTCGAGCCAATCTGAGATTGTTGCTATGACGAAGCTGACCAACGCGACCATCAGTCCTAGTGTACCTCCCCAGCTGGCGCTTACGACAAAAATGGCCGTTAAAACAAGGCGTGCGAAGGTAATTGAATTTGGGAGATTCACGGGGTGATGGGAGTGTGGCGCAGCGATAGCAAGGAGACAACCTTTTGCGAACTTGGGTGGGTAATTTGACAAGAATACGGTTCCTACGCTATTTATCGAGGGGTGAAAAAAGCGTTTAAAAAGGTTTTTAAATCGAGGGGCTTGACCTTGTTACTTCCGATTGTGGTTATCGGTTGCGCGGCGCCTGCCGCCTACAATGCGGATACGGGTAAAGTTGCCATTCGTCCGGCTTCCTCAAGCTTGATTCAGCAGGGAGCTGTGGTTTTTGAGAACTATAAGAGGACTAGGCCTATTTCACGAGATCCTAGCGCTCGCGCGAAGGTGAATCGGGTTGCAAATCGTCTCAAGCCCGTGATCAATCTGCCCGGTGCGCGCTGGGAATTTGAGGTGTTTAAGGATCCATCGGCCAATGCCTTTGCCCTCCCAGGTGGCAAAGTGGGCGTAAACACTGGTCTTTTGAAGATTGCTCAGACTGATGGTCAGCTTGCGGCTGTGGTAGCCCATGAGATGGCTCACGTGACTTCAAACCATGCCCAATCGAGGCTTCAGCGAAATCAAACCATCGCGCTGGGTGGAGCACTTCTAGGCGCAGTTCTGAGCGGTGATGAAAATAGCCAGAAATTTGGCCAGTGGGCTCACAAAGGAGGGGAAATTGCCTTTGGGCTGACTTTCTCACGATCGCAAGAGCTTGAGGCTGACCGGATTGGAACCCTTTTTATGGCGCGCGCCGGTTACGACCCGGTTGAGGCGATCACTTTTTGGGAAAGAATGGGAGCAAGCCAGGAAAATCGGACTCCAGAGCTCTTAAGTACTCACCCGGTGAGTAAGACTCGCATTCAGAAGTTGCGTGAATTTCTGCCGACTGCCCGGTCTCAGCGCCGCTAAGAAAACTCATGAGATTTGTGAGATCCTTGTTTTGCTTGGCTATGGTTGGGCAAGCGACTTGGCAGTAAAGCCAGAGCACTGATAAAGCTCAGACGTAGGGTGAGCACCAGTCATTTTTTGAGATCAACACAAAGGAGTTTCCTCTGTCCGCGCATCAATAGTTTGCCGTTGCTGAGAGCCATTGGGCTCCAGTAGCGGAGGTCTTTCTTGCTTTTTGGATCAGTTCCAAAGACATTAGCTTCTCCAAGGAGTTTAAAGCCTTTGGGCGAAGGATCAACGAGGCGGAGGATTCCGTTTTCTCCATCCTGAATGATCAAGATGCCATCGGCGTAGAGGCTTGCTCCACGGCCCATGAAGGGATCGTTTCCAGTGCTCCAAAGTTCCTTTCCCTCGAGATTGTAGCAAACTAAGCCACCCTTTTTGCGTCGGGTAGCAGTCTTATGATTGGAGTTCTCGTTGGCGAGAAAATAGAGATGATCATCGATGACGAAGGGAGGGTGAATCTGGGTTCCTTTCCTCGTACTCCAAAGTTCGCTGACCTTGAAACTACTACTGGATTTTTTTACTGAGAGCATCTTGGATCCACTATCATATCCGCCGGAGACGAAAAGGCGGTCTTCACTGAGCTGGACCGGGATGGTAATTGGAATTCGATTTTTGTAGAGCTTGCTCGACCAGAGATTTTTCCCGGATTTAGGATCAAAACTGTTGAGGCCTCCTTCGTTTCCAGTGGTGAGAAGGATGATTTGCTCTATTCCCGCGAAGTTTGCGACGATAGGTGAGGAATGGGTGTTGCCGATGCCTCCGCTTTTCCAAAGCTCGGCACCTGTTTTTTTATCCCAGCCAGCGATACCAGTGTTCTCACCAAATGGCATTACGATGAGAGTATCACCAACAGTAAGAGTGCATTGGGCATATCCCCACTTGGGTGTCGTAGCGTCTGGATAGCGATCGGAGAGCTTGATCTTCCAATCAGCTTTTCCGGTTTTCCGGTTGATACGAAAAACTTCACCGAAACTTCCGAGAAAATAGACGGCATCGTCTTCGACAGTAGGGACGCTGCGTGAGCCGGGGAAAGAAGGTTCGCCCTCGGATTCGCTCTCGTAGCGCCACTTTTCCTTGCCGGTTTTGAAATCGAGGCAAAGGAGCATATCTTTTTCTTGCTCAACACGATCACCGAGGAAAATTTCATCACCCGAGATTGCGGCTCCGCCGAATCCGCCTTCAAGTTCAGCAGTCCACTCGATTTCTGGGCCGTCTTTAGGAAACGATTTGATTAGTCCAGATTCGCTTGAAGTGGCGTCTCCTTTGGGGCCCAAAAAACGGGGCCAATCGTTTGCGGTTAGGGCAGCGGTGGTCAGGGCGGCAAGAAGAAGTGGCAGTCTCATATCTTGTTTGAGGTTCTAGGATGGCAAAGATCGTTGGCCAGAGGGAGATTGCGGCCTGTTTTTCGAAATATAAAACACTCCCTCACCTTAAGATCTCTCAAATTACGCTTCTTTTTATTCGGTGTCTTCTGCAACAACTGCCCTTTACGAAATTATCGGGAATCTACTAGACATTCCCGAAAACCGTTTGGTTGTAGGATTCAGCAATTCAATAAGAGGAGTTTTTCCATCTCATGGAATTTCAGGTTTCTGCGACGGGCGAGTTGAGGAGAAGTAGCCAAGCGATCAATCTTTCCGCTTGAGCTGAGGAAACAAGACAACGTCGCGGATGGTTGGTGCTCCGGTGAGGAGCATAATCAGGCGATCGATGCCGACACCAATGCCGCCTGCGGGAGGCATACCGTGCTCGAGAGCTTCGACAAAATCTTCGTCGATTTCTTGGGCTTCACCACCGGTTTGTTCCTTGAGACGGCGGCGTTGAACGTCCGGATCGTTGAGTTCAGAGTAGCCGGGGGAGATTTCTTGACCGTTAATAATGAGCTCGTAAACGTCGATCACTGAAGGATTTTCAGAATTCTCCTTAGCGAGTGGGATGAGCTTGGAGTTGACGTGGGTCACGAAGCATGGATTGAAGGTGTTCTCTTCAATTAGCTTCTCGAAAACTTGCTGGGTGACTTCGTAATCTTCAAGATGATCGTGGATTTCAAGCTGAAATGTCGACTGGGCCTTAGAGCGGCGCTCTTCTGGTGAAAGGTCGAACCAATCGTCGCCAGCGACTTCTTTGATAAGACTCTGGTAGGGAGCGCGCTTCCAAGGTCTTGAAAGATCGAGGGTGCGAAGATGCTCGCCGTTTTCATTTTTGTGCTCGATCTGAAGGGTGCCAAAGAATTTTTCAGCGAGGTGGCAGACCATTTCTTCGACGAGGTCGGCCATGATTTCGAAGTCGCCAAAAGCTTGGTAAGCCTCAAGCATAGTGAACTCAGGGTTGTGGCGGCGCGAGATACCTTCGTTACGGAAGTTACGGTTGAGTTCGAAGACCTTGGTAAGCCCGCCGACGAGGAGGCGTTTAAGGTGAAGCTCTGGCGCGATGCGCATAGTGAGCGGCATGCTGAGGGCATTGTGATGAGTCTCGAAGGGCTTGGCGGCAGCGCCACCAGCCACGTCGTGAAGCATTGGGGTTTCAACTTCAAGGTAGCCGCGCGCGTGGAGGAAATTGCGTATTTCAGCCACAATCTTTGAGCGCATGACGAAGAGATCCGCGCTTTCCTGGTTCGACATAAGATCAAGGTGGCGTTTGCGGTATTTTGTCTCGCGGTCGGATAGACCATGCCACTTATCGGGCATAGGACGGAGAGCCTTTGAGAGAACAGTGAGCTTCTCAACTTTGACCGATGGCTCGCCCTTTCCGGTGGTGAAGGTCTCTCCGTCAACCCCAATCCAGTCACCGAGGTCAAGGCACTGGTAGGCTTCCCAGTCGGTTTCCGAGACCCCCTTTTTATTGAGATAGATTTGAATACGACCATGGGCATCTCCGAGTGTTGCGAAAACGGATTTGCCCATGTCACGGATGGCTAAAAGTCGTCCGCCGAGTTTGACGGGTCTATCGTCCTTAAAATTGGCCCTGAGTTCGCCAGGGGTAGTTGTGGTCTCAAAGGCAGCGCCATAGGGGTCGAGGCCCAATTCCTTAAGTTTAGCAAGTTTCTCTCGCCGGACGGCAATGAGTTCCTCAGAGGTGGATTGGGGCTGGGTGGGCGTTTTTGCGTCGCTCATTGCGACGGGACTCTAGAAGCTGACACGAAGTTGAACAGCGTAAATCCATTCTGTTAAGTCGGTTAGTGTGATAAAGTGCTTGTAGAGAAGGGGTGAAAATGGTTTTCTGTGTCTAGATTTTATAATTTGGGGGGGACAGTAGCCCTGTTCAGTTTCTTTGGAAGTTGACGGGGCTGCTGCATTTTTAGAGATGGCGATTGAAGCGTGTCTTTTCGGTAGATTTTTGAGAAAGGTGGGGCGTGAGCGAAGGAAATCGAGTTGATCAGCTGCTTGAGGCGATCCATCAGGCCCGTGCGCGGGTCTATCAGATTGGCAACGCAACTCCCCTGGAGTCGATGTCTATTGAGGGTGTTAATCAGTCGATTTGGGTGAAGCGTGAGGACCTGGGGCCGATTAAGGCGTATAAATGGCGTGGAGCATTCAATGCGATGGCTTGCCTCACTCCGGCGCAGCTTGAGGGCGGTGTGGTCGCGGCTTCAGCCGGGAACCATGCGCAGGGAATTGCCTTGGCAGCTCGGAAGTTGGGAACCAAGGCTTATATTTTTATGCCCAAGCCAACTCCTTTAGTGAAGCGGAAAGCCGTGATGGCACATGGAGGCGATTGCGTCTCAATCGAGTTGATCGGTGATAGTTTTTCAGAAGCACAAACGGCTGCGCTTGAACATGCTACACAGAATGGAGCGACTTTTATTCCGCCATACGATTCCATCGATGTCATGGCGGGACAGGGTACCCTTGCTGATGAAATTTTCACCTCTGGTGAAGGGCCGTTTGATCGAGTCTATGTGGCGGTCGGTGGAGGCGGCATGGCCGCGGCGGTTGCAGCACTCTTGAAGAGTTCTTGGCCAAAGGTAAAAGTCATTGGGGTTGAGGGCGTGGATCAGGCTTCGATGAAGGCCGCCATTGAGTTGGGGAAACCGGTTTCCCTGGATTACGTTGATGTTTTTTGCGATGGGACGGCGGTGACGCAGGTGGGTAAATTGACTTATGAATTTTGTCGGGATCTGCTCGACGAGATTGTCACGGTGACTAATGGGGAAGTCTCTTCAGCAATCAAATCACACTGGGATGGTTTACGTGCCATTCCTGAACCGAGTGGAGCAATGAGTTTGGCCGGATTTTTGAAGCACCATGAAGCGGGTAAGATTGAGACGGATGAAAAAATCCTCACCATTTTGTGTGGTGCGAATATGGATTTTGCAAAATTTGCCGATGTCTCTCGGCAAGCGGGTATCAATCCTCAGCGTGATCGAAGTTGGCGATTTAATATTCCCGAAGAAAAAGGTTCCTTGGCTGGACTTTTAACCGGTTTACCGCCTGGTGTGAGCATTATGGATTTGCAGTACGGGCGGACGATGAACGAGCCACAACGACCGCTGTTAAGTATTGATGTTCCAGATCTAGCTTGCGCTGAATTTGAAAAATGGATCACGAGAAATGAGGAAAGCGCGGAAGATGTCACGGGGCATGGGGCGACTAGGTTTCGAGTGATTCCGTTTACTCCCGCTCTCTTTACTTCACCCTTGTTCGTAGAGGTTGAGTTTCCGGAGCGGGCGGGAGCTTTGCTTGGGTTCATGAATGCGATCAGCTGGATTACCAGTGTGTGCTACTTCAATTACGCCTATACGGGGGAGCGAGTGGGTCGCGCGCTTATCGGTTTGGACTTCGAGAACGATGAGGAACTTAGCATTCATCGGGACAAGATATTCGGGCAAGCTGGCAAGACTGTTAGAGCCGTAAAAGAAGTTTTGGCAGGCGAGATCTTTTAATGGGAAGAGAAAACTCTCCTCGGGATTTGAGAGGAAATGGCGCTGGGATTTAGAAGTGAATCTCTACCTTGGGCTGGGGTATGATGACCTCAGTTTCCGGTAGAGCTTCTACAAGTTTTGTTTCGAACCAGTCAACGGCATCGGGATCTCCGTGAACAAGCAGGAGCTTCTTGGGGCGTGCTTTGACTGCAAATTCCAGAAGTTCTTCACGGCGCGCGTGTCCTGAGAAATCGAATTCTTCGACGGAGCAATTGAGTTGCACTTTGTGAGCTCCATCGAGTCGAATAACATCGCCCGATGAAGCTTTTTTGATCGCGCCGGCAGGAGTGGTTGGTTCCGCGTATCCTACGAAGAGAAGGGAGTTAGCGGGGTTTTGTAAGAAGCTGCGCGCGAAAATATTGGAGGTGGTCTTTTCGCTCATCATACCGCTTGACAGGCAGTAGATCGCGCCAGGCTTATACTCGATGGGAGTGCGCCTCCGTTTATTACCTGTTTGAACCTTCATGTCGCGAAGAATTTCGAAGTTGGGGCGATGGCGTCTCGTCGAGTCTGAAAAGCTGTCGTAGATGACCGTCATCTTCGTGCTAAGGCCACCAATGAAAACCGGAGTCTGATCCGGAATCAGGCCTTCGGATTTGAAGTTGTCGATCATCGTGAGCACCTCCTGTGTCTTGCCAATTGCAAAGACCGGGATGAGAGCTGAGCCGCCAGCTTCAAGAGCATTTCTGATACCTTTTGCGAAAAGTTTTTCTTGATCGGCACGGGTGTAATTTGTCGGGCGTTCGTCAGCCCCCCTCGTTGTTTCCATGATTAGGAGATCGGGCTCATTGAGCTGAGGAAAGCGTGCTCCTTTAATGAGGGAGTGGCCGTGGAAGTTCACATCTCCAGTGTAGAATATTTGCCTGTTATCTTTCTCGATTAAAACTCCGGCCGATCCTAGGATATGTCCGGCGTCATAAAAAGTGACGGTTGTCTCCGTTTCACCAAGTTGATCGAGTAGGAAAGGTTTTTCATAAGGTCGTATCATCCAGCGATCGCGGAGGTAATCGATTTCGCGATGATGATAGAGTGGATACTCGGGGATCCCCAATTCCTCCCTCTGGCTGCTCATTACATTGACGGAGTTGTGGAGCAGAGCTTCGCCGAGCGCTGCGCAGGGTGCGGTGAGATAAACAGGAGCTGAAGGCTGCTCTCGCTGCGCCACCGGGAGAGTCCCTATGTGGTCTAAGTGGGAGTGTGAGATAATGATCGCATCGGCGCTATCAAAGGGAATCTCCTGATAGCGGGGAAGAGCATTTAGGCCATCCTCTTTAGGGTGCATCCCGGCATCGAGGAGAATCGAAGTGCCATCTAAATTTAGGGAGTAGGAGTTCCCACCGATTTCGGCACGGAGATTTAGGGACTGGAATGAGAAGGTAGCCACGAAGTTTGACGATAGGCGGAGAGTTATGGCTGGCTAGGGATTTGTTGCCTCAAGATAAAAATTATAGGGCTACTTAGGATGCCTTAATAGTTTTTTAAAAGACTAGCTCTTATTGGGAATATTCCCGATGCTGTTTTTTACTGTAAAATC
>DIHU01000044.1 GCA_002420315.1 Akkermansiaceae bacterium UBA5688
GCTGAAGCCAATGAGATCACCATTTCGGATCAAAGCAGGAGTTACATTGGGATTCAGGTCGCGACCTAGGGCATAGGCCATGAGGTTTGTAAGCCCTGAATTTTCATATTCGGCATTTGGATCAGTGAGCCCGTTCGTGGACATCCATGTCGTAAAGTCGGTATCAGATCCGATAAGCATGGCGTAATCAAAACTAGCTTCGAGAGACTGCTCTATTTCCGTTGAGGCGAAAATACCGCCGGCGCTGAAGGTCGTTCCTTCTGGCAGGATCACTTGGTTTATTTGCGTTGGGCTTCCATCATTTAACCAGATGAAGTTCAGAAGGTTGCCTTTGCGTTCTAGTCGAATCACTGCCAGATCTGAATTAAGAGCTGGCACATTGGTCATCGTTTCAGAGGTGCCAGAAGGATTCACGCGAATGGAAGCAATGCTGTCTCCGTCCTTAAATCCGATGCCATAGCGGAAACCACTGTCTCCTTGTTGAGCTTCGACAAGTAAGCCGGCGTAGAATTCTCCGTATTGTACTTTCTCGAGCTTGATTTCGGTCTCGAGAGCCCAATTTCCCTCAGGAAGCTGTCGCTTGATCCATGGGTGAAGGACGTCATTAAGACTCGGAGCATCATTTCCGGCCGGGTTAGCGGCAATGTCAACTCGCGCCCCAAAGACGAGATCACTGCTGCCTGAGCTTGAGTTGTGCACTTCGGCAGCGAAGACATTTGTTCCGCTAACAATTGCAGAAGAGACGTCGAGGACCAGAACGTCTTCGGCAATCTCATCTTCTTGGCTGGAAGGTAGGCCAGTGGCAGGAGTTTTAGAGGTGATTTCTCCGGCTGGAAGGCGAACAGATCCCAGAACTTGGCCATTGAGATAGTAGCGGACTCCGTCATCGACAATATGATCGATGTAGAGTTTTGCTCCAATTGGGTCGCCAGTGAACTCAAACTTATTTCTGAAGTAGTAAGTGATGAGATTGTTGCTTCGGTCGCGCCTTAAGGTTCCGGTTTGCATGCCAGGGCCAGGAAGCCCGTCTTCGTTAAAGCCGAGAAATCCGGGGCCGGAGTTCCAACTGGAATCATCAAAGTTTGGTTGGGCAAAAATCCCTGTCAGCTCCTCGTTGGAATCATCATATTTCCAAGTTGCTCCGAAATCGATGTAGTTCACGGCGGGGGGTAGGTCAGGCTCAGGAAGTCCCAGGGGAACTTGGCTGACCGGAATATTAATTGTTAAGCGACCCTCATGATCCTGCAGTGAGTAGTGAGCGCCGTTTGACGAGTTATCGTGTTTGGGGGCATTAGAACCACTCCAGAAGTTCTCTAGTATGGGATCTCCAAAGTTCGAGAAACCTTGATCAAGATGCACGGAAACGGCTGCCGATTTCGTGCTTGAATTTCCGCTGCCATCGCTGGCTTCTGCCGTAAAGACATAGAAACCTGGCTGGGAAAAACTTGCAGTTAGGTTACTGTTATCGATGGCGAAGTTAACGCCAGTATCCGGGAGGACGGACCAGTTGATTGTGACTGTTTCTCCTTCCGGGTCAAAAGTTCCTGTGGTGTCCAGCGTGATGGTTTCGTCTAGATTGATTCTTAGTGAGTTTGGAGATGAGTCTAGAGCAATTACGGGAGGTGCGTTGCTGGTCTTGGTGATGGTGAATTGAGTCTGTTCGACAACGTTTCCTTCGTGATCGAGTCCTTCGATGCTCAGGCTGTTGACCCCTTGTTGAAGAACGACACCAGCAAGTTCCCAGGCAGTTGTACTGGTCCAAGAAAATGAGGTTTCATCTTGGCCAACAGCTCGGATCGAAAAGGCCGTTGGAGGTGAAGTTCCTTCTAAGGTGATGATATCTTCTGAGGTTGGAGTTCTGGGAGTTGTGATAGCAAATGAGGTATTAGCGACATTTGAAGTGATAAAGTTTCGCGCCATACCTTCTCTTCTGTTGAACCAGTTCGTATAGTGGGATTTTGTCATGTTGATGCCGGAGCCTGAAACTGCGGCGGTTTCCGCATCCATCCAGGCAAGAGTCCGTGCAGAGTCTTTGGTGTGCTCGTCCAGCAATTTAGTCATGTAGTAATTCATTCGGCGGCGGATGAAGGGGCGATTAAAATACGTGTTGACTCCTCTTCTTCCTCCAAGGATGGCCTGGTTACTCCGATCGAAGACTCGGTCTCCATCCCAATGGAGGAGCATCCAGCCATCTCCGTCTTTTGGTCGGAAAAAGTAGGCGTTCTTGCCTCGGTCTACCGTGATCGTATCCCAGTCCCCATCGTATCCACGAACGACTGCGTTCAGAGCTAACATGTCAGGATTGGTTATCCGACTTAGAGTTGTTTCATCTGTCTTGTTTTCATCAAGCATGCGTGTGAGCTCGATAAAGTTACCGTAGTCGTAGTCCGACTCCCGGGTGCGCATTAGCCATTCGCTATGATAGGCGACCGGGTTCCCGGTATCCTTGTAGGCCCAATCGGCGTTTCGGCTTTGGCGTGCATTTCCATCATCACTGGTGAAGCGCCATTCGTCGTCGATTCTAAGTAAAGTGCCTTTACTACCGTTCTTGAAATTTCGTTTTAGAAAATCGTTTGAGATGGGTTCGTGACTTTCGCGAAGGTTGAATCGGCCGTTATTAATAACGGTGTGAGTATATTCCATCTCGTTAACTGGATGGCCGAGTTGATAGAGAAAATAGCGAGCGATACGATCGTCGTAAAAGCGGGGAGTACCGCTTCCTTGGGGAGTGCCTGAAGCGTCAATAACGCTGCGCCGTCTTCCCCGGAAAAGACGGTCTCCTGGGAGCTTCCATTTTCCATGGTCAATGTTAGCATCAGTCGCCCTAGTGAAGGGGCTTCCGCTTTTCCGAATCTCAGCATTGTAGTAAATCTCGCTTTCGTTCGCGATAAAAGTCGCATTGAAGAATTGGTTGGAAGGGCGGGGGAAATTGTAGTTGAAGGTTGGCCCTCCACCAATGTTGGAGTTTAGCGCTTGGCGATCGTAGTTTGAGACGATGAATCTTTCCTGTAGGAGGATGTTCGGCATCTCACGGCTGTCTACGATCCACATTGCGGGGCGCTCAGCACCAAATTTAGGTTGGGTCGTGGTCGTATTGCCCGAGGTCGCTTCCACATAGAATTGAGTGATTTGATTATTCGAAGTGTTCTGGCTGACGGTGGCACTGTAGACTCCGCCTCCTTGATCAGTCATAGTGGTGCGTCTCCAAGTTTCGTCTCCAGAATTGCTATCGAGCCTATGAACAAGAGTAACCGAGGTCAGTGGCCCGGCGGACTCGATACTCGATGTCACGGTGACCGGGTTGCCTGGTTTTGGAACAACCGGGCTGTGGATGACACCAGTAACGGTCGGCGCGGGAGCAGCCAATAGTGTGGAATTGGCAGCCCCCGGAGTCCCCAGATTATTAGGAATCGGAAGAAGGAAAGTCGTGCCAAATCCGTGATCGAGAGTTTGGAAAATAATCCGTGATTTTCCGCTTACCCAACGCCCGTCAAAAGATAGAGTGTAGCTTTGATCGAACACGGGAGATGTTGCGAAATCTACTTCTGCGCGATTGCCTTTGTTATCGCCGTGGCCCGTTGAAATCAGATTTAATTTTCTTCCGTCAAAAAAGCTTTGGTAGTGTGTCCCTTGGCAAACCCACCCTTGGCTGCTGGCACTGGATTGCGACATGACGGCGGGATTCCTGAGGAGGTTTGAACCCGAGTTGTTGAGGGTGACCGAGATATTTTCAAGAATAACATGGGAATCTCCGACTAGGTGAGTGTGGAGCTCCTGACCGCTTCTGAGTGGTAACCAATAGGAGCGGTCGAAGTTTCCTGTGTAAGTAAATTTTTGCATGGTGGACTTATTGCTCTCGTCGCTATCATCCCAGGCGCTATTTATATTGTTATTCATACTAGGATGGCGGAGCTCCATACTGCTGCCGTCGCCATCGGCCAGATTTGGCCAATCTCCTTCTGGGAGGTAGTCGACTTCGTCGACAAGATTTCCGTTCTCATCTTCGATTCTGATGAGTTCGCCACCATCTCTTAAACCACCTCGCCAATTTCCAACAATGGAAATATTGCCATGTGCTGCAGTGAGGCACTCTTGATCAGCGGCGATGACTAGATATCCACCGGGTCCAATAGTAGTATTATCTGGGAAATCGAAGCGGACCCCGTCGCTGATTCGCCACCCGGTCAAGTTGATCGTGTCGGTTCCACGATTGTAGAGTTCGATATATTCGGCGGTGCCATGATCAGAGGGCGAATCGTACATAATCTCATTAATGACGATCGAGCTTTGGCGGGAAACGGGATCGTTTGGTGAGTCACGGGTGTGTCCGGCTCCGCCAAACCATTCCTCGCCAACCGGAAAGGATTGGAAGGTTTCCTCGCTGTTGTCTCGGTCAAGACGCACGGCATCTATGACGGAGTTGCCTTGAATGAGGAAAAGGTCAACGTCACCATTTTCGTCGACCTCGAGAGTTAGGGGAACGCTGAGGTATCCTCCGGCGGCCACGCTGCCGCTCAGATCGACTGCATTTTTGAAGGACCTTGTGGTAGCAAGGGCCATGCCCGATAAGGACACTCTGGAATTTCCGGGGGCATGAAGTTCGATCCAGTCGATCTGGTCGTCTTCGCTAAAGTGAATCTCACTGATGACGAGATTCGACAAGGGGGAGCTAAGTGATTCAGTTGCTGTGATACTAATATTCGCGCCAAAGGCGATGTCAGAGCTGCCAGCGGCTCGGTTATGAACTTCGACTGCCAGGACATTCCGTCCAGTTCGAAGCGCAGAGCTAATGTCTATGCCGGAAGCGATCTCAGCTAACTCCTGCCATTCGCGGCCCGAGCTAGCAGGAGTCTCAAAATTGATGGCGCCTGAGGGCATATTAAAGCGAGTGATCTCTTTCCCGTTAAGATAGAAAATTACGCCATCGTCCAAGTGAGATTCGATGTCGATCATTGCGCTGGAGAAGAGTCCGTCGAATTGAAATTCGGAACGTAAATAGTAGGTGAATCTGCCGCCGGTGGTCCATGGAGTATTAAATGGGTCAGCGGAGTTTCTCCCAAAAACACCTGCGCCTTCAGACCAGCTATCGTCGTTAAAATCGGACTCGCGCCATTCGGTGCCGCGGTCCAGATTTGCAGTATTCTGGTCATATTTCCAAGTAGAGGTGGTTTCTGCTATTTCGGTCGTAAAAGTTGGAAGGTCGCCTTCGGTAGCTGGCCCTCTCCCAGGAGTCCCGCCCGGTTGGGCGCTAGCTTCCCAGTTACGCCATTCGCCATTGGAGAGATTGGGATTGGTTCGGGTGAGAGTGTGACCGGTCCCATCGGCTGCGGCAGGCCATTTCCCGCCATCGTTGTATTCGATCGTGGTCATAACAACTCCGTTCTTATCACTCAGCGTGAGTTTTTCTCCGGAATTGGAAAGGGCACCGCTATAGGGTCCGAATATGCGGGTATCTTCAGGAATATTGGGATAAGCTTCTCGCAAGGTTGCCTCGTCGACTGGCGAAACCAAAATAGTCTCAAATTGTTTTAAGATATGAGCGCTAGTGTTTGCCGCGTTAAAATCTGGGAAGGTGTAGTCGATGCCATCCGAGAAATACCATTTCCCCATATCGAGTGGAGTTCCCGTATTGTTGGTGATTTCCACAAAATCTGGGTCACCTGCTTTGGCATTATATTGTATTTCGGTGAAAATGACTTGCTCTGCAGCGGCCGGAATCAGACTTAAAGTAGCGCAAATTCCGGATAGAAATAGTAATTTGAGAGCGGTTGTGTGCTTGGATTTCATAGTGTT
>DIHU01000177.1:0-770 GCA_002420315.1 Akkermansiaceae bacterium UBA5688
GCGCCGTTTACTACTGGCAGTGTGCAGCGGTTGTCCAATGGCATGCAGTTTTATCTGCGTCGTGATCGTGGTGAAAATCTATACAAGCTCTACCTTCGGACCTCAGAGAATGGTCAGGAGCGCCTCCTAGTCGATCCCGAATCGATGAGTAGTGGTTCAGAGCAGCATTACAGCCTCGAGGGCTATGTGCCTTCCCCTACTGGCGATTTCGTGGTCTATGGTTTAGCTCAGGGAGGATCCGAGCAAACCACTTACTATGTTCTCGATGTGGCTAGCGGGGCTGTCATTGGAAGCCCCATCTATAACATTGAGACAGCTTATAACTGGCCGCAATGGTCAGAGGACGAATCGGGGTTTTTCTACAGCAGGCGACGTGCTCTTCTAGACGATGCTCCGTCCACAGAAGAGTACAAACAAACCCGGGTGATGTTTCATCAACTTGATACTGCTGCCGAAAATGATCGCGTGGTTGCGGCTTACGGACATTCAGTTTCCCTCCCAATATTAGAAACCGATTTCCCAAGCGTCTGGCTGAGCCCGAGATCTTCCCACGCGGTGCTGAAGGTAAAGCACGGCGACAATAATGAAATTAGTTTATTCACTGCGCCACGTGCTGAACTATTAAGCGGGGATATTTCGTGGTCACAGCTCTGTGGTGAGTCTGACCAGGTTACGGATTTTGCTGTGATCGGTGACACAATTTATCTCGTTACCGGCAAGCAAGCGCCGCGTTTCAAGCTAGTCGAAATGAGTCTGAATGATACTGACAT
>DIHU01000177.1:1135-2915 GCA_002420315.1 Akkermansiaceae bacterium UBA5688
AGTGTGGCCGCAGATGCCCTTTATATCTCGGCAAAGCGAGACGGCATAGGGATGGTTATGCGATGGGCGCCCGATGTCGGACTCGAAGAGTTGTCTCCGCCAAGAGGTGGCGCTACCTACCTTTCATCAATTGCACCTGACATACCGGGCGCGCTTATTTACGAGACGACCTGGATTCAGGGAGGTGTTCGTTACGCCTATGATCCCAAAACTGCGACCTTCACAGATACGGGCATGATTCCCGTGGGGAAGTTCGATAACCTCGAAGGTTATGTGGCCAAGGAGCTGGTTATCCCATCTCATGATGGTGTCATGATTCCTCTCACGATCCTTCACAGGGAGGGTTTGACGCTTGATGGGAAAAATCCAACAGTAGTTTATGGCTATGGTAGCTATGGTTCGTCGATGAACGTCGGCTTCAGCACGACTCGACTTGCCTGGCTCGAGAGAGGTGGCGTCTGGGCGATCGCTCATGTCCGTGGCGGGGGTGAGTATGGCCAGGAGTGGCACTACGCAGGCCGCATGGAAACCAAGCCAAACACTTGGCGTGACCTCATCGCCTCCGCGGAATATCTGGTTCGGGAAAAATATACCAGCCCAGCCCATATGGCGCCGTGGGGAGGCAGCGCGGGAGGAATTCTCGCAGGGAGAGCCATCACCGAACGGCCGGATCTCTTTGGAGCTGCGATCATAGATGTGGGCTCTTTGGACACCATCAGAGCGGAAACCACAACCAACGGCGTGCCCAACATTAAGGAGTTCGGGACGGTCACAGAAGAAGCCGGTTTTCACGCGCTTTTGGCAATGAGCTCCTATAACAACGTGCGAAATGGTGTGGAATACCCTGCCGTGATGCTCACCCATGGATTTAACGATCCTCGGGTTGAACCATGGCAGTCAGGGAAAATGGCGGCTCGATTACAAGCCGCGACAGCAAGCGATAATCCCGTCTTACTGCGGGTTGATTTTCAGGCGGGGCACGGAATTGGTTCAACTCGAGATCAGTATTTACAGGAGCGCGTCGATCAGTTCGCTTTTCTCTTTTCCCAGCTGGGTAGAAACTAAATTCTAAGGATAAACCATAAACTAGGCTTAGTTTCGGATGCACATATATGTTGCCCTAAAGAATAATTAAGGTGGGCTTATTGGGTACACGTGTCTTAGTGTGGCCAATCGGCCTAGACATGGCCGAGGTCGGCGGTTCGAATCCACCTAGTCCTACCAAATTTTCGGGCCTCTATTTTTATTCAACTTTTTTTCAGAACCGTGCGTTTTGACGTCTCTCTGTGCGTGGACACTACCGCGGAAAGGTAGTGCTCAGTCTTCCAAGCGTCCTGCAAAGGTAGCAAGACTGCAACCCTCCGGGACGGCGACTAGCCCTCACCAATCACTATGCTACGAACCAAAAACGCAAAGCCGATAATCCAAGTGTTCGGCAGACGATCGTGAGAGCCATTCGAATAACAGGCGACGCTAGCCTTGGCAGTCCGAGCCGGTTCCGGCTGCGAGTGGCATGTACCATACAGGCGACGAATAGACTCGCTGCTGGACAGTCCTGGGCACATTATTTGGAGGCGGGATCTCAAACGCCGCTGCGTCATATGTGGTCCATCGGGGCGTCGGTATCTCCAACACCCTTGCGTAATAAAAGGCCTGCTGCTCCTGATCAAAATCTTGATCTATCCACAGAGCGCCCAACTCAGTGGCCCCAATCGTATTGGCGTAGGTCGCGTTTTTGGTATCAACGGTGTCTACCAACTCGGGTACTTGCCCATCCTTC
>DIHU01000173.1:0-2816 GCA_002420315.1 Akkermansiaceae bacterium UBA5688
TCATAGAAACGATATCACCAAGAGATCCCCTTATTGCCAAGACGAAAAACTTCCACATTGGCATTCGATATCTTAGGATCTTGAAAGTGCAATCTGTAGTCGAACTTCTCCAAGAACTCGTCCAAATCCCCTCGGTTAATCCAGATGGAGACCCAGGAGTATCTCCAGGCGGAGAAAAAGAGGTCGCCTGCCTAGTTTCCAAGTTTCTTCAGCCATTTGGGTTCGATTGTGTCTTTGAAGAAGTGGAACCTGGACGGCCCAATTTAATCGCCCGGGCTCCTGGGTCCAGGAGCCGCCCTCGAATTCTCCTTGGTCCTCATCTGGACACCGTGGGGATTTCCGGAATGACGATTGATCCTTTTTCCGGCTCAATCAATGACGGTAAAATTCACGGTCGGGGATCTTCCGACACTAAAGGCTCCATGGCGGCAATGCTATGGGGGATTCGCGAAAACGCCCACTTACTGGAAACACTTCCTGTAGCAGTCGATTTTGTTGGCTTCATGGGCGAGGAATCGAGACAACCAGGGTCCCGACACTTCGCCAAAAATCATGCGCACCAATACGAATTTGCAGTTGCCGGTGAACCGACTTCTCTCGAAGCCGTATTTTGCACCAAAGGATGCCTCTGGGCCACCGTAAAGGCAACAGGTAAAGCCACTCACGCTTCACAGCCTCATCGTGGTGAAAACGCTATTCTTAAACTTCTTAACGAGCTACAACAACTCGAGGGATCTTTTCTTAAAAACCTTTCGAGCGTTCGCCATCCCGTTCTGGGTCATTCAACCATGAATGTCGGAATCATCTCGGGAGGGACCCGGGCTAACATCGTTCCAGCACAGGCAACTGCTACCCTAGATATTAGAACAGTGCCCGCCTTGGTAAAAGATGAACCCGCAACCGAAATCCTGAAACGCTATCTTAATCACCTGGAGTTGATACACAGCGCAGAATCGCCACCCATGGCCATGCCCTCTAACCATCCCTGGCTTGTAAAACTTAAGAAGATTCATCCAAACCTCAAATTCGTTGGAGCACCCTGGTTTTCTGATGCCGCTCATTTATCGGCTGCCGGAATTCCCTCAATTTGTCTAGGCCCCGGGTCCATCGACCAAGCCCACACCGCCGACGAATTCATCCGTATTTCCGATCTCGAAGATGGTGCCGCGTGGTTCACCAAAATGATCGCTGGCTTAGGATCCTAATCAAAATTATTGAAGGAACCCCTTAAATTGGCACGCTAAACGCAACTCTCAAAAGCCGAAACCCAAAGAGTTCCAGTTTTTAAGAAAAACGATAACCTACACCTACTCACCGTCTGTAAGATAACGCTCCGCCTCAATCGCAGCAGCACATCCTTGCCCAGAAGCCGTGATTGCCTGGCGATAAATATGATCTGCAACATCACCCGCAGCGTAAAGCCCCGGCGTTTTCGTGCCGGTGCTATGGGGATTCTGAAGGACATAGCCATTTTCATCGAGATCGACTAGGTCACCAACAAACTGAGAGTTTGGAACATGACCAATTGCCACGAAAACGCATTTCACTTCCAGCTCTGACTTTTCTCCCGTTTTGAGGTTCTCTAAATTGACACTACGAACCTCGCCCTCGCCATCTGTGAGATACTCGGTGATTCCAGAATCCCAGACTGGCTCAACTTTTTCATTAGCTAGGACACGATCGGCCATAATTTTCGAGGCACGGAGTTCGTCACGACGATGAATGAGATAAACCTTCGATGCAAAGCGAGTGAGAAAATTGGCTTCCTCACAAGCTGAGTCTCCTCCACCAACCACCGCAACCGGAACATCACGATAAAAAGCTCCGTCGCAAGTTGCACACGACGTCACCCCATGACCCACCAGGCTCATTTCATTTTCCAAGCCTAGATAGCGAGGAGCTGCTCCTGTGGCTATGATAACAGTTTTCGACTGGACCATGCCCTGGTCTGTTTCAAGGCAGAAGGTTCCGTCCTCATTCCTACTAATCTTATTAACCTTTTTGTATTCAACTTTGGCCCCAAACTTCTCCGCTTGCTGTTGCATCCGCCCCATCAGTTCTGGCCCCATCACTCCGTCAGGAAAACCCGGGAAGTTTTCAACCTCGGTCGTTGTCGTCAACTGACCGCCTAGCTGCGTTCCCGAGAGGACAAGAGGCTCCAGACTAGCGCGCCCCGTGTAGATAGCAGCGGTCCAACCGGCACAGCCAGTTCCGATAATAACAACATTTTCCATAATTAGTTTTTGAGTGGGTGTTCGAGAAGCTTGATTCCCTTAAAAATCAACTGAAGGCCCATTATGCTAGGCAGGAGCCCCAATGGCCTCTGGTGGAAGCGCACCGTCGTCACCGCGATTTTCTTCCTCAGTCGACTCCGGAGCTTTCTCTTTCTGCATATCGTCAGGGATCTCCGGCGGCTCTGGTGGCTTTGGTGGATCCTTCATCTCGCCATGCTCTATGAGATCTTTGATATGCTGAGCATCTAAGGTCTCAAACTCTAAGAGAGCTTCTGAAATTTTATCAAGTAGAGTTCGGTTTTCCTTAAGAATTCTTTCAGCTTCTTTGTAGGCATGATCAATCAAATCCTTGATCTCATTATCAATTTTTTGAGCCGTATCTTCGGAATAATTTTTAGACTGGCTCATCATATCGCGGGCGAGGAAGCCACCTCCCCCACCATCGCCATACTCAACCATTCCTAGGTCAGTGCTCATTCCCCACTCACAAACCATCTTGCGGGCTAGACTTGTCGCCATTCGAATGTCTCCCATCGCACCATTGGTTACATCCCCAAAGATAATCTCCTCCGCAACACGTCC
>DIHU01000173.1:3191-4858 GCA_002420315.1 Akkermansiaceae bacterium UBA5688
TCTGGCAGAAACATGGTCGATCCTAGCGAAGGTCCTCTCGGGATGATCGTGACCTTATGAAGTGGATCGGTGTGATCTAAAATCTCATTCAAAATAGCATGCCCCGCCTCGTGATAAGCAGTATTCTTTTTTTCCTTATCAGAAAGAGCCAAGCTTCTCCGTTCGCGCCCCCAACGAACTTTATCACGGGCCTCTTCCATTTCAGCAAGGGTAACAGCCTTGATACCCTTGCGCGCCGCGAGGAGGGCAGCCTCGTTGATGAGGTTTGCCAATTCCGCCCCTGAAAACCCGGGGGTTCCCCGTGCTATAACTGCAAGGTCTGTTCCGGCAGCCAGTTTAATTTTCTTGGTATGAACCCCGAGAATCTGCTCCCGCCCTTTAACATCGGGAAGAGCTACAGTTACCTGGCGATCAAAACGACCGGGTCGAAGAAGGGCTGGATCCAAAACGTCAGGACGGTTTGTTGCAGCGATAATGATGACACCCTCCTGAGTATCAAATCCGTCCATCTCAACAAGAAGCGCATTCAAAGTTTGCTCCCTTTCATCATGACCACCTCCCATGCCATGTCCACGGTGACGCCCAACAGCGTCAATTTCGTCTATAAAAACAAGACACGGAGAATTTTTCTTCCCCTGCTCAAACATATCGCGGACCCGACTAGCTCCAACCCCTACGAACATCTCCACGAAGTCAGAACCACTAATCGAGAAAAACGGGACGTCCGCCTCGCCCGCAATAGCGCGCGCCAAAAGAGTTTTACCAGTCCCTGGAGGCCCTACCATGAGAACTCCCTTCGGAATTGTTCCACCAAGAGCCTGGAACTTTCTGGGGTCGCGAAGAAAATCGACAATCTCAAAAAGTTCCTCTTTTGCCTCCTGAATTCCAGCAACGTCCTTGAAAGTCACCTTATGTTGGTCCATTGTTAGGAGCTTCGCCTTGGATTTCCCAAAACTCATCGCTCCGCGACCAGCCGACTTCATCTGATGTCTAAAAAGAAAGAAAATCAGAACTATTAGGAGAAGAACAGGAAGAAGGCTCATCATGATTTTACCAAACGTATTATCCTGATTTCGCGTAGAAATACCCGAGTCAATCAAGGCCTCCAACTTCCCCCGTGAGCTCGCACTAAGTTTAACTTGAAAACTCTTTAGCTTATCATCCGAATCCATCGTTTTCAGTTCTCGAAGACTAAATCCAATCGGCTCCCCCCTAGTCGCATAAAGGGTAGCAACATTTGAGTTTAGCTCGCGAAAAATCTTGAATTCGACATCTTTCCCAAGAACTAGCCTGTTTTCCGAAAGGAGAGATTTAATCTGTGAAAAAGGAACCTCCTGAGCTGAACTGTCCTCAACGGGGGCTACAGCAACCCAATTCAATTTCTCCCCAAATGTTTCGTCGAGGTCATTACTAATGCTGTCGATATCAACTTGGACTACAGATTTAATCGGAGCCTCTTTCTCCCAACCTTTCACAAGAAGATCGTCCTTAGAGAATCGACCAGTAATCTCAGCACGAGCCTCACCCGTAAAGGTTACTAGCTCGAGTTTGCCAGCCGGGTAATCTTCCGAAGCAGTTTGAAGAATTCGGCCTTCAAGCAATGCTTCCCGGAATTCCGTGTACTTTAAGGTCTCACGATCGCTATCGCTCACTCCTTCAATAGCCAC
>DIHU01000173.1:5251-5382 GCA_002420315.1 Akkermansiaceae bacterium UBA5688
CCCTTGTCTGAGGGAGTCTGGGCTGGTTTTTTCGATCCTGGGATCTCTGGTGGCTGTTGCTCGGACATAATGAACTACCGGCGGGCCCAAAGAACCCGTCTCGGTATTGGACGCTAGCGCAAGAAAGTGGA
>DIHU01000126.1:0-3818 GCA_002420315.1 Akkermansiaceae bacterium UBA5688
ATCCGCCAGTAGATTTGTGAATCAAATCAGCTGTTATTAGTGCTATTTTTGACTTTCTAAAAGAAATCGAAGAAGTGGTTCGACGGGCGATAGGCCGTGAGGATGATGACCAAGACCGGGCTTATGCCAGATTTTCACGGGAGAGTCTATCTTGCTGAGGTTTGCAGCGAGTGGTTTTGCGTTTTCAGTCGGTGGAACCACGGTATCTGCTGTTCCTATAACTAAGGCAATGGGAATTCCTTGAAGTTTTCTGGCGAAATTTGGATGAGTAATTTGGGGATGGGTTTTGCTTTCAGCTGCAGTGATGCCATAAGCTTTGAGGCAGCGTTCGTAGTCGACCTTGGATAATTTTCCATTTATGCCGCCGGGCCAGGATAAAAAATTGCAAACTGGGTTATCTCCGTAAATAGCGGTGACTTTGTCAGGGTGTTTCGCGGCGAAGTTAAAGATAAACAGACCACCGCGTGACATTCCTTCGAGAATTGGTTTGGGGCCTAGCTGAAACTGAGTAGTAAGTATTTCGTAGAGTTCTTCACCCCGAGCCATGGCGGTTTCGTTACCATAGAGATTTCCGACGTCGACAAATGCGAGATGGTAGCCGCGGTCAAGAAGAGCGAGGTCTAAAGCTGGTTGATGCCCCCAAAAGCGGGCCCGCCAAATCCACGGTTGTCCTTTCGTGGCGGTGTGAGGAATGACCAATCGTGCGTTGGCTCCTGACTTAGGAAGTTTTATCTTATGAAGCTTAAAGCCATTCCAATTGGATTCCTTTCGAGAGCTTTCGGGAAAGTTGGCGCATCTTCCAGTATCCTTGGAAAGGAGATCTAAAAAGTGCTTTGCGAGTTGTTCATGTCCTTTGTTATTAGGATGGACACCATCGGTAGTGTTGCCAGAGGAGAGAGCCCTTGTGAGATCGTGGAAGTGGACCCTTTCATCGGTGGCGGCAGCTCTTTTATAAGCTTGCTGGATCGCTGGAAGACGTTTTGCACGTGTTGTGAGGTCGACTTTTCGCTCCGTTTTTAATCCTTTCTGGTTTGGGAACATGGGAGTCGGGGTGCAAAGGTGTATAATCATTCTAGGGTTCCCTTCTTTAAGTTTATTAATGAAGGAAATAGTATCCGTCATCAGATCATCTTGATGTTCCCAGTTTTTACGCTTGTCATTTTGGCAGGTATCATTGGTTCCAAGTGTAATGACAGTAATATCTGGCTTGAAATCAAAAGCCTTGTTGAAGTGAACTGTTTTAATGAAGGGGCGATCAGCTTTCTGAAGGATGCAGAGTCCGCCGGTCGCAAAGGTTTTCACGAGGTAGTCATCACCCAAAAATTCTCCAAGCTTTGTGGAATAGCGGTTGGCTTGGGTTGGCGTGGCTCCGGAGCCAGAAGTGATTGAATCACCCACGATCGCGACCTTAACTTGGGACGCTTGAAGTTTAAAAAATGAAAGAAGGATGACTAAAAATATTTTCATTAATCCATCATACTTGGTGAGTTTCGCATGTTTATCGAAGTGATTAAGTCCGGCTTGTGCGGTCGAGACGTGAGTTACAGAGAAATTTTCGGTTTCGAGTGCATAAATCAGAGTGTCCGCTATAGCTGATTCAGCTTCGACAAGCAGGACTGAGGGCATCAAACGAGCTTAGAGATCGTTCTCCAGGAGCCAATCGTAATCTTAAATGGGACACTCCATTATTTGGAGATCCCAGGGTTTTGAAGTTTATTTTCAGGAGTTTCAGCCGAGGTCGTAGGCATCTAAATCTGCGGTGACAATGACGTCCTCTGGTGTGGGGGTTGCGCGAAGAATTTTATTGAGGTGGTGGGAGAGAATCCTCGCGTTGGGACCTCGCATGAGCAGCTGGAAGCGGAATTGAGAGTAGGATTTGGTGAGTGGTGAGGGGATTGGATCGCCAAGGATGACTTGATCTGGAAGATCTTTTGCGAGTTTGCGGTGGAGTGTTTGAAGAGTGAATTCAGCACGACGTTCGTGGCTTGATCTTGCTAAGAGAAGAGCGAGATGGGTAAACGGTGGATATTGAAATTGTTGGCGGACGTTGAGCTCTTGGGCAACAAAGCCATTAAAATCGTGATGTCTTGCAAATTGGATTGAGGGGTTGTGGGGTGTGGATGTTTGTATGATAACTTCTCCGGCCATCTTCCCGCGACCTGCACGACCTGCGACTTGGGTTAGAAGTTGGAAAGTACGCTCGCCCGCTCGGAAGTCAGGCGCGTAAAGCGAGAGGTCAGCGTTAAGGACTCCGACTAGGGTGACGTTCGGAAAGTCGAGTCCCTTGGCTATCATTTGGGTGCCGAGGAGAATGTTTATTTTCTTGGCTCGGAAGTCGCGGAGGGTGTCGCGAAGAGTATTCTTACGCCGCGTGGTATCGGTGTCGAGGCGGGCGATTTTAGCGGAAGGAAAGACTTTGCGGAGAATAATTTCGGCCTTTTCGGTTCCGTATCCCTGAAAGCGAATAGCCGGGTCCTGGCAATTTGGGCAGAGGCGGGGTACAATGGATTGAAAGCCGCAGATGTGACAAACGAGGCGTTCGTCGCCGCGGTGGTAGGTAAGAGGAATGGCGCAGTGGTTGCACTCGATGACATGTCCGCAGGGTGGGCACTGGAGGGATCTTGCGAAGCCACGGCGGTTAAGAAAAATGATAACTTGTTCATTCGCTTCGATGCGTTTTTCGACCGAAGAGCGAAGGATGTCTGAGATAATGGCATCGCGACCTTTGTGCTTCTTAGCCTCAATGCGCATGTCGACGACACGAGTGAGAGGGAGGGAGGCGCCGTCAGCTCGCTCGGTCATTTTTACCATCTGATACTTTTTGAGCTGTGTGTTTTGGAAGGTTTCTAGGGAGGGAGTGGCGGACCCGAGGACGACGGTGCATTTTTCTAGGTTGCAGCGGACAACGGCAAGGTCACGTGCGTGGTATTTAGGTGGATTTTCCTGCTTGTAGGCAGGTTCATGTTCCTCATCGACGATAATAAGTCCGGGGTCTTTGACAGGTGCAAAGATGGCGGAGCGAGCTCCAATCACGATGCGAGCTTTACCAGCTCGTATTCGATGCCATTCGTCGAAGCGCTCGCCTTGAGAGAGGTGAGAGTGAAGAACCGCGATTTGATCGGTGAGGTCGTGGAAGCGAGCTTTGAAGCGTTGTACGGTCTGAGGTGCAAGTGAGATTTCTGGAACTAGGATGATGACATTTTTGCCAAGGTCTAGGGCGGTTCGGGTGGCCTGGAGGTAGACTTCGGTCTTTCCTGACCCTGTGATTCCATGAAGAAGAATTGGTTTTGGTTTTTCTGAATGGAGGCTTTTGGAGATTGTTTCGAAAACTTCGTGCTGCTCGTCGTTTAGGGTAAGTGGGTCTGTTGGTAGAAAGGTTTCGTTGGCATCAGGGTCACGCCGGACTTCCAGATTGATAACCTTGACCCAGCCTTTCTCTGCGAGGGTCTTAATTGAGGAGGATATGGATGCCCCCCCGAGTTCGGTGATCGGGACTGGTTTGTCTGCAATCGACAGCAGGTTGATAATCTGGTGCTGGCGTTTGGCCCGTTTAGCGAGCTTAGCAAGTTCAGTTTCAGTTGGGGGATTTACAAGAATGGCAGCTTTACGAATTTTGGCTGAAGTTTTTTCTCCACGAATGGAGGCGGGGATGATTGAACGAATGACTTGCTCGAGCGGAGTGCCATAATAAGAAGTAATCCATTCAGCTAGTTTCAGAAGAGCTGGCGTGATTAGTGGTTCGGGATCGACAAGGCCGGTAAGGAAACGGAGGTCGAATTCGGATTGGGGTGCTTCCTCAATGCGGAGGACCGTCCCTG
>DIHU01000126.1:4182-4381 GCA_002420315.1 Akkermansiaceae bacterium UBA5688
CAAGGTGATCCGGAATAGCGTAGTCAAAGACGAGCTCAGAAGGACCGTCGATGAGTACACTTGCGGCGAGGGGCATAAATGGATCATGAACGTTGAATGGGCAACTTCCAACGCTGAAGATGCAAGCTCTCTTTCTTCGTGATGATTGAGCTGAAGAGTTTCTTAACGGATTGTTACCTTTAGCCGGTAAAATGTTGCT
>DIHU01000253.1 GCA_002420315.1 Akkermansiaceae bacterium UBA5688
TGCAGCGGACGGGTTTACTACGATTTTTGACGGCAAGGACTTGTCGAAGATCAAAACTGCCGGGAATTGGAAGATCCAGAAAGATGGCTCACTTTTCCTGGAGCCAAGGCCCGGCGAGAAGGGCTGGTCGCGCTACGGTTCCTATTTGTGGCTCAAGGAGGATTACAAGGACTTCGTTTTCGACTTTGAGTATAAGCACGAAAAAGGTGGAAATTCAGGCCTCTATTTCAGGATTTATGACGAGACTGACCCGACTGCGCACGGTTTTGAGGTGCAGATTCTTGACTGCTTCGGTAAAAAGAAACTCGGCCAACATGACCTTGGAGGGGTGATTCAGACTGCTGGCCCGCTGGCTAACGGCTCGAAGCCCGCTGGTGCTTGGAATCATATGGTTGTGACAATGAAGGCAGGCAGGTTGAGTGTGGTCCTCAACGGTAAGACTGTGCAGGACAAACTGGATCTAGCGGCCAGTAAACCGAAGAACAAGAAGTTGGCGGATTCAGGGAAAATTGCGATTCAGGACCACGGCCAGAAATTCTGGGTGCGCAACCTGAAGGTCAAGAGTCTATAGCTGAGGATCTTCTCCCGACAGACTATTGCTCAGCAAAATAGCACCACCAAAGAGTGATACTCTTTGGTGGCCTTTTTTAGCTTTCTTCTCAGAAGCTATAGCTGAGACCAAGTGACCACAGAGGGCCCACGGCAAGGGCAGTTTCATTAACACGTCGATGCGCAGGAATTAAGATTGAAGTGGAAGCACTAAAATCTTCATTAATCGTATAGATGAGTGCGGGTGTGACACTTAGAACAGTGGAACCTGTGTAGCCAATCTCATTTCCTTGGAGCTCATCTTTTTCACCGTGGGAAAAATCTAAAGAAAGCCTCGTCTTCAGGTTTTCAGTAATTGATCGGCTTATCCCTACACGGAACGCGTAGGTCTCAGCAGGGCGAAAACCCTTGGAGCTTTCATAGATCGGAAAAGTGATATTAGCTCCAGAATAAAACGACCAATCATTATTGAGAGGAGCAAAATAATTCGCACCTAAGGCAAGTTGGGTTGTGCCGGTGCCGAGTTGAAATACGGTCGGTGCTACGTCTCCCAGAGCGGGGTTATCCCTTGGTTTCCCGGTTGGTAAGATGAATCCAGCGCTTAACCTTAGTCGGCTCCAAATCGAATTTTCATCAGCCCTCGGTAAATAGGTTGCGGACATCGTGATGTCCCCCAGGCCATTCATGTTAATATCGGGCTTATTTCGCTCACGACGAGTGGCATCCGTGAAAGGGATCTGGGTCGAAAAGAGCCAAGTTGAATTCATGCGATAGGAAGCAGTGAGTAAAAATTGATTAAACTCCGTAGAGGCCTTAGTTGGATTTTCGATGCGAGAATATCGGTTGAAAAGGTCATCGTTTTTCCGATAACGATAATCGAAGGCGAAACTAAAGGCAGAGTCATCGGCTACTAAGCTACCGCCAACTGGCGGCGCGGTGAGTTTTCATCCGTCTCATCCGAAAGCAGACAGCGGAAGAAGTGAAAGAAAGGAGATTTTTTTAAGGAGTTTCATTTGAAGTCTTTAATTTGTATTCGTTTGAAGGGAAGGCACAGCTCGGGGGTGGAGCTGGAGGACGTCATTAGGAATGACGGTGAGGCCTCGATGAAAAATCTGAGGCGTCAAAGAGTTCGGCGAGGCGCACAGGGCTGGCCTCAAGCCCAACGAATCAAAGACGATAGCAGCATTGGAGGGCAATTCGCCTTCTCAATGAAGGTGCCGGTAATGAGCCGGGAGGCCACTTGCTGAGGTGTTGAACAACTGGTGAAAGATGTGGGAGAGTCAAGGAGCAGTCGGTCTGCAGGAGAGCCTTGGTAATCTGATCATCACCAGTAACTTTAAGAAGTAAGGCCTGAGTTAAAGTAAGAGACTTTGCTTTCTTAAGAGAGCAAGAGCAGGAGTCAGGTTCGTCAGGTTTTTCTTCCTGATCGCTTTGCTCAGCCAATTGGCAACAACACGACTGATCCTGTACTGCTAATTCTTTGTCGTGATCAGCATCAAAAAAAGTGGCTGTTACACAACAGCACATCGGATTTCCGATGAGTAATGCCATGAAAAGAGCTGTGACTTTACTACCCATTCGACGCTTTCGTTTACCTAAAATATTCTCAAGTGACAAGATGAATTAATGATAAGAGATTTCTGAATCTATCTTCGGAATCCGAGGGAACGAATGAGGTTTTTTGATAAAGATGGATCCGTAAAGGATCTGTTTCGTAATCTCGTTGCTGACCAGCAGGATTTAACGGATGAAGTGGAAAAGAAGTGCGGCTGGCAATGAGCCTACTTGATAGGGCGCTGCCCTGACTTGCTCTGATTTTTTATGTAAACGGACATCGGTGAGCTTCCAGTAGGACGCTCCAAACCCGATCATTTGCTCAGGGAAAAATTTGAGGGCGTTAGTGATGAAGTAAGGAGACTTAATCTTAGCAAGCCTGTCTTTTTCAGCTTGGTGCTCATCCGCATGAGAAGAGTCAGTTTGAAAGGTCGTCCAAAATTGTGCATGCTTACCATTAGCATTCTTTCCCTTTTCGGTCCGACGGAAAATAGTAGGTGCTGCGGTGACACAAATCAGGCCCCTAGCACGCATAGGAAGGTAAGACCGATTTTCCTTCTGGGTCTTATAATTTCCATTGGAATTTGTAATAGATTAGGGAAGAGAAAGCTAATAATAATATGATGGTGTGTGTGTGAAGGCCTGTCCTCTGTAATGGGGGGCGGGCTTTTACCTGCCTCCTTCACCTTAACAATTTGGCTCGAAACTCCGAGATATCTGAGACTGTTTAAGCGGTGAAAGGGAAATCCAGCAACCTGAAGAAGAAAACCTGATTTGCGCAACAAAACTAGGAGTAGTTACTCTATTATCTCCTGGTGATGAATCACCGGCTTCAGGCAGAGCCAAAAACCTCATTCTTGGGCGAAAGGCTGTCCGATCAGTGGATTTTCCTGAGGGCGAATGAGAAAATATTCTCTGAAAGATTGTGTGACGACTCCGTGACATGAGGGTTCTTTGCTCAAGGCTTTATCGCGCTTAGCTGTTCAATTACAGCTTCATGTTTCAACGTTTTCGACATATTCTCCTAGTTTTGATTCTCCCGGTCACGCATCCATTTCTTCGGAGATTGAACGCCACTAGATTTCCAATGTC
>DIHU01000263.1 GCA_002420315.1 Akkermansiaceae bacterium UBA5688
TTTATGTGAATTCTGGCAACCTTTCTAGCTGGGGAAACTTGATCCCGGTAAAGTCAGGCACGAATACTGGCGACGAGCCCCGAAGTCTCCATGCAGCAGACATTGATGGCGATGGAGACGTGGATGTGATGTCCGTGAACTATCTTAGCAATCAGCTCTCCTACTATCCGAATTCGAGGATAGGTGGTCCTCAACCATCGGTTCGCCATCTGACTTCGGCATCTCAGACACGAGGGCCGCGCAACTTGCGAACTGGTGACATTAATGGTGACGGTGTCCTCGATATGATTTCTACCTCAGTTCTTGATGGCAAAGTCGCTTGGTATAGAGGGACAGGTCGCGGGAACTTTGCCTCGCAACAGATTATTCACAGATATCAAACTGGAGCTAATGAGCAAGGCCCCCGAGGTCTAGATGTTGTCGACATGGATGGCGACGGAGATCTGGACGTCCTGTCGACTTCGGAAGTTGGAAGTTCGGTCTGCTTTCATGAGAACACGGGCTCAGGGTCGTTTTCACAGCCAGTCATTATTACTAATCGGGCAAACGGTGTTAATCTTGTTACGACAGTTGATATGGATGGCGATGGTGACTTGGATGTGGTTTCAGCTTCGCCTGGCGACAATAAGATTGCGTGGTATGAGCAGCTGGCTGGTGGAGCCAAGGATAGTGATGGTGATGGTGTTAATGACGATGAAGATGCCTTTCCAAATGACCCCAAAGAAACAGCTGATACTGATAATGATGGGGTAGGCGATAATGCGGATGTATTTCCCAATGACCCCACTGAGATCGCAGACTGCGATAACGACGGAGTTGGAGACAATGCCGATGCAAGGTCGCCGCAAATTATTGCTGGGCTAGAGGCCCAAATTGCCCAGCTCCAAGCACAGATTACTGAGCTTTCTAAGCGCCCAACGCTCGAACAAATTCAGGATGCCCGCTTGAACTCAATCGTCATGAGTGCGAGTCAGAATAACACGGCTACCCTGAAGTTTTACGTTGAAGAGAGCGCAGATCTAGAGACTTGGACAAATCAGGGTAAGTTTGTCGAAGCAGGTTTCCCCCTCGAGGCTGGGAAAAAATTTCTGCGCTTCTCATTGAAGAAGGAATGAAGGCTTTGATCCTCATCCGCGGGGGTGGGGATTCCCTCTCACCATTTGAGGGGGTGGCTCGCCAACTTCTTGTCGAGGCGTCGTAATCATTGGAACTTGCTTGGATCTTCTTGAGCATCTAAGCAGAAACGATGATTCGTGTTCTGCTCTGCTCTCTTCTGTTTGCAAAGATAGCCGACGCTCAGACGGCTGGACCGTGTATTGGTAGTTTAGGCCCAACTGAGGCGTTTTTTCTCTATCGGCCTGGAGAAATCGAAGTTGATCTGGAGCTTTCGGTTCTAAATCAGAAGGGCGAGATCGTCTCCACTGCTAAAGCCACTGCTTTAAAGGCTGATGATTTTGTTGCAAAATTCCATGTCGAAGGGCTTCTCAGTGCGACTCGATACCGCTACCAGATTTCAAATCAAACCTCCTCCGATATTATCGCTGGGGGGGATGATCTTACCTTTAAAACTACGGATAGTTCCCGTGGTGATCGTGTGAGTGCCGCGCTGATTTCTTGTGTCTCAGCTAAAGATACCGCCCCTGTCTGGGTTGAGATCGGGAAGTTAAAGCCAGATCTCCTCTACCTTGGTGGTGACACCCCTTATATCGATACTACTAACCTCGCAGAAGTGCGGGAAAAGCACCGTGCCCTACTTAACGAACCACCCCTCGCAAGAATCATCCGTAACACTCCAACTGTCGGGATGTGGGACGACCACGACTTTGGGCTTAACAACGGCAACGGAAAAAATCTTGAGGAAGGGAAAGCGGCGACTCGTAAAGGATTTGTAGAATACCGAGCACACCGTCAGTATGGAAATGGAGCTGCTGGAGTTTACCATAAGACTGACCTTGGTGTGATCGAGTTCTTTCACATCGACCCGCGCTGGTTCTCTCAATTAGCACCTTCTCCGGTTGATCCCCAGCAAACTTCATGCTTCGGGAACGAGCAATGGCAATGGCTTCTTAAATCACTCAAGGAGTCAAAAGCTCTATTTAAAGTTCTCTCGATCGGCGGAATCTGGCAGGACAAAAAGAATTCCGAGACAGATGATATGTTTACCTATTGGTATGAGCGTGATGCCCTTCTGGATTTTGTGAAGCATGAGCGCATCAGTGGAGTTGTTCTCCACGGAGGAGATATTCACGTCTCACGCTATCTGGTTCATCCACGTCGAGTCGGTTATGATCTACATGATTTCATAATGTCGCCGGGCCACAACCGTATTATACCTTCTCTCAATGTTTATCACCCCTCTCTTGAATGGTCTCTCGTAGAAGGTCAGCAGTTTCTCTTTCTGGAAGCTGACCCTGCTCCGAATGATCCAACCTTAACTGTGACCTACCGGCAGCCCGGAGGAAAGGTAAACAAAAAAATCATCCTCAAGCTTTCCGAGCTTACTCCTTTTGGAAAAGACGAAACGCTTCGAGCTCACTGGTCTTTCGATCAGGATTTTTCAAATTCCTCAATTCTTGGGAAACGACTTGATGGGAGCCCTCAGAATGGCGCTAAGATTTCCGAGGGAGCACTCCAGCTCGAGCGAGTAAGGGGACAATTCGTCAATATTCCCCGGAGTTTCCTCGATGATAATTCGGCCGGTCATTCGGTTTCTTGTTGGATTCACCCCAATAAGCTTCCCGTATCTGGAAGTAAGGATCGCCAATTCATTCTTGAAACGACCGCCGAGGGTAAGCCGTCTTCAAAAGCGGCCTACCACCTCTCTCTTGAACTTAGCCCCGCAAGTGAGAGTGAAAATATTGCGATTCGGCTCCATACCCAAACACTCAGTCCAGGCGGTCCACAGAAGGCTCCAGTTGCCAAAGCACAGGGGGCATTTCAGTCGAGTCACCTGAGATCAGAGATCGAAGGGAAATGGTCACACCTCGTTGTTTGCTTTGATTCGAAACACCTAAAGGTATTCCTGAATGGTCAAATTATTGCAACACACACACTTGAGTATCCCGGGCCTGCCGCTGAGTATGGTGGCCTCGTCATTGGTGGGCATCGGGCAGGGACAGGACGCAATTTTGAGGGGAAGATCGATGAGCTTACTATTTGGCAGGACGTTCTTGATATTGTTGAAGTGAGGGAGCTTTATCAAAAAGGCTTTTAGTAGAGAAGGAGACTCACTCGTTAGAGTCGGGCTTCTGCTGGAAGAGGCAAAGGAAGGGAGAAGGCTCTCATTTGGTGAGTTAGCTGTTAAGAAAGTATCGGATTCGATTCTATTAAGTTTCAGTGGCAGCACGAAAAAAGAGGAGCCGTTAGGCTCCTCTTTTAAAATTAATGTTAACTAGTAACTAGCTACCAAAAGGTTTAGAATCCGAGTGTGAGCGATGTTCCCACAACAGTCTCGTCTTCTGTGAGTGCAGTAGTATCAGCTGTTATATGAGTAACACCAACTGATGCGCTTACACTATCGCCAAGATCTATGTTTAACGTTCCGGCGAATGAGAGGAAATCGACGTCTTCAAGGCCTTGGCTGAGAGGGTCTTTATTCCAGTTTCCATAAGTGATAGCAAGAGTGCCACTCACATTTTCCGCCACATCAACGGACTTGCTGGCTGTGACTTCGTAGTAAGTATCACCGGTATAGTTATCGGACTCATTAAAAAAGGCAGTAGCGCTCAAATCGATTCCGCTAAGGCTAGTAGATGCTCCGACGTAAACCTCGAGACGGTCGGCCGAAATCGCAGCCACTCCACCACTGTATGATGTGGAAATCAAACCCGCGTTCAAGCTAAGGCAGTCACTTAGTGCTGTGGATAAGCCACCATGAATCCGGGTTTCGTCGAGGCTAGCCCCATTTCCACCGGTAGAGAGTGTATTTCCTTCGTTGGATCCATGGAATAAACCAATGTTCCAGTTAAGGTCTCCTCCGTTGCCCGAAGCAGCGAGACTGAGAGTTGCTTGGTCATCACCCAAATCTACACCACGATAAACATACTGATTGTTGTATCCTGCTGAAATACTACTCTCGATTTCAGCGCTGGCGAAGCCAACCAAAGAAGATGAGAGTCCGACAATTGATAGCGTTCTTTTGAAGCTCATAACACTGGCGGTATGACTTAAATTCATTCAGATGTCAAATTAAATTCATCAATGATTCTGAATAATACAGTTTTATCGATAATTTGTTATTTTGGGAGTCTTCCGGACATCTAGGGGATTTTTCTTCTTTCAAGGCAAAGAGACCCCAATTCATCCCCTTATTTTTTCTCATACCCCACCATTTTGGCCATGATTCGGGGTAAAAGAGGTCTTTTATGAGAAGCGCCTTCCCAAAAAACTTCTGGGAACGCTACCCACAACTGGATTCGAGCTTCGTCAATCCGTACTGATTATCGAAATGAATGATGTTTAAATTAAAACAATCGATTAAAATAGGGTGAATTTTGATTGCATGATGGGTCCATGATTTTCCTGTTAACTGGTATTGCTCTGCTACTCGTTCTCATTGAGCGGATCTGGCCAGGCAATGAATTGCCCTCCTCAAAAGCTTGGTGGCTTCGCATTTTCGTCATTAATACCGTTCAGGTAGGTATCCTTATTCTAGCGGGCCACACTTGGGATCGTTGGTTTCAAAAAGCCTCTCTCTTTCATCTTGGAGAAAGTCTCTCCCTCTTTTGGGGTGCCGCTATATGCTACGTCATCTCGACTTTCCTCTATTACTGGTGGCATCGCGTTCGGCACGAATCTAATTTATTTTGGCGTCTCTGCCATCAGCTGCACCACTCGCCACAGCGAATCGAAATCCTTACCAGCTTCTATAAGCACCCCATCGAAATCACGATTAACTCTCTGATCTCGGCGACTCTCACTTACTCGGTTCTTGGGCTCACTGTAGAAGCGGCCGCGCTCTATACTTTTTTCACTGCGATCGCAGAATTTTTCTACCATTGGAATATCCGCACTCCACGCTGGCTTGGTCCGATGTTCCAGCGTCCAGAATCCCATCGCGTGCATCATATGTACCGACATCACACCCAGAATTACGCGGATCTTCCGATCTGGGACATTTTTTTTGGGACCTACAACAATCCCAAATCCTCTCCCCAGAAATGTGGCTTCGATTCGGAAAAAGAGAACCGCCTGGGTGAGATGCTTGCTTTCAGGGATGTCCATGGCCTCTCGCCAATCTGCTTAGGCTGCCACAAGCGATGGGCTTGCTATTCGCAAAAGGAACGATGCTTTAAGTCATGAAACGAACACTTTTTACCTTCCTTATTGGAGGAATCGCATGTCTGCAAATCGTCGGACACTTTTTAGATTCGCGTGCTCTTCGGGGAATTGGATTAGCGACCGGGATTGCACCCTTTCCCAAAGTGTTTTGCGAATCCGATGGTTATGAGCCTTTCGCTGCTGAATTTAGAATCATCGATCGTAATGACATCGAAATCCTTCTAACCCCCGAGCGCTATTCTCAACTCGAAGGTCCTTATCAACGGCGAAATGTCTACGGTGCTGCTCTGGCCTACGCTCCTCGGCTTCCCGAAGATCTGCGTGACCATCTTTTCAAAAAAATTCTCTCTAAGGAATTCACCCTCTCTCAAGAGCTCGATCTCTCCGATCTCAATGAACCTAACATCGTGATCACTCCACGCCCCGGCGAGTCTCCTAGCCACTATCAATACTTACTTCAGAAACCATGAACTCACAGTTTGCCCTCTTTCGTATTTTTTTCGGAGCCTTCCTGACCTGGCACTTCATTGCCCTGATCCCCTATGGGCCGGAGCTCTTTTCAAACGAAGGAATCATCAGCGACCCCGCTCTCAATCCCACCTATGGGATTTTTCCAAACCACCTTTACTTCTGGGACACGCCTATGGCGGTCACAGTAACCCTTGGGATCGCGATTCTGGTATCGGCGAGCTTCACTCTTGGATGGGCCCGCAGAACTTCGGCGGTTGTTTTGTGGTTCATTATCACAGCCTTGTTTCATCGAAACAACCTCACCTCCAATCCTTCGTTGCCTTATCTTGGGCTAATTCTGATTTTGACGACTTTGATCCCAGCTGGCGAAAACTTCTCATTAAGTCGGAAGAACGAAAACTGGTTCATGCCCAGATGGATTATTCCGATAGCAAGCCTTCTCCTCGCCCTCGGTTACACCTTTAGTGGTTGGACCAAGCTCTCGTCGCCCAGCTGGGTTGAGGGGGGGGCCATCGCTCACGTCCTGAACAATCCTCTCGCTCGTCCAGGATTCTTCAGAGATTTACTGCTCGCGATGCCCGACGGTATTCTTGGGCTATTTACTTGGGGAGCTCTCTTAGCGGAACTTTGCTATCTACCTCTTTTCCTAAATAAAAAATCACGCCCCTGGATCTGGCTAGCCCTCCTAGGAATGCATTTTGGTCTTATCCTTTTTATCGACTTCGCCGATCTCTCAGTGGGGATGATCATGATCCACCTTTTCACTTTTGATCCTAAGTGGCTTCAGGGAAAGATCCCCGTCCGAATCGCCTTCGATGCCGATTGTCTTATGTGTAATCGCTTCCTAGCTTTCTTGGCTCGCGAAGATGAGGAGCGACTTCTCACCTTCGAGGGTCTTCCCGATGACGAAGAAAAAACAAGTATGATCGTTACACGGGAAGGGAGAATCTTTCGCCGTTCCTCGGCCGTTATTGTCATCTTCGATTCTCTCGGAGGTCATTGGAAGATGCTCTCTTTGGTCGCACGGATCATCCCCCGGACCATTCGAGATTTTCTCTACGATTTTGTTGCGAAAAAACGTCATCATTTTGGTTCAACTAAAAGTTGTATGATTCCTTCTGCTGAGGTTCGACAGCGGATTATCAAAACTCTCAGCACTTTCATGATCGCCCTTACTCTTTCATCCTGTGCTATGATTGAGCGCCCCCCTGGAGGAAAACACCTTGGGACTGAAATCGCTGCTTTTCGGGAAATATCTGGTTCCAAAAAATCACTTCTCCAAAATGGCGACGTTGTGGCATTCCACATGACGAAGAGGGAAGCAATGGCCTACTTAAAAAAAGGAAAGATTCAAAAACTGCCCTATCAGCTTTTCGACTACGGTCACCTCGCTCTCGTTTTTGAAAGTAATGGGGAGAAAAAACTCCTCCAATTGGCCATGAAGCAGGCCGCTAATATTGACGATGGATTGGAATACCTTGATGACAAAAAATGGGCCATTTTCCGGCCTACTTCTGATCTTGACGAAGAACGTCTCGCGGAATTTGTCTCCCTTGCACTGAAGAAGCTTTCTGACCCTAAAAAAGCTTACGACTATTCTGGCGTGCTCGGCGTCCACAATCGGACGACCACTCCTGATTTTCCCGAAGATATTCCAAACGAATACACCTGCGTCACCCTTATCCAGGCAGCCCTTCACTATGCCGGGCATCCAACCGATTCGATTTATCGTAAGGGCTTCCTTGATATTGTCACACCAGGACAGTTAATCGAAAGCAGGATGGGCAAAAGATCCTGGGCAATCAGACCACGAGGAAACGCTGCACATCAATAAAATCGGGGTTTTTGCCAAAGGCGG
>DIHU01000229.1:0-33610 GCA_002420315.1 Akkermansiaceae bacterium UBA5688
TCATATTCGCTAGTATAAAAAGCCTTCATATTTGGCACCGCGTCGACAGTCTCACGTGAGAATTTTGCATTCACAAACATATCATCAGCATAAATAGCACAGGTCACCGGAACAGTATTCCGGCTCAGAACTTCCAAATCGTAAAGCTGAGGCCAATCCGATTTCTCCGCCAAAATATTGGCGGCTTCCTTCATGCCTTTAAGCTCTGAGATTTCATCGAACATCCACGGAAAGATCATTTCTCCATAAAACAAGAAATCCTCATAATCATCAAAATGAGAGTAATTATGTTTCTGCACTAGATCACATGCCCACCCACTCGCAGTTCCTTGCGCATAGATTGCCTCGTGTAGAATTGCAAAAATTGGATTGGTGTCAAAGCGAACCGTAGCCTGCAGTCCTACCTTAAAGGCTTGACTAACAATCTCCTTATCACCCGCTTTCACAAAAGCTTCCTCGAGCAAAAAATGGATCTCCTCAGCCGTATAGGCGAACCCAAATTTCATCCCGAGAGTCTGCACTATCCGAGGCGAAATCCGGTCTCCATTCGGAAAGAGAACTTCATGTTCCTCTAAATATTTCGCCAGCTTGGTGAGGCGAGCCTTATCCATCGGGAACTTCTTGAAATACTTTCGGTTCCTTTCTTCAACGAAAGGAAAGGTTCCCTCATAAATTTCCCGAGCCGTCCGATTGAGACCGGGAACTCCACCAAAGATAAAGCACTCCTTCAGGCCTTCCGGGTGAAGGCTTAAATATGTCATTGTACACCACCCCCCGAAGCTTTGCCCAATTGTTGACCAAGGCATTCCAGGACTCAATTTCGAGCGGATCAACTCGGCATCCCTTACGATGTTATCCTGCCGGAAGTGTGTAAGGTATTCCGCCTGTGCAGCGGCGTCACCTTCTAGGCCCAAAGTCTGGTGATCCACCGGAGTGCTCAGACCATTACCCCGGGTATCATACATCAGCACGCGATACTCGGTGAGAGCACGCTTCAACCAACCCGTCTTCTGAATCGGTATAGGAGCCCTAAATCCTGGGCCGCCTTGCAAAAAAACGAGGAAGGGTTTCTCCGAACTCTTTGGATCGAGATCACGAACTTCGCGAACAAAGAGATCAATCTGCCTTCCTCTAGGATCAAGATAATCAAGAGGAGCTTCAAAAGCATGATCAATCAGCTCAAGGCCGGGAATCCGATAAGGGTCTGACGAATTCATTAGTTTGATTTTTTTTTAGGAACAAAGGGCATCTTCGCTCCAGATTCCTTAAGCCATTTCGCCAATTCGTTCTTTAAATCAGCAGCCAATTTCAGCTTCGTCCCGGCGAGGTTCTTATTTTCGCCCTGATCTGCAACGACATCATAAAGCTCGATTGAATTATCATCATAGAAGTGAATGAGCTTGTAATTCCCGCGTCGCACCACTCCTCCCAATCGATTCCTCTTGTGAAAGGCATAGTTGGGATAATGAAAAAAAAGAGACTTCCTCTTCAGCCCCGCATCCCCTCTCAAAATCGGGATCAAACTTTCCCCATCGAGTGGAATTCCCTTCTTCGGTTTCAATCCTACCACCTCAAGCAAAGTAGGGAAGGTATCCGTCGTGATGATAGGTATATTGGAACTCGAACCCGCCTTTACTTTTCCTGGCCAACGGATGACCCAAGGAACCCTGATTCCGCCTTCATAAAGATGCCCCTTGTTTGCCCTCAAAGGTCCATTTCCAAATAAAGAGCCATTATCGGAAGTGAAAATCACAATCGTATCCTCTGCCAAACCCAGGTCATCGAGCGATTTCAACACCCGTCCAATCGAACGGTCCATCCCCTCGATCATCGCAGAATAAGGCGCTTTTTCCACTGGGCGCTTTTTGTATTTCTCGATGAGATCTTCTGGTGCCTCGATCGGGTAGTGAACCGAATAATTCCAAAACGTTAGGAAAAACGGCCCGTTCCTTTGCTTTTCAATAAAGTTGATGCATTCCGTCGCCAATCGATCAGGGAGGTATTCCCCTTCCGGTCCTTCTTTCAAAGTCGGAATCTTGTAGGGCGCAAAATACGTCGGGGGACCTCCCCGGTCGTAGCCGCCGATATTGACTTCAAAGCCCTGCGATTTCGGACGCAATCCAAGTTCGTATTTCTCACCAGCTTCGTTCTCACCTTTACGGTGGGACAAGTGCCACTTTCCCACAAAGCCAGTCGCATAACCAACCTCGCTTTTCAAACGCTCCGCCAAAGTTTGCGCTTCTAACGGAAGATAGGTCAATTTTTTCGCTCCGGCCTGTGTCCGCCCCTCCGGCACCATGCCATCTTTAAACCCTGGTGCATGATTCGTGATTCCCAGTCTTGCCGGAGACACTCCGGTCATCATGGCTGCACGAGTCGGCGTGCACACCGGAGCCGCCGCATAGCCATGTGGAAAAACCATTCCCTGTTCCACTAAGCGATCAAGGTTTGGAGTATCCAAATGCTCATTCCCGTTAAAATGAACATCATACCACCCCAAATCATCCGCCATAATCAGGAGGATATTGGGAGGCTTCTCCGCTTTCGAAACAAGCGTGGTACACAACAGGCCCAACAAGGTCAGTTTCAATTTCATCATCTCAATTTCTCGCTAGTTTTTCTGAACCTCCAACATCGCTTCAGCTAATGCTTTTCCAAATCTCACAAAAGTCTTCCCACTTCCAAGGTAGTGATACTCGGCATTCGATGAACATCGGTCCCAGGTCGCCTGTTCTTCGGCGGTCATTTCGCCATCACCAAAGTGATACTTAGCACACTCCTTTTGATAATCCTCCCGGATCATCTCACCTCTTTCGAGGCGACGTTTCCACTCTCCCGTCATCCGCCTTTTCCAATAAATATCACTAAGCCCTAACTCATAAAAAGGTCCACTATCCACCGAAATGACATTCCCTCTATACTTAGCTTCCACCTTTGAATCATAGTTTTTCACCGCTTCAAACTGCGTTTTTCGGAAAGTCGTCACCGGCAATCCCTTATCAAAACGACGGCTTTCGGGATCCGTCCCATAGACACCCAAGACTCCAACGATGAATGGGAGTTTGGGCGACTCAAGATCCCGTCTCACATCGACAATAAAGTGAATCATATTGTCCGTATATTGCGAGATGTGATGGCGATTACACATGTCATTCCATCCCTGGAACCAAACAAAGCCCGAAAGCTCGTATCCATCGCTTTCCTGGTATTCCGGCACCACTTTCCTGATACTTGCACCATCTTTGAGCGTCTCTTTGATGAACGCGATCATCTGACGGTAGTAATACCCAGTCGCTTCCTGTGTTGGAACCCTTCCCTTCTCTTTCTCCACCTCACTCGGTAAATAGGGACCGGCACCCGGCGGACGGAAATCAATCGCTAGCGACTTCCCACCCCAGGCCGCCTTGATGATCAAAACCGGCTCCTCCAATGAACGATCCATGTATAGTCCAAAGCCATACTCCGGCCCAATTCTCTCATCATCAAATCCATAGCCAACTTTTACCTTCCCATCCAGGGTTACTTGTTCGCCTCCACGATTCGTTCGACAAACCACCCAGCCATTGTGCGCCTCGACCGGTTCTCCATCAGCATCCAAAATCTCCTCTAAAAGCGGAGCTGTCTTGGGATCATCTCCTATCGCTGCAAACGTTTTTTTGTGGGCCGAACCCTGCATATTTGACTGGCCTGCTAAAATGTAAACTTTGAGAGGGTGACCGATTACATTCACTTGTAGTAAAAAGGCTGACAGCCCAAATAAACTCAAAAAACGCCCTCGATTCATCGTCAAAGAACCCTGACTGATCTAACTCGGAAGACCAGAAAATCTAACATCGCTTATGCGTGGATTTTTAAAAAGTCTCTGCGCTTCCGAAAGGGCGCCCCAAAAAAATTGCCTAGAATTCAGCAATTCCACGGTCTTCTCCCGAAAACTTAGGGCAACCCTCGTCTCCCGGCCGACAATTCCATTGACCCCTGCATCGGTCTCCCATACCTCTCGCTTCCTCATGGAAAACGAAAACGTCGCTGACCTCCTGGCGATCGACATCAGCTCGCTCGAGAGCCGCTTGTCGGAACTCAGGAGGTATCTTTGACATCCCGCTTTTAACCCAAAAGATCGAGGAACTTGAAGCCAAAGCCGCCAACCCAGACTTCTGGGACCGACAGGAGCAAGCTCGCGAAGTATTAGCTGAAACAAAACTCAATAAGGACAAACTCGACCCTTTCCTTAAATTTGAGGAAGAATTTCAAAATCTCATCTCGGGTATCGAACTCGCTAAGGAATTTGATGATATCGATTCAGCTCGTGAAGCCCGATCCACTTTCGAGAAGCTTGGGAAAGAATTGGAGTCCTTCGAGCTTATCACTCTCCTCGACTCACCTTCCGACCCAAAAAACGCCTACATGACAGTCCAAGCCGGAGCAGGTGGTACCGAGGCCTGCGACTGGGCCGGTATGCTTTACCGAATGTACAATCGTTGGTCAGAACAAAAAGACTTTAAGATTACCGTCACTGATTATCAGGACGGTGAGGAAGCCGGAATTTCTTCTGCCTCTCTCAAAATTGAAGGCCCTTACGCCTATGGTTACCTCAAAGCCGAACGTGGCGTTCACCGTCTCGTTCGTATCTCACCCTTTGACTCAGCTGGCAAACGACACACCTCTTTCGCTTCTATTGATGTCACACCTGAAATCGATGACACCATCGAAATCGATATTCCCGATTCCGATGTCGAGATATCCACAGCCCGATCCGGCGGTAAGGGTGGCCAAAACGTCAACAAGGTTGAGACCGCGGTCATCATGAAACACCTCCCGACCGGAATTGTGATTCGTTCCACCCAGGAACGCTCCCAGCTCCGCAACCGCGAAGTCGCTTGGGAAACCCTACGAGCCAAACTTTACCAGATTGAAGAAGATAAGCAAAAAGCCGAAGCCGACCGCGCTTATTCCGATAAAGGAGAAATCGGCTGGGGTAGCCAAATTCGTTCCTATGTTTTCCAGCCCTACCAGATGGTAAAGGACCTCCGCACAGGCGAAGAAACTGGCAACATTCAAAATGTCATGGATGGAGCCATTGACCCATTCATTGAAGCCATGCTCCGTGGCCAAAAACGCGCTTGAGTTTCTGCAATAAGGAATACCTTCTCGATCATCCGGATAAGACCCGAATCACGTAGCCTCATAGCGCCAATTTCTAAAGGGTCAAATTCACCGTGCGAAATTAATACACATCGCCTTAGGCACCTCTGCACTTTTGCCGCTGAAAGAAATCCTCCCTGTTTTCTTATCAATCCGATGGCTGGTAACCTCGTTGGACTTCTGCCCAGCCACAAGGAGCCAATCACCTGATGGCGATAGATTAATATTACGAGGAATCCAAACCGCGGCCGGAGTCGTTTCGAGATGTTTTAACGACCCATCCTGAGCGACAGACAAGACACTTAAGGAATCCCGACCCTCTTCGGTTAGATCACGATTTGCGGTATAAATAAACTTACCATCTTCCGAAACCCTTATTTCGGAGCAGCTCATGTTCGCTATTTTCGTATTCGACGGAAAAACGCTAACCGTATTCTTCATTGTCAAAATACCACCATTCGTATCACGGGAAAATCCTGTCACAGTCAAAGTAAGCTCATTAAGAACATAGGCATGAGAACCATCTTTCCCAAACTTCATATGACGGGGACCAGAACCCGGAATTAATTTAAACCCACCCTTATCAGTTAACTTCCCATTTGTATCGAAAGCATAAAACTTCACCTGATCAATTCCAAGATCCGGAGCATAGGCGAACTTATTATCAGGCCCGGCATAAATTGAGTGCGCATGCGGCCCCTCCTGTCGTTGCTTGTTCACGCTCGATCCCTTGTGCTGCATCAGTGATGCCACGGCGCCAATCTTCCCTCCTTCAATTGAAAAAGACACGACCTTCCCACCACCATAATCCGCTCCAAAGAGAACTTTTTCATTCGCGTCGATACTGACATGGCAAAGTCCTCGGCCATCATAAGACTGACTCGATACCTCGGTAAACTTGTCGTCATCAATCGAATAAGCCGAAACCGCCCCTTTCCCATCCTTTTTGGAAGTCGAAAAAATAACACTTCCTTCCTTGTTCACCTCTTGAAAGCCCATGTTCTGGCCCTTCACCACATGTTTGCGGTTCGAAAGAGCTCCCGTTTTCTCATCCAATTCCAAAGTATAGATTCCATCCGCTCCCGTCCCCACATAAACGACGGTGCTCTGAGCCTGAAGAGCTCCGACGAGGGCTACCGCCGCGCAAATAATTTGTTTCATGCCTTTGATTAGCAGACCAATCACCGACCTAAAAGACAGATCCTTGCCAGCCCCTCAAAATCTGAGCATTCTTAGGTCGGATGCCTGACAATATTAAGAATGACCGATATTTCGCGGAGGGATTTCGCGAACTCGATGAAAGCCTGGCCGAAACTACGTCCATGCTGGCCGAGGCCCTCCCGCTTGATGCTGCTCTCCGCTCGCTTGTCCCTTGGCAAGAAGGAAAACCATTCCCTAAAAAAATCCCCTCCGGAGCTGAACGTGAAGGAGCCCAACTCCTCTCTATTTGCTTCGAACTTCTTAACATCGTCGAAGAGCGTGTCGCCTGGAAATTCCGCAGCGCCCGCCGCACTTCCCACGGGGCCGATGCTATTAAAGGACTTTGGCCCTCTGTCATCAAGCGACTCTCCGAAGCTGGACTAACCGAGCAAGAAGTCATTACCACCCTTAAGAAAGTCCAGGTCGAACCAGTCCTAACTGCCCATCCAACCGAGGCAAAACGACCCTCCGTTCGCGTTCGCCATAAAGCCATTTATGAGGAGCTCCGTAGTTATGAGTCCGCAAAGAACGATCCTCATTACGGTCGCCGCGTCGCCGATTCCCTCCGCGCCGAGCTCCAAACGCTTTGGTATACTGGAGAAATTTTTGTGCAACGTCCGGCAGTTCAAGAAGAACTTCGAAATGCTCTTCCTTATCTGAGTGAAACCTTTCCCGAGGTCGTAATCCGGCTCGACCGTTCTCTCGAACTCGCTTGGCAAGATGCCGGCTGGAATATCGAAAACCTCCGCAAGGAGAATGCCTATCCAAAACTCCGCTTCTCTAACTGGATTGGTGGCGACCGCGACGGACACCCTTTTGTCACCCCAGAAGTAACCAAGAGCACTCTCGCCGAACTTCACGAAAACGCTGTTTGTATGCACCAGCGACACCTTATCAAAGTCGCCGACAAACTCACATTAGCGCCTCCATTTACTAAAGTTCCTTCGCGTTTAAAAGAAGCTATCCAAACCTATATCAAGGAACTTGGAGATGCTGGAAGTAGAATCGCCCACCGTTACCGCGTCGAACCTTGGCAAACTTTCATTCGCCTTTTAGTCGAACGATTTGAACAAGGAAAATACGAGACCAGCGCCGAATATCTCTCCGATCTCAATCTTGCACACGAAAGCCTCTGCGAAGCGAAAGCTTCGATGACCGCACACGAGTGGATTTTTCCACTTATTCGGCTTGCTGAAATTTTCGGACTTCATCTCGCTTCGCTCGATGTTCGCAACAACTCGGAAGCCCACGATGCCGCCGCCGCCCAACTCTTCGCAAAAGTCGGGATTCCTGATGGCGAAAACTTCCCCACTTGGACCGAAGAAAAACGCCGCCAATTCCTTGTCGCAGAACTCTCGAACCCGAGACCATTTCTTACTCGCTACGAAGAAGCTGGCGATGATGCGGATAATATCCTCGCCTACTTCCGTCTCCTAGCGACCCACTTACGCAAGCGCGGGCCCGCTTGCCTCGGGCAACTCATTATCAGTATGACGCGTTCCGTATCTGACATCCTTCTCGTACAGCTTCTCTGCCGCGAGGCCGGACTTGCCAAATTACATTCAAACGGAAAATGGCGCTCTCGCCTCCCGGTCAGTCCACTCTTCGAAACTGGCGAAGATCTAGCAGCAGCTAATACCATTCTAGCAGAATACCTGGCCATCATGGGGCCACATCCATCCGGAATACAGCCCGCCATGGTCGGCTATTCCGACTCCAACAAAGACGCAGGTGTATTCGCATCCCAATGGGGTATTTTTAAAGGCCAGGAAGCCATGACCGCCGCCTGTCGAGCAGAAGGCGTCGTCCCACAATTTTTTCACGGCCGCGGCGGCACCATTGGTCGCGGAGCAGGCCCCACTCGTTGGTTTCTGCGAGCCCTTCCTGATGGAGCCCTCGCTGGCCCGGTCCGCATCACTGAACAAGGCGAAGTCCTCCCACGAAAATACGGTCACGAGGGTAACGCTCATTTCCATCTCGAACTCCTTACCGCAGGTGTCACTCGTGTCGTTGGACTAAGAAACGAAAGAGCTAACCCTGTCGAACAGTGCCGCCAAAGTCTCGACGCCCTCTCGGCCGAATCAGACAAAGCTTATCGTAAACTGCTCGACGCCGATGACTTCATCAGCTTCTACCGTAGCGCTACTCCCATTGACGCTTTAGAAACCGGTGTCTTTGGATCCCGGCCCTCACGGCGCACTGGCAAGAAGGCTTCTCTCAAGGATCTCCGTGCTATCCCATGGGTTTTTTCTTGGACACAAGCCCGTTTCTACCTACCCGGCTGGTATGGTGTCGGTTCCGGTCTAGAAGCTATCGGCGAAGAATCCTACTTGAAGATCAAGGATAACCTCCCAAAGTTCGATTTCCTTCGCTATGTCTTCACCAACATTGAATCCTCTCTCGCCTCGGCAAATCCCGAGATGATGAAGCAATACGCCGAACTCTGCCCCGACGCAAATCTTCGAAAACGCCTTATTGACCAAATCCTCACTGAATACGAGAAGACGTCTAGATTAGTGCATAAACTTTTTGGCCGCGAATTTGATTCCCGCCGCCCGCGCATGGAAAAAACCCTCGCGGTTCGGGAGGGTCCATTAAAGGTCCTTCACGAGCAACAAATTTCCCTCATCAAACGTTGGCGCGAGGCCGGGAGCCCAATCGAAACACAAGATGGCCGATTCAATCGCGATTTTCTTGCCCTACAATTGACGATCAACGCAATATCATCAGGTCTCCGCGAAACCGGCTAATCATTCCCGAAATACCTTAAATAAAGAAAAGGTTCCATCGGCATTTACTGTTCCAAGATGACTACCATCCCGCGAAAAAGAAAGCTGCAGGCATCCATGTTCGTTATCAATAGTTTGTAGAATTTTGATTCCCTCCGATTCGCGGTCGACCACCCCTACCAAAAGACGAGACGCACCTTTATCACCCAATTTTCCCACCCAAAATTCGCCACGTGGATCAGTCGCCAGCACGCCCAAACTGTCATCCAAAGTTGCGACTTTTTTGAAGGCATCTCTGGTAAAACTTCCACGAATCGTATCCCGAACACCAACGAGACGGTACTCGACCTCCGGATCTTCGGTTTCTATCGCTTCGGCGATAGGGATTACGGCCTTTCCAAACCCTGCAAGCTTTTCACTCGCTTCCTGCCTCTTCAAAAAACGATCATCAGCTAGCTGCTTGATTAATTCCAAGACCACCTCTTTGTTAATCACTTCTTCTACTCGAATCTCTGGGAGAATTCGGGCTAACACGTTTTTGGTTTTTGTCGAAATCACGAGAGAACGTCCATCATCAAAATAAGCAATTCCGCCGGGTCGATTATTCGCAAGTTTGAACCCCGCCTGCTCATCTCCTGCCATTACAGACCATGATCTGATCGAGCGGTCCTTAGAAAGTGTCATCAACAACTCTCCATCCTTTGACAAAGCTAGAGCCACAACATCATCCGTATGTCCCTCAAAATCTCGAAGCCTCTTACCTCCTTCAATTGCCCACAGTGTTACTCGGTTATTCCCTCCTCCTGCTACTAGGCGTTTTCCATCAGGAAGAAAAGCCAAACCGTCCACACTACCTTTGTCAGACATTGAGCTGAGTAATTCAAACCGCGAAGTATCAAACACCTTGATCTGGCCGCGCTCAAAACCTATCGCGATGAAATCGCTACCGCCCGATAGCGCTATCGACGTCACTTTTTGATTTTCAGTAAACTTCCGATTACGCTCAGGATCTTCGCGATCCAAAACCTGCCAAGACGATCCCTTGGAAACATAAACCCGTGAGCCGGCTAGACCGACAGCCAAATGTTCATAAATACCATCATCAGAAAAACCCATTTCAGGTTCGAGCCGATCACCGGTCTCTACGCTATGGACATGTAAAACAGAGTCACCACCTGAAATAATGAATTTGCTATCGTTGGTGAAAGTTATCGGGGTGTGGGGTTTTTTAACCGTTTTAATCTTTTTAGATATCTCGCCGGTCTCAGGATGGAAAAGGTAAAGATTTCCGTCTTCCGAAGTCGAAGCAATGAGAGAACCATCTGGAGACCAAGCCACGACTTCCCCTTCCTCACCCAGCTTCGTCTTCCAAATCTCCTCAAGGGTGGCTGAGTCGAAAACCCCTGTGTAGCCACCATCACAGACCATTGCGAAACGCTTTTTATCAGGAGAAGTAGCCAAAGTGAAGACGTCTTCAAAAGCAGGCTTATCAGTGAGGGTCTTAAGGCACTCACCTGTTGCGATATTCCATTGTTTGATACTCTTATCTTCCGATCCTGTAATGAGAGTTTTACCACCATTCACTATAATTGCGGTGTAGACATCCTTGGTGTGACCAGAAAACGTTCTTAGCTTCTTTCCCGTAGCGGTTTCCCACAATACGGCCGTGTTCTTGCCATCAGTTCCAATAAAGCTTTTCTCATCAGGAAGAACAGCCAAGCGGTAGGCCGTTCCGGAGTGAGCATACTTCTGCAAGACCTTTCCAGTCGCTAGTTCAAATCGAAAAACATCATTTGAGCTGCTAGCTGCTAAAAACTCTTTTCCATTTTTTAAGAATCGAATTCCCCACATGTCGCCGCAGCCCGGCACCGTATATCGGTGCACCAACTTACCCGATTTAATTTCCCAGAGCCGAACGCATTGGTCACGGGAAGAACTCAGGGCATGGATACCATTGGGATGACAAACAACCTCCGAAACCGAACCAGCGTGCTGGAACGAAGCCACTCCGAATGTCTCCACCTCTTTCACAATGACTGCTCCCAGCCAAGAAAAACTAAGGATCGAAATGCCCAGACACACCAACAACCTCACATCGTTTGATTATCGTGAAAAACTTTTTTGGACCAGCATTGATTGCCAATTCAACTTCCTTGCCAAACTTGCTCTTGAGCTAAATCCCGTTATCTTTCCGGTATGAAGCACTTAGTTTTACTTTTGTTTATTTTAACTTCTTCTTTTGCCTCAGCAAAATCCCCCGCAGATGAATACTTTAAAGTCGACACCATCGCTGGAGATTTTGTTGATGCCATGGAAATAGCGGTCACTCCAGATGGCCACGTATTCGTCATTCAACGCACTGGAGCAGTGAAACTGGTTAATCCGAAAGACGGCGAAGTTAAGGTGATCGCGACAATTCCAGTCGAGGTAAGAAAAAAAGAATTCGCGCGCGAATGTGGACTCCTAGGAATCACTCTTGATCCGAATTACAGAACGAATAAGTGGGTTTATCTCTACTATTCAGTGCAGGGAAAACCCGTTCATCATCTTGCTAGATTCACCCTCAAAGGAGGCCGACTTATTGCCGAGAAAACCTTACTAGAAGTTCCGCACGATCGCGAAAACTCAACATGCCACGAAGGTGGATCTCTTGCTTTTGGACCCGACGGTTGCCTCTATCTTTCCACTGGAGACAATACCTGCCCATTTCAATCAAATGGCTCCGCTCCAATCGACGAGGGCAAAAATCGCAAGTGGTATGACGCTCAACGTACTTCCGCTAACACAAATGACCTCCGGGGGAAAATCCTTCGTATCCGCCCCACCAACAATGGCGGCTATACCATTCCAAAAGGTAACCTTTTCCCAAAAGGCACCGCCAAGACTCGTCCGGAAATCTACGTCATGGGATGCCGTAACCCCTATCGAATTTCAATCGACCAGAAAACGAACTATCTCTACTGGGGAAAGGTGGGACCTGATGCCGGTAACGATTCAAACCGAGGACCACGCGGCTATGATGAAATCAATCAAGCTCGCAAAGCCGGAAATTTTGGTTGGCCCTATTTTAGTGCTAACAACAAAGCCTACATCGACTACGACTTCTCAGAAAAAAAGACAGGGAAAAAATTTAATTTTGAGAAACCAATCAACACCTCAATCAACAACACTGGACTAACCGAACTCCCTCCAGCTCAGCCGGCCTTCTGGCACTACCCCAGAGCATCTGCTTGTGCTGGACCAGTGTTTTACTCTGATCTCTTCCCCAAGGGTCAAGGGGGGCTCCCAGAGCAACTTGACGGCTGCCTCATAGCCTACGACTGGACCACCACTCGGATTCGGTTAATTAAGCTTGATGACAAAGGAGACATTGAGTGGAACGAACCATGGCTCGGAAAATATCGGTTTGTTCACCCCGGCGACATGGCGATGGGCCCCAAAGGTGAGCTCTTCATTCTTGAATACGGATCAGCCTGGTATGACGGCAAGGACGGTAAACTCAAACGAGTGACATACTCTAAAACACCGCAAGCCATCGCAGTTTCACCCTCCGACCCCCGAATGAAGGGCCTTCCAAAGGATCACCCTGGCACCAAGTTCATTGCCGAGACCACCTGTCTTGCCTGCCATAACACTACTCAAAAATCGATCGGACCTACCTACCGCGACGTCGCAGGAAAATATGCCAAAGATCCGAATTCTATCGAGATGTTAGCGAACAAGGTGATAAAAGGAGGAGTTGGTGTTTGGGGCGAGCAACCCATGCCTCCCCATCCCCAACACAATATTGAAGAGACCCGACAAATGGTTGAAGCCATTCTTAGAGTCCGAAAAAAATGACCATTATTTATCAGGACCAGCACATCGTGGTGGTCGATAAGCCCAGCGGATTTCTCTCAGTTCCTGGACGAGGGATTGAGAAAATAGATTCGGTTGCGCACCGAATTAGCACAATTATTCCCGGATGTATTGATCAACCCGCAGTCCATCGACTTGACATGGACACCTCGGGATTACTTGTTCTGGCTCTCACTAAAGAAGCTCATCGAAATCTCTCGAAACAATTTCAGGATAGACTCCCTGAAAAAGAGTACGCTGCCCTCCTAGAGGGGACACTCTCTGAAGAACTTGGAAACAGGGGGACAATCACCCTTCCATTCCGGCTTGATGTAGAGAATCGCCCTTACCAAATCCATGATGAAATTCACGGGAAAATGGGGACTTCTCACTGGCGCCGTATCTCTGTTGAAAATGGAATAACGCGAATACATTTCCAGCCGATCACGGGCAGAACCCACCAACTTCGAATACACTCGGCCCATCCGAAAGGCCTTGGGCTTCCAATTCTTGACGATCCTCTTTACGGCAACGGCCAAGACCCCGGAAAAATGAAGCTCCACGCTACTAAGCTCTCGATTGACCACCCAGACACGGGCGAGCGACTCACCTTCACTTCACCCGCTCCATTTTAAATCGATGACCCAGCCCATTCAGGAACTGTTTGTAACAAATCACTGATATTTTCTTTCGAGCCCGTATTACCTTGTGCCTTAGTGAACCAGCTTAAGAAATTTTCTCTCCGCCTTGTTCGCAACCATCGCAAAGATTTGATCACCAGCCTCAAGTGTGGCATCGGCCCCAGGAACAATAGCCTGTAAGCCTTTAAGTAACCCAACCAAGACGCAGCCATCGGGCCACTTAAGATCTGCCACTGTTTTCCCATCTGCCTTTGACCCTTCTGCAACATGGGTCTGGAGAACGATACCCTTCCCAAGTTTACGCACAACATGGAACTTTTCCGTCGTGACATAACGCGAAATCTCCTTTCTCGAAGCCTCTCGCGGACTCACCGCTGCGACAACCCCAAAGTGTCGTCCAGAAAAGCTAATTGCTTTCGCGTAGTCAGCGCGGTGGATCAAGGTCAGACAGTTCTTAGCTCCAAGATTATGAGCCTGTAAACAGGTCATTACATTATCCTCATCACTGCCACTGGTCGCTACGAAAAAATCAGCTTCCCCAACCTGTTCTTCCTCTAACTCTGCGACCGATGTCGCATCTGCATTGATCACGGTCGTGCTTGAGAGACGGTCGGTAAGCTCCCGAGCAATTTCAGGATCACGCTCAAAAATACGGACCCGGCAATTCCAACTTTCCAACATCTGAGCAAGTGAAAATCCATATTCCCCTCCTCCAAAAATAACGACCCTAGGTCCATCCTTAAGGTGGATTTCTTCCTGTAACCGCCCAACAAGCTGGCGCAATTTGTGAGGTGCTCCGAACACCGTCACAATATCCCCTCCCTCCAAAACGGTATCGGCATTGGCAACTTCATGGGAATTATCCCGACTCACCAATGCGACTCTCGTATTCGTAGGGAACTTGAGCGACTTCAGTGGCTCACCAATGACCTCGCTCTTGGAGCTTACTCGAACTTGCTGTAACTCAATTCGTCCGCGCGCAATCTCTTCGACTACTAATGAATCAGGGTTTCGAATAAATTTGGCTAACTCAATCGCAGCCAACCTCTCGGAACTGAAAATATGATCAATCCCAAAGTGGCCCCGAAAATCAAACAGCCACTCCTCGCGCTGCAAGCCCGGATGCACTCGACTGATTACGCGATCTACCCCCATAGACTTAACCATCGAAGCGCACATTAAATTCACCGAGTTCTCACTCGCAAGCGCAAGGAATAATTCGCAATCACCAATATTTGCCTCGGCAAGAGTATTCACACTGGAACCATCTCCAACGACAACCTTCCCTTCGATTTCACTTTGAAGCTCGGAAGCCTTCAACGCATCGCTCTCGATTACCGAAACCGTATGCTCCTGGCGGGATAATTCTATGGCAAGGTGACGGCCAATTTCCCCGGCTCCAACGATTATAATATTCATGGATCAGTAATTATGAACGGAAGTTTTTGTATGCTGAAATAATCCTTCCAACGACAGGGTGACGGACAACATCGCTCGTGTCGAAGTGATTAAATGCTACGCCATCCACCTCCTTGAGAGCTTTCTCCGCTTCCAGTAGACCCGAAATCTCGTGATCTTTCAAATCAATCTGAGAAGAATCACCAGTGATGATACATCGTGAACCTTCCCCCAGTCGAGTTAGTGCCATAAACATTTGCTCCCGCGTTGTATTCTGCGCCTCATCAAGAATAACAAAAGACCGCGACAAGGTTCGGCCACGCATATAAGCCAGTGGAGCAATCTCGATACTACCATCCTCCAAACGCTTTGCGCCTTCCTCAAAGCCCAACATATCATCGATAGCATCGTAAAGTGGTCGTAAATAAGGAGCGACCTTATCTCGCATATCCCCCGGCAAAAAACCAAGTGCCTCCCCGGCCTCTACTGCTGGGCGAGTTAAAATTAAACGACTAATTTCCTTTTTCCTAAGAAGATCAAGCGCCATTGCCACCGCGAGATACGTCTTCCCCGTTCCAGCAGGCCCTAGTCCAAAAACGACTTCATTGGCAACCATCGCATTTAAATATGCCAACTGATTCGGACTGCGAGCCGCTACTGGCTTGCAACCGCGGGCGCCTACAAGTTGCAATCTTGCCAACGCTGAAATCCCTTTATCACCCCGCTTTACCAAATCAACCGCCGTTCTAAAACCCCTCGACGTCACTTCCCCACCATTTCTCCTCGCTTCCTCCAAATCAGCAAAAATCTCTTTTACCAGAGAACACCCTTCTTTTGGGCCACGAACTTCCATCCATCCATCCCGGGTAACCAAGCGGACTTTTGCCGTTTCTTCAAGATACCTAAGCTCTTTTTCCTCGTGTCCAAAAAGCGACTGCAAAAAATGCGCACTTTCATATTCGAGTTTGATCTGGTGTTCCTCCGTCACGGGACAGGAACTAACGCAGACTTAGCCACCCCGCAATGTTCAAAACCCGGTCTTCTTGACAAGTGAGCTACTCGCCTTCAATCTTTCGCGCACCAAGACAGGGGTGTTTCTTCGTCAAGTCGGAGATCCTGAGATCATACCCTCACTACCGTATTAACCATCGGGAGTCAGACCAAAATCTTTCTCACGCCTGTCGCGCCTCAAATCCAGAGCCGACAGGCTTTTACTTTCCTTCCAATTCAAAACCTCCACAACTATGATCTCTCCTGACGAAAACGCCCTCACACCCGAAAAATCAAAGCAACGCTCGGACTACACTGGAAACTTTGTTGAGGATATCGACAACTCCGCCGAACTCGAAGCCATTGCTGAAGACCCTACGATCTTCCCCAACTCAACTCGGATCTACGTTGAGGGTCAAATTCACAAAGACTTAAAGGTTCCTATGCGTGAAATCCGCCTTTCCGATACCGAGCACGCCAATGGAGTCACTGAAAAAAACGCATCAATCCGTGTCTACGACTGCTCCGGACCTTGGGGCGACCCAGATTTTAAAGGCAATGTCCGTGAAGGCCTTCCCGCCCTGCGTCGCAACTGGATCCTCAATCGCAACGACGTTGCAGAATACGAAGGCCGTAAAATCAAAGCCATCGATAATGGTTATCTTTCTGAGGCTCACGCTGAGAAATACAACGAAAACAAAGCCGCAAAAAACAAACTCAAAGAATATCCCGGGTTGAAGCGTAAGCCGCTTCGTTCTAACGGGAAGCCAGTCACTCAAAAGTGGTATGCCGACCAAGGCGTCATCACCCCAGAAATGGAATACATTGCGATCCGCGAAAACATGGGCCGCCTTGAGGAATTTAAAACGATCCACGACCGTTATCCCAACATCGATGAAATTCCCGATGACGCTTCTGAACAGATTAAAGAGTTCATCCGTCAAAAAAATTCTACTCCTGAAGGTTATGAAATGCCCCGCCCGAGCGAAATCGACCCCATGAAGCAGGTCTCACGAAACGTCATGAATCACCAGCACCCTGGCCAAACCTATGGAGCTGAAATTCCAACGCTCATCACTGCCGAATTCGTGCGCTCGGAAGTCGCTCGCGGTCGCGCCATCATTCCGGCCAATATTAACCACCCAGAAAACGAGCCCATGATCATCGGGCGAAATTTCCTTGTCAAAATCAATGCTAACATTGGCAACTCAGCCGTTGCTTCGACTATTGATGAGGAAGTCGAAAAAATGCGTTGGGCCACAAAGTGGGGAGCTGACACCGTGATGGATCTTTCCACTGGCAAAAACATCCACGCCACCCGCGAATGGATCATTCGCAACTCACCTGTCCCCATCGGAACTGTCCCCATTTATCAAGCACTCGAAAAGGTCAACGGACAGATCGAAAGCCTCACTTGGGAGCTCTACCGTGACACTCTCATCGAGCAAGCCGAGCAGGGCGTAGACTATTTCACGATTCATGCGGCCGTTCTGAAACGCTTTGTCCCTCACACCGCTCGTCGTATGACTGGGATCGTAAGCCGTGGCGGATCAATCATGGCCAAGTGGGCGCTCGCTCACAACTCGGAGAACTTTCTCTACACTCATTGGGATGACATTTGTGACATCTGTGCCGCTTATGATGTCTCATTCTCTATCGGCGACGGTCTCCGTCCCGGCTCAATCGCCGACGCCAATGACTATGCCCAACTCGCAGAACTCGAAGTGCAAGGCGAACTCACCACCCGCGCTTGGAAAAAAGGCTGTCAGGTCATGAACGAAGGACCCGGCCACGTTCCTATGCAGCTTATTGAAGAGAATATGCAAAAGCAAATCGAGTGGTGCCACGAAGCTCCCTTTTATACGCTTGGGCCGCTCACTACCGACATCGCCCCTGGATATGATCACATCACATCAGGTATCGGAGCAGCCAACATTGGGTGGTATGGTTGCGCTATGTTGTGTTATGTCACCCCAAAAGAGCATCTGGGCCTCCCAAACCGTGAAGACGTCCGCGAAGGTGTTATCACCTACAAAATCGCCGCTCACGCCGCCGATCTGGCCAAAGGGCATCCTGCCGCTCAGGAACGGGATAACGCGATTTCAAAAGCCCGCTTTGAATTCCGTTGGCGAGATCAGTTTGCCCTCGGACTCGATCCTGCCCGTGCGATCGATTTTCACGATGAAACCCTTCCGGCAGAAGGCGCTAAAACCGCGCACTTCTGCTCGATGTGCGGCCCTACTTTCTGCTCTATGAAGATCACCGCTGACGTCCGAAAATATGCCGAAGAAAACGGTTATACAGGCGACGATCTCAGCAGGCGAGAGCTCGCCGAAACCACCGCTTCTGAGTAGCAGCCTGCACAGACCGGCCCCATCAACGGCATCGATTCTCAAAGCTCCCCCGCATGGGGATCAGATAGAATATCTCGTAAACTGGTCCGATCAGCTTTTTTGTCTCAAAATCTTTACTTTAAAAGCGACTTTGCCATTTCTCGAGCCTGCTTTCCTCCCCCGCCCAGCATCCGCACCAGTTCGTCGACACGCGATCCACTCGTCACTTCGGTTAATGAGGAAAATGATCGACCACCTTCCACTCGTTTCTCAACCAGAAAATGTTGGTGTGCAACCGCCGCGACCTGCGGAAAGTGTGTAATCGCAACGACCTGATGGCGTTCTCCAAGGCTCGCCATCTTCTCGCCCACGGCTCGAGCAATTTCGCCACCCACGTTCGCATCAATCTCATCAAAAACCATCAGTGGGGTCGCATCCTGATCTGCAAGCGCGTTTTTGACAGCCAGCATAACCCGCGAAATTTCGCCACTTGATGCGACCTGCCTTAGCGGCTTTAGCGGTTCCCCAGGATTGGGTCCAAAAAGGTATTCGACATCCTCTAATCCAAACGCTCCCGGTTCATCACGAACGTTCAACTGCACTTCAAACTCCGCTTGTTTAAAGCCCAAATCCACTAAATGTCCGCGCACTTCTTCCGCTAAAGATGGCGCGTGCTTCTTCCGCTTTGAACTAATTTTTCGCGCAACTGCACGCAATTTTTTTAAAGCTAGGTCAACATCTTGTTTCAATCGCGCCAGAAATTCCTCACGGTTATCAGAACCCTCTAATTTCAGTCGAGCATCCTCAGCATGATCCAATGCATCCTGCAGGGTTGGACCATATTTCCGCTTGAGAGATTCGACCAAGTTAAAACGATCCTCAACCTCCTGCACTTCCGACGGATCAATCTCAAGATCATCGAGATAATCGACAACGCTCCGCTCAAGTTCCTGCATTTGCGCCACCGAGCACTCTACCTCCTCCGCTAAATCAACGATCGCCGGATCAATCTGGCACAATCCAGAAGTCACACGTTGAAGATCTTCTAACCCTGGACCAACCGTATTACTGATCAAATTTACAGCCTTGCCTGCCAGTTCGCCCAAACGATTTGCATTGCTGCTCCTCCGATAACGTTCCTCTAAATCCTTCTCTTCCCCTGTTTTAATTCCTGCCGAGTCAATTTCCTCGACTTGAAACCTCAGCAACTCTTTTTCCTGATCACTAATTTCGCGCTGAGCACGCGCAGTTTCATATTCTTCACTTGCCTCGCGCCAAGCAGCCCAGCGTTCACGATAACTTTTCACTTCTTCGCCGGCCGCCCCATAAGCGTCCAGTAAGGCCAACTGCCTCTCCGTTGAAAGCAAAGACTGATGATCATGGGGGCCATGAAGATCGACCAAATGCTGCCCGATTCTTTTTAAGACACCTAAGGTCGCCGCACCATTATTTACAAATTGCTTATTCGACGAAACTCCAATCACACGACGGATAATCAACTCATCTTCCTCACAGCAATCTAAACCAACTTCTTCCAAAATTACATCAATCACCGAAGATTCAGGAAGCTTAAAAATTGCCTCGACCATGCATTGATCTTCGCCGGTGCGAATAAGCCCCTTGTCGGCTCGCTCACCCAAAATCAACTTAAGAGCGCCCACAATTACGGATTTCCCCGCGCCGGTTTCGCCAGTCACACCTACTAATCCTCCACCGAGGTCCCACTCGAGTCGTTCGACTAGGGCCAAGTTTCGGATCTTTAGAAGGTTCAGCATTCGTTTTTGCGGTGACTTTGGCATTATGCAATTCTCTTCCCACAACGCAACGATGACTCGCAACAGATCTCAACCTCGATTCCTTTTTCTTGGCACCTCCACCTCAGTGGGGGTGCCTGTGATCGGTTGTTCCTGCAGGGTTTGTCACTCCGATCACGCTCACGACAATCGTTCCCGTAGTTCAATTTTTTTTGAAGGATCTTGGGGGCGTCTCCTCATCGATAGTGGCCCCGATCTACGACAACAAGCCTTGCGTGAACAGCTTACCGCGGTCGACGCCGTCCTTTACACTCACGAGCATCTTGACCATGTCGCTGGTTTTGATGAACTACGCGCTTTTTGCTGGAGGCGTGATTCTCCGCTTCCCCTTTATGGTTCACCTGAAACCCTCGCAGGACTTGCCCGCATGTATCCGTGGGCTTTCTCGGTTGCCGATCACCAAGCTGGATACGTTCACCCCGAACCCCGCGAAGTGGAGGGGCCCTTTGATTTCAATGGGCTGAAAATCACCCCGATTGAGGTGCAGCATGGCTGGGTTCGCACCCATGGGTTTCGCTTCGACCACCCTAGTATTGGATCCCTCGCCTACCTACCTGATGTGAAAGCGATCCCCGAACAGTCCTTAGAACTGCTACAGGGGCTTGACTATTTCGTTGTCGACGCGCTCCGACACGAAGAACATCACACTCATATGACCGTCGCCGAAGCACTAGACACAATAGATCTAATCAAGCCCAACCAGTCCTATCTGACTCACCTTTCCCATGAACTTGCCTGGGAGGAAACTAATCGTTCCCTACCACCGCAAGTTTCTCTGGCATACGATGGATTGGCCCTTACCTTTTAGAATCATGAATTATCGCCTTCTTTTCCTTCTTACATCTCTCTCACTTTGCTTACCGATATTCTCCAAGCCAACACCTCTTGTTCCTAATCAAGTCGTTGTTGTTTATAATTCCACTCTTCCCGAATCAAAAGCACTAGCCGAGTTTTACGCACTGAATCGACTCATTCCGACGTCGAACCTCATAGGCCTTGAGGTTCCAGAAAAAACCACCATTGACCGTCTGACCTACGAAAAAGCGATCCGCCAACCTTTGGTAAAAAAATTCATGGAAAATCAATGGTGGGAACTGAGCAAAGACCAAAATGGAACCTCCGTCCCATTCAAAACGAAGATTCGCTGCATCGCTTTAATAAAGGGTATACCACTTAGAATCAGCCGCGAGGCAGTTCCTAAAGACGAAGAATCTTCAACTCGTCAATTCAAGAAGCAAAACGAAGCCTCCATTGATTCCGAACTTAGCCTGATGGGAGTCTCAAATCACCCCATCGGCGGAGTAATTCCAAATCCCTGTTACAACAAAGAGATCTCTGCTGCGACTAACCCAGCGGAGTTTATGGTAATGGTTGGACGGATCGATGCCAACACTTATGACCATTGTAATCGCATGATTTTAGACGCCCTTGATGTCGAAAAAGAGGGCCTTTGGGGAATGACCTATCTGGACCTATGGACCAGGGGAGGCAGCTACAAATTGGGTGATGATTGGATCGAAAATATCACCAAGGCCTCTATCAACTCAGCCACGCCAACCATAGTTGATCGCATGAAAAACACGTTCGTCACCAACTACCCTATGCGTGATGCCGCGGTCTATTTTGGATGGTATACCCAACATCGCAACGGCCCTTTTCTCAACGATCAAATGAAATTTAAAAAGGGTGCCATCGCTGCCCATCTCCACTCTTTTAGTGGAGCCCAACTTTTGAATCCGGCAAAAAACTGGAGCGTCGGGCTGATTGATCGGGGAGCTGCTGCAACCCTTGGAAATGTATGGGAGCCTTACCTTGGTTTCACTCATCGTTTCGATATCTTTTATGATAGACTTCTTAAAAACTATAGCCTTGTAGAAGCTGCCTATATGTCGATCAACGTCCTCTCGTGGCAAAATATCGTGATTGGAGACCCTCTCTATAGGCCTTTCAAGACCACCACCGTTCGCACCGACGCCATGGCAAAAGATCGTGACTACAAACTCATTCGCTACGCGCAAACTAGATTCCCTGATCCTAAAATCCGCCTCACCGAATTGCTCAAAGCTGCCGAAAGAACAAAAAGTGGCACCGTCTATGAGATGGTTGCATTTCACACGCTGGAAGGAGGAAAAAATGAAGAGGCTGTAAAGGGCTTCAAGCGAGCCAAAGAACTCTTCACCGACTCGGCTGACAAACTTCGCCAAGATCTTCATCTTGTAGAATTAGAACGCCGTCGTGATAAAATTCCAGACGCCATCAAAATCCTAAAGCAAGCCAAGAAAGCTTACAAAGATATTCCCGAGGTGAAAGCGGTTGAAGGTTTGTTAACAATTCTTGATCCTCCCGCACCACCGGCCACCAAGCCAAAGAATTAAGTATGACCTACCCCAGTCTACTTAAAGTTACGGCGAATAAAACCAACATACTTGCCGAGAACCAAGCCATCCCACGCTTTGATGAACTCGAAGTCCAGTCGCGTTGGTTTTCGGGGAATTTCTCGCGAGATCATCTTTCCAATCACGGCCAAAAAATCTCTATTATTTCGCCCGGCGAGTGGAATCACGGCGCTGGGCCCGATTTTATAAACGCAACCATCGAAGTCGATGGAGAACGCCACCACGGACCCATTGAACTCGATCTCGATTCGAGAAACTGGGAGCGACACGGGCACAATCGGTCAACAACCTTTGACGATATCATCCTCCACATCGTTATCAATGACTCAAGCCCTAGCTTCTTTACTCGCACTTCAAATCATCGTGATATTCCCCGCATTACTCTTTCACCGGCCGAAGTCAGCACCGCTCTCAGCCGCCCCAGACTGACCCAAGTCCTCGCCCGTCCTGGTCATTGTCTTCGCCCCCTTGCTCACATGGCACTTCCCGACATCACGTCACTCCTCCGTGAATCCGCCAAGTATCGAGCCCAACTGAAGGCGAGGCGCTTTAAGGGAACCGTCGAACTCCATGGTTTTTCACAAGCGCTCTGGGAGGCACTAGCCGACGCCCTTGGCTTCTCCGCTAATCAATATCCGATGCGCCTCCTCGCACAACGACTTCCCATTAAAAAACTCCTAAAGCACACTCCCGAAGACTTTGGAGCAATAATCTTCGGCACTGCCGGATTCCTCTCGCCCAATCTACACAAAACCGCACCCGACGACTCCCGTGAATGGCTCGAGGGTCTGTGGACACGTTGGTGGAAGCATCGCCCCAATTACGAATTTTCGATAGCTCGTACTCCCGCCTGGTCAACCCAAGCAATCCGTCCCGGCAACCATCCCCAGCGAAGACTTGCCGCCCTCGCCGCCGCCGCACGACAATGGCCCTGGCTTTCAAAATCCGCCCGCCAAACCCCACCCTTCAAAAACTTTTCCAAATCCCTCTCTGCCTTGAGCGAACCATTTTGGGACCACCATCATACCCTACTTTCAGTACGCACCAAAAAACCCATCAAACTGATTGGAAAATCACGCCTTGAGGAATTCCTTATCAACACCCTCTACCCCCTTCACCCCGAAAATTGGGCCGAGTTCCAAAAAATACCTGCCAGCGCTCCGAATCAAAAAGTAAAGCGCTGCTGCGAAAGGCTCTTCGGCTCACTCGCAAACGCCAAGCCATATTTAAAATTCGCCTGGCAACAACAAGCTCTCCTCCAAGTTTATCAAGATTTTTGCCTAGAAGATCTAAGCGATTGCATCGAATGCTCATTCCCAGAACAACTCGCACAATGGAAATCGACCGATGACTGAAACAGAAGCCCTCATTGCCCTCAATCAACTTCCCGTCGCCGGCCCAGTCAAAATCCGACGCCTCCTAGATAATTTTGGCAGTGCCGTAAACACCTTAAAGGAAAGCAACTCTTCCTTGCAAAGAATCCAAGGAATCGGTCCAGAAGCCGCTAAACTCATCACCCAATGGCGAGATTACGCTGACCCTGCAGCAGAACTGCAACTCGCCAAAGAACGGAATATTAAAATACTGACCCAAGAAGATGAAGACTACCCTCTGGCACTCCGCGACGCCTACGATGCTCCGATCGTTATTTATGTCTGGGGAGACCTTCAGGAAAATGACCTCCACTCCGTCGGTGTCGTCGGCTCCCGAAAGCTTACACACTATGGTCGCGAAGCAGCCCGAAAGTTTGCCTTCCAACTCGCTGGTGCCGGGCTCACCGTGATCTCGGGGTTGGCACGTGGGATTGACACTGCTGCACACGAAGGCGCCGTCGCCGCGAATGGTCGCACGATCGGTGTTCTTGGATCTGGTCTAATGCAAATTTATCCACCGGAGAATCTTGCTCTTGCCGAAAAAATCGCAGAGGGCCATGGTGCTATAATTTCCGAATTCCCTCTTCAAACCTCTCCGGACCGCAAAACTTTTCCTCAACGAAATCGTATCGTCGCCCATTGGTCGCGTGCGCTCCTTGTCGTCGAATGCCCTAGCCGCTCCGGCTCCCTCATCACCGCAAACTTTGCTCTCGAAGCCGGCCGGCAAATTTACGCCGTTCCCGGTCCCATCGATCGCCCTTCATCCAGTGGCTGCCATGATTTAATCCGAGAAGGAGCCATCCTTGTTACCGATGGATCACAAATCCTCGAAGATTTTTCACACCTTAACTTTTCAACTCCAAACAGCATAGAACCAAGACCAATCGAAAACTTCGTAGACCTCAGTTCGGAGGAGAATGCTGTTTTAAAAGCGCTTAGCGGAAGTGATCGATCGATCGATGAGATCGTCGAACAAACTCAGCTCCCTAGTCATCAAATCTCGGTTATTTTGATGAAAATGGAGCTTCGCAAGCTGGTATCACCCTTGCCTGGCCAACGCTTCACACGCAAAAACTAAAGGGAGATTTGAAAATTCTAAGAAACTCCTGACAAGACGGGCCACGAAATTTCTCCCTAATTTTTGTATAATCTTCCTCCGGAAACATCTCTCTTCAAAAGAAATTCCTTTCCATCCCCCCCCTCCAAGCTCTAAGTCCGGCTCGTGTCAAAAACTCTCATCATTGCAGAGAAGCCCTCTGTTGCCACAGATCTCTCCAAAGCTTTAGCCAAAAATCTTGGTAAATTTACCAAAAAGGGAAAGTCCCGCGATGCCCAGTATTTCGAGAATGACAACGCTATGATCACCTCCGCGGTTGGTCATCTCATCGAGCTTAAAATGCCAACTGGCCCAAATGGTAAAAACCTCCCTTGGAAGTTTGATGTCCTTCCCGCTATCCCCTCAGACTTTGCACTCCAGCCCATTGAACAGTCCGAGGGTCGCCTCAAACACGTCCTCTCGTTAGCCCGCAAGAAAGATGTCACCGAAATCGTAAACGCTTGTGATGCCGGAAGAGAAGGGGAGCTCATCTTCCAATACATCATGGATTACGGGAAAATCAGCAAGCCGGTGAAACGTCTCTGGATGCAGTCCATGACCACCGGAGCCATCCAAGAGGCGTGGTCAAGCCTCCGCAAGGGCGAGGAAATGTCGAATCTTTCGGATGCCGCCAAATGCCGGTCGGAGTCCGACTGGCTCGTCGGCCTTAACTCGACCCGCGCTCTAACCTGCTTCCGCTCTCGTCATGGTGGATTCAACATTACAGCTGCCGGTCGAGTTCAAACCCCAACCCTCGCAATCCTTGCGAAGCGCGAAAAGGAAATCCAAGCCTTTAAATCCACCCTTTACGCCGAAGTCCACGGCACATTCGGCGTCACCGCCGGTGACTACGAAGGCAAATGGGTTGACGTAGACTTCAAAAAAGACGCCGCTCATCCCCACGGTCGTGCCGAACGGATCTGGGACAAGGAAAAGGCAATGCTCATCACAGAACGCTGCAAGGGCAAGACTGGCACCGTCACCGAGGAGAAAAAGCCGACCAAGCAAATCGCTCCTCAACTTTACGATCTTACGACCCTTCAACGGGAAGCCCCCTTCACCGCCAAAAACACCCTCGGTCTTGCCCAGACGCTTTATGAGCGTCACAAGATGATCACCTACCCCCGAACCGATTCGCGTTACCTCCCCGAGGACTACATGGCAAACGTGAAACAAATCGTTACTGACCTCTCCGAATCTTCCTCTGATCTAGCCGATTGGGCCAAGGACGCTCTCAAGAATGACCGCCTCAAATTCCAGAAGCGTATCTTTAACAACGCTAAGGTATCCGACCACTTCGCGATCATCCCGACCGGTCGTGTCGTCAAAATTGATGAACCAGCGGCAAAACTTTACGATATGATTGTAAAACGCTTTCTAGCGGTCTTCTTTCCACACGCCGAATTTGAGGTCACCAAACGCCTCACCACCATAGACCACGGATCTGAGAAAGACACCTTCCGCACCGACGGAAAAATTCTCATTATTCCTGGATGGCTCTCCGTTTACGGTCGCAAGCCTGGCGTCGGTGCAGGGAAGGATGAACTCTGTATGGTCCAAGATGGCGAAGACGCCCGAGCCGTCGCAATCGAAATGCTCGAAAAGGAGACGAACCCGCCCGCCCGCTTCACCGAATCCACCCTTCTCTCTGCCATGGAAGGCGCCGGAAAACTTGTCGATGACGATGCGCTCCGCGAAGCAATGTCCGAGCGTGGACTTGGAACCCCCGCCACCCGCGCCGCTACCATTGAAGGGCTCATTCGCCAGAAATATATCACTCGTGACGGCCGCGAACTCATTGCAACTGGCAAGGGCGTTCGTCTCATCGATCTCCTCCAGGAGATGGACGTTAAACCACTCACTAGTCCGGAAATGACTGGCGACTGGGAAGCCAAACTCCACCAGATGGAGAAAGGAGAACTTGCTCGTGACGCTTTCATGAACGAGATCAAAAAATTCACCGAGGGTGTCGTCCAAAAAGCGCGGGGCCACTACGAGGAGATCATTTCCCGTCCGTTCGACGACCTCAAGTGTCCCTGCCCTAACTGTAATGCCCCCGAGCTCAAGCAAACCGATGCCACTTATGAGTGCCGCGAACCGGATTGTGGATTCCGAATTTCAAAATATATCGCAGGACGCCTTCTTACAGAACAAGAAGCCACGACTCTTTTCACTACCAAATTCCTCGAACAACGCGACGGTTTCGTTTCTCGCTTCAACCGTCCGTTTGAAGCTGCTCTCGAACTCAAACAAGCAGTCTCCAAAACCGGTAAGAAAGGAAAATGGAAAACAGGCTTCGTCTTCGACTCCGATTTAGAATCTGTCGATGACCTCACTGAGGATCAGATGATCAAAGAAGTCATCTTGACCAACGGAAATCAGGCTAAACTCTACGAAACCGAGAAAGCATTTATGGTCCCTGCCATGGTAACAAAGGAAAACCCAGATGGCTTCCGTCTTGGCAAGACGATCCTACAAAAAGAACTCACCGCCGCTGACGTTGAAAAGATGCTTATCGGCGGCAAGACCGATCTCCTATCTGGCTTCATCTCTAAAAAGACCAAGCGCGCTTTCGCTGCCCACCTTACCCTTGATCCTGACACAGCAAAAATTGGCTTCGAATTCGCTCCTCGTAAAGCGGCAAAAAAGGCTGCTAAAAAAAAGGAATAGCGGAGTTTTACTTTGGATTATGTGAGCTTCCTTGCACAGTCCAAAAGCTTATCTAATGACCCTGTGCTTCAGTCTCCTTTCCTCCTGGGAATCGGACGTTGTCAATCAACTCAATGACTTCCATTGGAGGAGCTTTGGTGAACTTTACGACTGTGAAGGCCACAACGAAGTTGATAATCATTCCAAGAAAACCAATCCCTTCAGGTGAAATTCCCAAGAGATACTGCGCCTTCGTTCCTCCCATGAATTGGAAATAGATGATATAGGCCATCGTAAAGAGAATCCCGCTGACCATTCCTGCGATTGCACCTTCCCGATTCATCTTACGAGAGAAGATTCCCATTAGAAGTGTTGGGAAAAAGGATGACGCTGCCAATCCAAAGGCAAAGGCAACCGTCTTTGCAACAAAAGTAGAGGGAGGATTGATTCCAAACCACATCGCCACCAAAAGAGCCCCAAGGGAAGCAATTCTCGCATACTTGATCTCTTCCTTGTCGGAAAGATCAGGCTTCACAATCTTCTTCATAAGATCATGTGAAATAGAAGTCGAGAGCACCAACAGAAGCCCTGCTGCTGTCGAAAGAGCAGCTGCAATACAACCCGCCATTAGTAGAGCAATGACCCACTTTGGCAGATTACCCATGTGGGGATTTGCCATTACCATAACGTCATTTCCAAAATAAAGTTCGTTGGGGTTGTCAGTCACGATCTTGTTTGTGACGACCTTCTCACCTGAGCCACCCTTTACACCCTCTTCGAAGGAAGGCTTTCCTACAAACACCAGACCCGACCTACCCGACTCTGATTTTCTTTTTCCCCAATATTGAATTATCCCATCTTTATTTTTATCCACCCAAGCCATTTGCCCAGTCTCCTCAAATTCCTGAAACCAGTCAGGAGTCTCCGAGTAAGATTTATTGTTCAGGTTCTCGATTAAATTCACCCTCGAAAACGCTCCGATAGTTGGAGCAGTCAAATAAATCACCGCAATAAAACTCAAAGTCCAACAGGCCGAAGTCCGCACTGCTTTTACATTTTTCACCGTGAAAAAGCGTACAATCACGTGAGGCAGTCCTGCCGTCCCACACATCAGTGCCGCAGTTATGCAGAACATATCGATCTTCGAGAGCGAGCCATCAGTATACTTAGAAAAACCTAGACCTGTATTGATCGTGTTGAGCTTTTCAAGAAATGGAACTGCCTCCTCGCCTGAAGTATAATCTCCGATGAAACCGAGCTGCGGGATGAAATTATTCGTCAGTGCAATCGCGATAAAGATGGCTGGAATCGTGTAGGCAAAAGCCATGACACAATACTGGGCCACCTGGGTGTAAGTGATCCCCTTCATTCCCCCGAGCCCGGCATAGCAAAATACTATCGCCCCACCCACGATTACGCCAGTCGCGATCTCGATTCCAAAGAGCTGGGAGAAAACCAAGCCCACCCCACGCATTTGCCCCATAATATAAGTAAGGCAGATGAAAATCGCACAAACCACCGCGACAAAGCGCGCTGCTTTCGAATAATAACGATCACCAATAAAATCAGGCACGGTCGCTTTTCCAAACTTCCGTAAAAAAGGAACCATCAGGACGGTTAAAAGAACGAATCCTCCTGTCCATCCCATTAGAAATCGCGAACCATCATATCCGCCTATCGCAAGCGAACCGGCCATCGAGATAAAGGTGGCAGCGCTCATCCAATCGGCAGCGGTTGCCATGCCGTTAGCAAACGGAGACACTCCTCCGCCCGCAGTGTAATATTCACTTGTGGAACCAGCTCTCTGTCTGAGTGCAATTCCAATATAGAGGGCAAAGGATAGACCGATAAAAATGAAATTCCAGGTATCTTGAGTCATTTCGTTTCCTCCTTCTCCTGCTCAAGCACCGACTCAATCCGCTCCATCCAAAATTTATAGACCAGTAAAATGATTACAAAGGAAATGATCGATCCCTGTTGCGCCATCCAAAAACCGAAAGGAGCCGATCCCACATTCGGGAAATTCCCATCAAGCCAATCCCGCAGGAGAATTCCGCAACCAAATGAGGTCAGAAACCAAATCACGAGGAGTAATCCTACACATCGTAAGTGCGCCCTCCAGTAGCGCCCTTTGGCGGTCTTCATTTTTTCCATATCAACTGTGTTTCGGAAGACTTAACAACTCAATAGGGCTGCTGAAAGCCTGAAAGCGAGGCTCAGGCATTTTTCGTTTTGACCGGGGGGAATTCATGCTTTCCTCCTGAGGCGGCTACATCCGCACTAGATTCTTCCATGAGCACTCCCATAGAAGTCCGTTCTTTGGACCGTCTCCCAAAAGACGGATGCCTCATCGTACCTGGCCGGCTCGATGCAAACCAAGCGAATGCACTCGCTTCCAGCCTAGCTGGTCGAAATATCACTTGGCTAGTCGAAGAAACCGTAACTCTCACCGAAAAACTCCAATCTTACCTCCAACACAGTGGTCATCGTGGAGCGGCATTTTCTAAAATAGATGAATCTCTACCGGACGTTGGCGTAAATCTTGGACCTAAAATTGAGGCTAATGGTGTTCTAATCTTTGTTCCTGGAATCACCAACGCCCGCCATGGCTCCTCATGCCATATTCCCTCCGATATTCTCCGCGCCCTTTGCCAACTTGGGATCCCTATCGCGCCTCTTGATGTTTCGGTCCCTTCAGAAATGAAGCTTGAGATTGAAAATTCGAGTAAATTTCCAACCGCCATCCTTAATTTTAGTAAAACTATCCCCCGTGGTCAGGCCTCCATTGCCCGCTACCGGGAAGCACTGCTCATTGCTTCGGAAGAAAGTTTTTCCAGCCGTGATTTCCTCAAAGAATCTCTCGCGATGACAGTTCTTCAGGGGCTCAAAAAACATTCCAAGAAAAACAGTCTTTACGACGGGACCGACGATTCTGAGCTTTCCTTTGAAAAAATCCTCGGAGCAGCCCTTGCTCTTTCCAAGGAAATTAAACTATCGACCAAGAAAAAGCGTGTCGGTGTAATACTCCCTCCTGGTCGTGGTGGAACGATCGCCAACATCGCAGTCCTTTTCGCCAATAAAATCCCGGTAAATCTCAACTACACTGCTTCCCATGAAGCAATCGGTTCCGCAATTCATCAAGCCGACCTCGACCGTTTTATCACCGCCGATCCCTTTGTTCGAAAGGTCGCCGATTTTCCCTGGCCACCCAACCGCGACCTCCTCTTTATCGAAAGAATTCTTCCGAGGATTAAGAAAAAAATCGTTAAGTGGACCTTGCTTGGAAAAGTCCTTCCAGCACAAGTCATCGCCAAGCTTCACGGTATAGGCAAATCAAAAGGCGACGAAGAAGCACTTCTTCTTTTCACCTCTGGTTCTTCGGGCGAACCCAAGGGCGTCCCACTCACTCACCGAAACCTTCTAGCCAATGTTTGTCAATTTGGCCGTCAGCTTGATCTTCCTGACGACCCTAAACTCCTAGGATGCCTCCCCCTTTTCCATTCCTTTGGCACTACTGCCACTCTCCTATTCCCCATTATTGAAGGCCTCGACATTGTTACTTACCCATCTCCATTAGAGACCAAACGCCTCTCCGAATTAATCTCGCAATATCAAGTAAACCTCCTCCTCACCACTCCGACCTTCCTGCGCGGATATATGCGCCGAATCAATCCCAATATGCTCTCATCTCTGAAGATCGTGGTGACTGGAGCCGAGAAGCTCCCGGGAAACCTTGCAAATTCGTTCGAAGAAAAATTTGGTATTCTTCCCTTGGAGGGCTACGGCCTAACCGAAACCTCTCCTGCCGCCACTATCAATCTACCGGACCCTGCTGCCGAAAACGGTCTTCCCGTTATCCCTTCCCAATGTTTCACCTCTGTCGGACCGCCCCTTCCCGGGCTTGCCATCCGCATCACCAACCCGGCTACCGACGAAGAAAACAGCATCGATCAATCTGGCATAATCTGGATGAAAGGATCGAATGTTTTTAATGGATACCTCAGCCGCCCAGAAATTACAGAGGAAGTGATTGACGAAAACGGGTGGTTCAAATCAGGCGATGTCGGTCACATCGATGATGAGGGTTTCCTTTTCATCGAAGGCAGACTCTCCCGCTTTTCTAAGATCGCCGGTGAGATGGTCCCCCACGAAAACGTCGAAGCTGCTGTTAATCGCGTCTGGAATCTTGATAACGAAATTGAGCCAAAAGTTGCCGTGGTCGGTATACCCGATGAAAAGAAAGGCGAAGCGATCGCACTTCTTTCGACTATCGCCGGTCCTGCGATCGAGCAAGAAAACCTCGATCTCCGCTACAAACTTCTAGACCAAGGGCTCCCCTCTCTTTGGTGCCCCCAAACAATCATCCCAGTTGAAGAAATTCCTATCCTAGCCTCGGGTAAGCTCGACATCAAGGGCTGTGAAAAACTCCTTACCAACTCCTGATTCCAACCCCATCCGCTTCGACCATTTTATGGCTAAAGCGCTTTATGGACGGGAGGGATACTATACCACCCCGCGCTCAATCATTGGACCGCGAGGTGATTTTACTACCACCCCAAAGCTTACGAAGCTTCTTGCCCAAAAAATTGCTGCGTGGATTGAATCCGCCTGGGAGCGCCAAGACCTGAAACTCCCGGTCATAGAACTCGGCCCTGGCGATGGAACCCTAGCTAGGGACATTCGAAGCTCACTGGGTTTCTTTTCCCGCCAGAAACTTAATTACCATTTTGTGGAAATTTCTCCTCACCTGGTAAAGCAACAGCAGGAAAAAAACAAAGGAAGTTGGCACGCCACTCTCAGTGACGCCCTCGAAGTAACTCGGGGAGAAGCTCTTATCATTTCAAACGAATTTTTTGACGCATTTCCGGTACGAGTCTTCAACCACTCACTACAAGAACTTTATCTCGGTCAAAAAAAGGAGGAAATTTGGCAAACGTGCCAAGACCTCCCCAATTCCTCCCTATTCAAAAAACTTCCAATCCGGTTCGAAGTTGCCGAATCCATTTATCAATGGTTCCTAAGCGATCTTAGTAAACTTACAAAAGGTGAAATCTTAACGATCGACTATGGCGGCGATTCAAAAGAAATCTACCACCGCCGTCCCCTCGGAACACTCCGTGCCTATGCCCACCACATGCGCCTCCTTCCACCCGACGCCTACCAAAACCCTGGCAAACAAGACCTCACTTTCGACGTCCATTTTCCCGATCTAATTAACTGGGGGAATAAGATTGGTTTAGAGACAGGCAGTCTTATCACTCAAGCCGAGTTTCTCGGCACAGATGATCTCAAAGGGGCCGGTGGGGCGTTCAAGGTGCTACACCAAAAAATGTGCGCTCCCAAAACCTCCTAAAGTTCCTTAAGAGCTATCTTTCGGTAACTCACCTCAAATGGCGGACCGCTGTGAGCTTGCAACGCGATATAACCATCTAAGGGGATCGAATCATTCTTTTCAGTATAGTCGCAAGTGAGAATCCCGTTGATCCACATCCGGATCCTTTTGCCTTCACATCGGATTTTGTAGTTATTCCAGCCCTCTTTGGCCGCATTGGTAGCTGCCGCAGATGCAAGAGGCGCTAAAAACTTCCTCCGGCGTGATTCGTCATAAAGTTTCCCCCAATATCCCGACCCAACGTCAGCCTGATAACCGATCATTTCATGATGATCCTCAATACGCTCACTACGGATCTGAATTCCTGCGTTGGGTCTTTTTCCTCTCACCTTAACCTGCAAAGTAAGTTCAAAATTCTTGTAACGCTTGTTCGTGGTAATGAAAGTGTTGTGAGGAACATTTTTATTGGGCGAGCCTCCAACAATTGCACCATCCTTGACCTTCCACATCCACGCTTCTTTTTCCTGGACCACCCACCCTTTCAAGGTTTTCCCATCAAAGAGGGACTGCCCGCCAGCAAATGAGACACCCAATATTATCAAACCCAATATTTTCATATCTCAAGATCGATCATTATTGACACTTGGTCGATTACCAAAAGCTCAGCTTTTAGACTTTTT